>DYJH01000168.1 GCA_020723255.1 Desulfonema limicola | reverse complement strand
TACTCCTGCCATGTCTTTCGGTGCTCATTTCGCAGAGGTGGAAATAGACGAGGAAACCGGACAAATAGATATAAAGCGATTTGTGGCAACCCATGATTGCGGCTATGCCATAAACCCGATGGCGGTTGAAGGTCAACTTCAGGGATCTGTTCACATGGGTTTGGGTTATGCCTTGTGTGAGAATATTGTAACGGAAAATGGTTTGCCGCTCAATTGTTCCTTTCTGGGATACCCCATATTTACGTCGATGGATATGCCTCAAATAAAAACCATTTCTGTAGAACCCAATGAGCCTATGGGTCCTTTTGGGGCAAAAGAGTGCGGTGAGGGCGCGATGAACCCCACGCCGCCTGCCATTTTAAATGCTATATACGATGCGACTGGCATAAGATTCAGGGAGGTCCCTGTGACTCCGGCCAAGATTTTTGAAGAATTAAAGAAAAAGAGAGAAAAACCATGACAAAATATTCAGTAGTAGGAAAGAGCCTTCCAAGAACAGATGATCCTCTTAGAGCAACCGGAAGAGCTCTGTTCGCCAGTGATTATTCTATACCCGGAATGTTGTTTGGTAAAATCTTAAGAAGCCATTATCCTCATGCAAAGATATTAAATATTGATAGCGAAAAGGCGGAGAGACTATCCGGAGTAAAAAAAATTATAACCGGAAAAGATACCATAGGCGTCAAATACGGTTTTGTAGGGCTTTTCCCCCAAACCTTTGATGAATTTGCTCTTGCGATAGACAAGGTGCGATACATAGGAGATGAGGTTGCAGCCGTTGCGGCAACAAGTGAAGATATTGCTGAAGAGGCACTGGATCTGATTGAAGTGGAGTATGAGGAGCTTCCTGCGGTATTTGATCCCATAGAGGCGATGAAACCGGGGGCTCCCAAAATTCATGATCATGCACAAAACAATATCAGCTTCATGCTTGAGCGGGAGTTTGGAAACGTTGACAAGGCTTTTAGGGAGGCAGATTACGTCAGGGAGGATGAATTTGTCACACAGCCCGTAGATCATGTTCCCTTGGAGCTACATGCCGCTTTGGCTAATTATGACGATTCAGGAAAGCTGACATTATGGTCAACCACTCAGAGCCCATATTATTTACACAAGCAGTTGGAACTGACATTAGGGCTTAAGGAAAGTCAGATCAGGGTTATAAAGCCTTATCTGGGAGGCGGATTTGGTGACAGGGTTGATATGTCTTCCTATGATTTTTGTGCGGCTTTGTTATCCATTAAGACCGGTAAACCTGTCAAGATCATGGGTACAAGGGAAGAGGAATTCAGCTTTTCAAGAAGAAGACATCCCATGAGGGTTTACTTAAAAAGCGGGGCTAAGCGTGATGGTACGATATCTGTTTCACATTTTCGGATAATTTCCGATACGGGGGCATATAACAGCACCGGGGTTTTGGCAATAAATATCCCTCTTGCACCGGTCACAACTACCTATAACATTCCAAATTTAAAGTATGAAGGTTTTCAGGTTTATAGCAACAATCAGGTTTCCGGTGCGATGAGGGGACATTCTGTTCCCCAGGTACATTTTGCAATTGATTCGCAATTGGATTTGATTGCGGAGGAACTAGGAATAGATCCAGTGGAAATCAGATTAAAAAACGCACGAAAGGAGCGTGAGACAACCGTGCTAGGAACAAAGATCGCAAGCTGCGGTCTTACAAGGTGTCTCAATCGGTCAAGGGAAATAATGGATTGGGGGAATAAATGGGGCAACCTGAAGGAAGGAAAAGGTATGGGTATCGGCACTATGTCCTTTGCATCGGGCGCTTCTTTTAATTTTTTTGGCTCAACATCTTCATTTTCAGCCGCAACCGTGAGATTGTTAGACGATGGCACTGCTACTCTTCTAACAGGTGCATCCGATATAGGGCAGGGCTCGGATGGAACACTTGCCCAGATAGCGGCCGAGGAGCTTGGTGTTCATCTGAACGATATAAGGGTGGTATCTGCTGATACGGAACTTACCCCGGTAGATTACGGATCTTACTCCAGCAGGGTCACGATGTTTGCAGGAAATGCTGTAAAAAATGCTGCGGCCGATGCTAAAAACCAGCTTTTGGAGGTTGTTGCCAAAAAATTAGAGGCAAATATCGATGACCTGGAGGCAAGAGACAGGAAGATCTATGTTAAGGGAACTCCGGAAAAAGGGATGAGCTTTACTGATGCGATTCTGGCAACTCAAACGGTAAATAAAGGAATGCCTGTTATCGGAAAAGGATTTTATGACCCCCCGCCATTCAATTTTGTTACAAGTGAGGGTGACATAAGTCCGGCCTTCAGCTTTGGTTCTTATTTTGCCGAGGTGGAAGTTGACAGGGAAACAGGCATAATAGAGGTTAAATGTATAACTGCAGCCCATGACTGCGGCAAGGCTATAAACCCGATCAGGGTTGAAGGACAACTTGAAGGCTCTGTCCAGATGGGGTTGGGCTATGCATTAAGCGAGCATTCTGTCACGGTTAAAGGGATGGTTCTGAACCCTTCATTCTTGGACTATAAATTTCCAACGGCATTGGACATGCCAAAAGTTACATCCGTTATTGTAGAAGAGTATGATCCGGCGGGTCCTTTTGGTGCAAAGGAGTCGGGTGAAGGAACGACCATTCCTGTGGCTCCCGCCATTGTCAATGCAATATATAACGCAACAGGCTTGAGAATGAAGGAGCTGCCTGTTACTCCGGACAAAATTTTAAAAGCAATGAAAGGTAAAAAGAGTAAAAGGAGGTGCTAACGTGAAAAAGCTGATAGAACTGAAGGTAAACGGGGAGGAGTATGAGATAGCTGCAGATGTTAACAGAACTCTTCTAGAGGTTTTAAGAGAAGAGCTTGGCTTTACAGGATCAAAAGAAGCCTGTGATCTTGGGGCATGCGGTGCATGTACAGTTCTTATGGACGGAAGGCCGGTGCTTTCCTGTCTTACCCTTGCCATAGAAGCGCAGGGGAAAGATATTCTGACAATAGAAGGGTTGGCTAAAGAGGGGGAACTGCATCCTTTGCAAAAATCCTTTGTTGATCATGGGGCTATCCAGTGTGGTTTCTGTACTCCCGGAATGATCATGACAGGAAAAGCTTTGCTTGACAGAAATCTTTCGCCCACTGAAGATGAAATAAGGGAAGCCATCTCCGGGAATCTTTGCCGCTGCACAGGTTATGTGAAAATAATCGAGGCAGTAAAAGTGACAGCAGAACAACAGACGTAGGATGAAAAGTAATTAATATAATTTACAGGAGGGAATTATAATGCGTTTACCAAGTTTTTATTATCTTTCACCCAAGTCTATTTCTGAAGCTTGTTCTATGCTTAAAGAGTACAATAAGAATGCAAAGGTGATAGCCGGTGGAACCGATCTTTTAGTTTCCATGAAGCAAAGGGTTAAGACTCCTAACTATTTGATAGGTCTCAAAGGAATTTCTGATCTTAACTATATCAGACAAAATGGGAAGGATGTAAAAATTGGCATTTTGACTCTGATAAGCGATTTAGAACAATCGAATGTGATTAAAGAGCATTTTCCTGTATTGGCAGATGCTGTAAAGTGTTTAGGATCGCCACATTTGAGGGGAATGGGTACTATAGGAGGTAATATTTGTCTTGATACCAGATGTTGTTACTATAATCAGTCTAAGTTTTTCAGAAAATCGGTAGGCCTTTGCCTGAAATTTGGTGGAGATGTCTGTCACGTTCTGAAGAAGGGCAAAAAATGCTTTGCTATATCCCAGGCTGATACTGTGCCTGCACTGATTGCATTGGATGCAAAGGTCAAAATCCAAAGCACGGACAAAGAAAAGGTTATCCCGGTAAAAGATCTTTACTATGACGATGGCAAAGATTATATGAAGCTAAAAAATGATGAGTTAATCACCGAAGTTCAGATTCCGGCCCCGGCATCCAATAGCGGTGGGTCATACATGAAGCTTCGTATCCGGAAATCCATTGATTTTGCCTTATCTGCAGCTGCTGTTACACTGAGTCTGAAAGACGGGTTGTGTGAGGAGGCACGTGTGGTATTAGGATCTGTCGGTTCAGCGCCTATCCGGGTTGTTAAAGCAGAAGAAGCCATGAAAGGCAAAAAGCTCACAAATGATGTAATTGAAGAGGCTGCCAACTTTGCTTATAAGGATGCGAAACCTGTTGCCAATATAGTGGATGTTCCTCCATCGTACAGAAAAGAAATGGCTCGTGTGATGACAAAACGTGCAGTAAAAGAGGCATTGTCAAGGGTTAAATAGGTTTTACACCGATTTAATAGTTGTTTTTATTTTTACAAAAGTGTGTATTATGATATTAAAAAGGAAATTAAAGTTAAAAAGAAGGATACTGTTGATGGGGATCAGTTATTGGTGGTAACAAAATAAAATGTTATAGAAGACGCACTCGTAAAAAGTCATTTTTTGACTTTTTACGAAAGTATCAAAGAAAGTCATTGTAGTAATCAGCGATACGGAGGAATAAATAATGAAAAAACCTATAATCGAGCAAAAAGAGAGCGCTGAAGGCAAAAACCATGAGTCTATAGAGAAAAAATCACCTAAAAGCTTATCCAGAAGGGGTTTTTTAAAAGGTGCTCTGACAGTGGCGGGAGCCGGCGGGGCCGGCCTTATTGGTTCAGCGGCAATAGCTGAATTAGGGGTAAAAACAGCGGAAGCGGCAGTAAAAAAGGCAGAGCGCACCAAAGGAAGCAAGGCTGATAAACGACCAAACGCAGAACCGCTTCCGAATATGGCGGCTCCTTCAAAATGGGATTATGAAGCAGACATTGTTGTTGCCGGCGGGGGCGGAGCCGGTTTGGCTGCAGCAGTTTCCGCCACTGAAAATGGAGTAAAGGTCGTAGTGCTGGAGAAAAATGCATTCTGCGGTGGTGACACTTCAATTGCTGAGTGTATTGGCGGAGGCATTGGGAGCAGATTTCAGAACAGGTTTGGAATAAAGGCCCCGCCGCTTGGAGCAAGGGTTATGGCTGAAGGTTCAATGAATCCTGATGGTTCTCAAAATATTGCCACTCCAAATCCAACTTCAGGACGAAATGCCACTTTTGTGCGTCAGATTATGGAACAACAAAAAGATACTGTTGACTGGCTTGAGGATATGGGTGTGGTTTATTCCACCGAGCCCGCAGGCGGTTTGCCTGCGCCAGGTCTTGTCCATGTTCCCATTGATCCGGAACATCCCGAAGAAGGCTGGTACAGATGGCACCCGCACAATGCCAAAGGCTTCACGCAGGCTTTGGAGAAAAAAGCAAAAACTATCGGAGTTAAGATTCTTAAAGAACATCCTGCAAAAGGACTTGTAACATCGGGCAAACGTGTGATCGGCATTGCCGCAAGCAACATAGACGGCAAAATGGTGTATGTGAAAGCAAAGGCAGTTATACTTGCGACAGGAGGCTTTGGCGCAAATACTGATATGCTGAAAGCTTACTGCTCACCACGTCGGGCTGAAGCAGCCCGCTATTGGGGCATGCCGGGCGCTACAGGTGACGGGATAAGGATGGCGCAGGCAATAGGTGCTGATCTGCGCGGAATGGATGAAATCGAAATCTGGGACGGAGGAGCTCTTCGTGAACATGGCGCCACCACGGTTTATAGCGCGCCGAATCAGTTGGTCCGCCAGAAATCTCTTACAGTTAACAAGAAGGCTAAGAGATTTTTCTGTGAAAGTGTTACCAGGGGTATGGTATACCCCTATCAGGCAGCCCAAACGATTGCCCAGCCGGACCAGGAGTCTTTTACGCTGTTTGATGCAAATACTATAAAAAAGGAAGATATTATTAAAAAGTTTCACCCGCTATTCTGTGAATATCCCTGCCCGTGGTTTGAGCAGCAATTTGAAGAGTATGTTGCGAAAGGCGTCATAAAGAAGGCGGACAGTATCCCTGAACTGGCAAAAAAATTAGGTCTCGATCCCGATGCGCTGGTTAAAACGGTTGATCACTACAATATGCTATGTGACAAAGGCGAAGATTCTGATTTTTTTAAGGAACCGATTTATATGCACCCTATCCGCACAGCTCCTTTTTATGGAGTGGGACAAAAGGGCGGGAGCTGTTTCAACACCCATGGGGGACTTGTAGTTGATGAACAATTCCACGTTCTGGATAAAAACTGGGACCCAATTCCAGGCCTGTTTGTAGCAGGAGAAAATGCCGCCGGAGGCGGAACTGTCGGATTTGTGCTGCCCGGTGGTCGTTTAGCGGGTATGTTTGCAGCCAAAGAAGTTTTGGGAAAGGAGTAAAAAATGAAGCAATCTATAAAAATCCCTGTACTAATAGTAGTGTTGTTGACATTTATTATGATTATAAATCAGACGCCTGCTGTATCCGGTTCGGATAGGATGCCACAGATTGACAAACATAAAGATAAAGATATAGCATGTGAATCCTGCCATGAGAAGGGCTTGTCGCATGCAAGGCCTGACGATAGCACCTGTATAAACTGCCATGGGAGTTACGCTGAGCTTGCAAAGAAAACAGAAAAGTATGATAACCCCAAAGCCGGAATCGAAAACCCGCACAAATCGCATATGGGTGAAGCCCGCTGCACTTTGTGCCATAAGAACCACGCTGCTTCGGTTCTGCATTGCAACGAATGCCATTCACCGAAATTTGATATGAAGGCGCCTTAATTACTCCTATTCGGTCAGGAACATATTATCGCTTCTTAAGGCACTTTGGAACAAAATGAAATATTCCGCATGACCGGCAGGGGCCGTGGGATAAACTTCACGGCCCGGCCGGTCTTCTTCAAGACTTTATTCCCCAACAAGAGTCAAAAGCAGATCTGACTCCTTTATCCCAGAAAATCCTCCATACAGTCCCCTCACCCTGGTGGGAGAGGGCCAGGGTGAGGGGGAATAAAAAGAAGGGAGTCGATATTTCCACGTTGAAAAGAAAAACCAGAATTGAAGATAAGAAAATAAGAAGTATTTTATGCAATGCTTTTAAAAAAGGGGTGATAGTAATAATTGGCAGGGGAATTTATACCGGAAAATAAATATAGATAACTGCTTTCGGTAATTACAAAGAATATTATTAATAGCCTCCCTCCATCATCCAAAAGAATAGAATGTGCTATATCAATAAATCAATACCCGTCCCTGACCCCCTATAAATTTCAATAAGATATACACCAGCCTGTCTCAATACGATGGACACGTCACCCGTAGTATCTACCAGAAGCGACGTTTCTCCGCTGATACCCGCCTGTCGCAAAATAGTTTTAGGTAACGAACCCCGCCCTTTCTTTCCTAATTTTACCAATTGCATCTGTTTTCTCCAAGAAACATTTTATCCGGAAAGCCGGATTCTGGATTATAATAACAATTGGAATGTCTTAAGGCAAGAATATTATTGAAACATAATGACTTTTTCACTCGCCGATGATCGTCCGTTTCAGAAGACTTGGAATGCTCCGGGTTCCTGGCAAAAATGATATTTCTTTTATCCGGGTATTCGTTTCCTCTCCATGATCACCGACCAGATTCTTTATGGGTAAAAATATACCGAATATAAATAGGTTGTTATTCCAAAACGTTAAATATAAAGGGCGTGCCAAATACTTCCCCCAAAAAAAATCTGGAAAACTGTGCATCTTGTTGAACCGCAACAGCGAGCGCATTCCCCGCTGCTTGCGGCGGGGTCTTTCAATCACTTGATTAATACTACCTAACTGCTTTAATTAGCACGATTAACATAATTTTTACTAAACAAAAACTCATGAAGGAGCTTGTTATTGAAAAAGAAAGTGTTTAATATAAAATATACTTTATATTTTTAGGAGGCTAAAAAGATGCAAACCGAGAACATAAAGAACGAAGCCTACAAGATGTTGGACAAATTGCCCGACAAAGCCACATGGGATGATTTGATGTACCAAATCTATGTGCGCCAGGCAATAGAAGCAGGCATTAAAGACAGTGATGAAGGACGGACGGTTAATGTTAATGAAGTACGTAAAAGATTTGGGCTGTCAAAATGAGAGTTCACTGGACAGAAAACGCTATCGGACATCTTGTAAACATTTACGAATATATTGCCATCAATTCTCCGACCTATGGGAAACGAATGGTTGACAGGATTACCCGACGCTCTGAGCAAATTGCGGAACAGCCGCTTTCCGGAAGAAAAGTGCCGGAATATGATACTGAAGATATCCGAGAACTGATAGAAAAACCTTATCGGATCATTTACCGCATAAAGCCGGATCAAATCGATGTGATAGCGGTTATCCACGGAGTAAGAATATTGCCGGATGAATTTTAAAAGATTTTCATTAAAAGTACCCAAACCGTCATGCCAAACCTGATAAGTCTGCCCCGGAATGCGGCAAGCCGGTTGCATGATAGCCTGATGTGGTTGTTCGCAGGCAGAAGAACTGAAATTGAATTTTGAAATATGGTCAATTTATATTTTGATGTCACCAACTTCCCCCCAAACAAAAGTAGATAGAAAGGTGAAAATAGAATTTGAAAAGCTTAATTCACAATTCAAGTTGTGGTACAATTTTCCCCCCTTTTGAGGCTCATTTTCCTTATTAATAAGAGCCATGAGTACACTTGACGAACCCTTTAATGGGGGGTCTGCGACATAAATATGGGTAAAAACTTAACAAGGCGGGATATTCCTCCTAT
>DYJH01000167.1 GCA_020723255.1 Desulfonema limicola | reverse complement strand
GAGAAGCTTGCTGTCATATCTATTGAAGCGCTTATACCAAATAAAGATGAAGCGATTATCTGGCGAGGTCCCGTCAAGTATTCTGCTATAAAGCAGTTTATAGGCGAAGTCGATTGGGGTGATCTGGATTTTTTGATTATCGACAGCCCGCCCGGCACAGGAGATGAGCCTTTGACAGTTGCACAAACTATCAAAGATGCAAAAGCCATTATTGTAACAACACCGCAGGAAGTATCTCTTGCAGATGTGAGAAAGTCTATAAGCTTTTGCAAAACATTAAAAATGGAAGTATTCGGCCTTATCGAAAACATGAGCGGTTTTATCTGCCCGCATTGCAATAAGCCTATTGATCTTTTTGGCGCAGGGGGCGGAGAAAAAACGGCAGATGCCATGGGATTAGTATTTCTTGGTAAAATCCCGTTTGATCACAACGTAGTGTCATGCGGAGATTCAGGAGCGTCTTTAACTGATAAATACGCAGATTCTCCTGTAGCAAAGGCCTTTGGTTCTATAGCGGATAAAATGGCAAAACTTGCAGGCATATAATAGAGGTTACCGGTTCGTAAAACGGGAGTTCTTCCCCTCACACCCTAACCATCTCCCGCTAATTCCCCCACCCCTCCCTTGATGGGAGGGGATAAGGGGAGGGTGAATACAGAACTTAAAATTTTACATTCAAATCCGCCTGCAGAACAGTTTGGGTATCATCGTATGTTCTCTGAATGTGTTCAAAATTGAAATAATTAAGTCCTAAAGAAACATTCTTATATATTCCGAAACTGGTATAGATTTTATGTCCCTTTATATTGGTATTGCCGTTATAAGCATTGCTGTCTGCCAGGAAATCAGCCCATGCATCTTTTTCAAGACGTCTGTAATTGTATGACACCTGCCAGTCGCCGAAATCTTTAATGTCTTTATTGCCTAATTTAAGGCCGGCCAGCCAGCCGTCATTGTTCTCCCTTGGGCCTATAGCATGGACATACTGTCCGTATACTGAGGCATAAGGAATCGGCCCGGGTATTTTGGTTATGCCAAATTCAGCGTCACCGACAAAAGAATCATAGTCATACAGCCAGTTGCCCGCCGCATCTTGAGAATTTGATTTTTTAGAATTGCCTAATCCCCACCCGCCATTTTTTGTCCAGTCATTTCCATCAACATAGTTAAAATTATAATATGTTCCAGCAGCTTTAAGGTACATGCTGCCGGGCAGCTTAAAATTTACACCGGGTTGAACGGCAATCATGTATGGATCATTAGCTTTCCCGCTGAACTCTTCGAGCGTAAAACCGCATACGTTGGCGAACAATTCCACGTTTTTCACTGCTTCATATTTCAGCGCTAATGCTGCTCCTTCGGGATTGATATCAGGGTCCCAAATAAGGTCATTTGTGTTCCATATGGGGTTTTTGAATTTTCCCGCCATTATTCTTGCCCATTTAGCAGGGGTGTATTGAGCGTATGCATAGCTCAGTTTAATATCTTTGGCGCTGAAAGTATCTTCCAGAGTCTGATCATTCGAACGGGGATCGCTTGAACCTGATGCAAGGCCGAAACCGATATCCCACTGTTCATTAATTTTTGTCTGAACACCAAGTCTTAATCTCACACGTTCCCTGTTTCGATCTGGTATCGCCTTCTTCGGGTTAGTCGAATCGGTATCGCCTACGGTATCCGATGTCTCATGTCTAACCCTAACATCACCCGTTACTTTAGTATTTGCCACCCAATCCGGCATACTAAAAGCAGTGGACGTACTTGCAGCGGCAACTTCTTTTTTCTCTTTAGCCTCTTTTGCTTCTTCTGCCTGCATTTGCTCCACGAGCTCTTTTGCTTCCTGTCTGGTAAGAATTTGTTTCTCAACCAGTTTGTCTATCAGCTTATCAACACTACCAGCCCATGAAGGGCCTATTGCAAATACCGATAAGGCAATTGCAGCCAATACAATTAAACATATTTTTTTCATCTTCTTTAACTCCTCCTTTACTGCAGATTAACTGTTCATCAATTATCAACTTTAACTCAACTGTCAGCTCATCATATAGTTTTTGTACATTTTATCTGGCTATGGCAGGATTATTAAACAACACGTCTAAAATTCAGCAAAGGACATGCCAGAATAAATATTATTAACAACAAAACATAACATCCTAAACCGCATAGTAATTAATCAGATAGACAATCTTTAATTTATAAAAGGCAGTAAAAAAAACTATAAATATATGTCGCAATTCTTTACAAGATGTAAAATATTCTTGCGAGATTCATAAAACAATATATCTTCCTTTAATATCCATTAATATCCATTTCCCGAAAAATTAATAGTTCAGATAGTAGATGAAAGCATATGTCATTAATGACATATGTAAGTCAAGAAAAAAACTGCCTTTTTATAATAAAAAAATGCGGATTACTGATACATGGAAATAAATCGTCAGTCCAATAAATAATTTCAATAATAACTTGGATTGGCAATAGATAAAATCAATGGCTTTTGTAAGAATAAGTGCGTTTTTTGGATTATATAGCCTTATAAATCTTTTTTAAACCAGCTATATTAGTACCCTCATAGAGGCCGCAGTTTGTGCCAAGGATAAACCCTTTTTGCTTAGAAAGCATTTGCAGGGAATCTGAAAAGGCTTGCAGATAATCAGGGTTATGTGCTTTCAATGTATCATCTGTATCAATATGACCCCATAAACATATTTTATCCCCGTACTTGCTCTGAAGCTCTGTTATGTCCATTCCGCAGCGCTGTTCTATGCATTGAATGCCATGAAAATGGATTTCAATCAGATCCGGAATAATCTCCTGATAGTTGCCATCAGAATGGTAAAAAGCATGAATTCCCAAACGGCTGATTTCTTCAACCTGTCTTGCAAGAGAAGGCATGAAGTGTTTCCTGAGTATTTCAGGATTTATGATAAGCCCTTTGGAGAAAGCAACATCGTCAGCCAGAATGATGCCATCTATCCCTTTTTGCGCAAGCTCTCTGAATATGGAAGTGTTTAATTTTTCAACCGCATCAATGAAAGATACAAGACTCGATGGTGATTTTTTCATAAGTTTTAAAAATTCAGCCCATCCCTGTGTGCGCATGCCGGTTTCTAACGCCCCATCCAAAACTACAAAAGTAAAAAGCGAGGTGTTAGTCCATTTTTCAATGTCCGGCCATTTTGCTTCTCTGGGGTCTGGAATCTTATCTTTCTCAAATTGAAAAACCGGAAAAATAGTATAAATATCAAGTCCGATAATATTTATAAATTCAAGTCTTTCTTCAAACCCAACGTGGCTGCAATTCAATTCACGCCTTATTACGTCATCCGAAATGCATAGTTCGCCTTTTGGGATTCTGTCTGTTGATTCATGGCAAATGGTTCTATAAATTCTTTGTCGAGAGTCTTTAGGCAAACTATAATCTACCATTTCGAATTATTCCTTTTTTTTGTTTATTGCCAAATGGAATTCCTAATTTAATCATGCGGTTTCTTAGAGTGCTGGAATGAACGCCCAGAATGGCTGCCGCCCCGTTCTTTCCTTGAATCTTTCCTTTTGTCATACCCAGCACTTTTTGAATATGTTCTCTCATGGCATCATCGAGTTTTAGGGGCAGTACTTCCTGAGTTGAAATCTTCCGGTTCGTTACCTGAGCTTCTGCAGGAGGGAAATCATCAAATCTTAACGGTTCGCAGGCAGATGCAGTGCGGCTTCGGATCAATGCCCTTTCAACAGCATTTTCGAGCTCTCTCACATTGCCGGGCCAGTGGTAAGACTGCAAACGCTCAATAGCGCCGGGCGCAAGAACCGGGTAATTCTGCAAATTCATTTGCCTTGATTTCCGTTCTATAAAATAGTTCACCAGAGAGGGAATATCCGAAAGCCTGTGCCTAAGCGGAGGAACCGTAATAGGAAATACATTCAGCCGGTACCACAAATCTTCCCGGAATTTCCCGGCCCGCACCATTTCTTCCAGATTTCTGTGGGAGGCGGCAATGATCCGTATATCCACAGGAACTGGTTTTTCCCCGCCGACTCTCTCAAGTTCCATATTCTGAATAACCCGGAGCAGTCTTACTTGGGCCTGCGGATGTAGTTCCCCTATTTCATCCAAGAAAATGGATCCTGTATGTGCGCGCTCAAAACGGCCCCGTTTCCGTGACGCAGCCCCTGTAAATGCACCTTTTTCATGCCCGAACAGTTCGCTGTCAAGAAGGCTTTCCGGTATGGCCCCGCAATTGACCTTGATAAACGGCCCGCTGCTGCGATGAGACTGGTAATGAATGGCATTTGCAATTATTTCTTTGCCGGCGCCGGTTTCTCCCAAAAGGAGTGCACTGCTGTCCAGGGGCGCCACCTGCCTTACCATTTCCATCACATCCTTCAATCCGAGATTCTGGCCGATGATTTCTTCGCCGCTGATACGGTGAAGTTCCCGGCTGAGATAGCGGTTGTCATCAACCACCATATCTTTTAGCTTAATTACCTCATGGTATCTCAAGGTATTGGACATAGCAACGGCAAACGGGTCATGCAGGAGGGCAAGGCGCCGGGCATGCTCACTTAAATATTTATCATGACCGCTGTAGAACAATGATACACCTCCCAAAAGCTTTTCCTTCGTTTCAAGGAACAATACCATACTTGATAATCTTTTTATTTTAAAAGCTCTGGATAGTATCCGGCTGATAACATTGTCCTCAGGGTAGTTAACGAACATAACCTTGGAAGGTTTTGGCCTTTCAAGAAAGGCCCTGGCCTCAGCGGAAAGGGGTATGGGAGATCCGAATAACATGGTTTCATGCTCTGTTATTTGGGCAATATTTCGGCTGGCTCCCATGTCCGGATCATAAATGTTTAACGACATGGTATTTATGGGCATAAATTGCTTTAAGAAATTAAAACAATCCTCAACGACTAAATCAAGTTCAAGACTTCCACAAATGCGTAATGTGGCCTGATGAAAAAAATCCTTGTCATTCATTTTCTCAATCTCCGTTATGGCAATATATATTTCATATATAGCATTATTAGCACATTTCAGCCGGATATGGAACCTATAATATGCCTAATACGGTACTTTGTTTATTTAGTACGCATAATATATTGAATATAATAATATTATAATCCTGGCGTGTTAATTGCTTTACTTACACGTTTAAATATATTGAAATTAGTTCTCAAAGACAATGTCTGCGGGCTGTTGCACAGGCAATAACAAAGGAGATGATATGAAATACGAAGGATATTCAGTAATAGGAAAACCAATTCCACGCGTGGAAGGAATACAAAAAAGCAAAGGTGAAGCGGTATATACAACAGACATTGTGCTTCCCGGAATGTTATATGGCAAGATTCTGAGAAGCCCTTATCCCCATGCCAAAATCATAAGCATTGATACAAGTAAAGCAGAAAGGATAAAGGGTGTAAGGTCTGTTATTACCGGGCGCGATATTCCTAAAGTTCCATATTCAGTCTCGATGACAACAGTTCCTGATAGTGCTGACAGATATTTCCTTGCGCAGGACAAAGTCAGGTTTGTTGGAGACGAGGTTGTAGCGGTTGCTGCTATCAGTGAAGAGATTGCCCAAGAAGCCCTTAATTACATCCATGTGGAATACGAACAGCTTCCGGCGGTATTTACAATTGCAGAGGCCGTTAAGCCTGATGCTCCCTTAATCCACGATCACATTCCAGGAAATATAAATACAACGATATTAATGGACTTCGGGGATGTTGATAAAGGCTTTAAAGAATCAGACTATGTCAGAGAAGACAGATTTGTAACCCATCTGGTTCAACATTGCTTTATGGAGTCCCACAGTGCTGTAGCAAACTACGATTCCTCAGGGAGAGTGACCCTCTGGACTTCAACGCAATCTCCTTTTGTAAATAAGCAACATCTTGCACTCATTTTGAATATACCGGAGGGAAACGTAAGGGTAATTAAACCCCATGTCGGGGGTGGATTTGGAGGAAAGGCCGGACTTTATCCATTGGATCTTCATTGCGCCATCTTATCGAAAAAAACCGGTAAACCTGTCAGGATTTGTTACACCAGGGAAGAAGAATTTGCTGCAAGCAGCAGAAGACATCCCGCGGAAATTAATATTAAGATCGGAGTAAAGAAAGATGGTACTATTGTAAGTCGCCAAGCAAATATTATGCTAGATGGCGGGGGATATAACAGCCTTGGGCCTGTAGTTACCTTTCTTGCAGCTCTATGGTTGAGTCATGTTTATAGGCAGCCCAATATTAGGTTTGAATCCAGGCGATATTATACAAACAATTCCCCTTGCACACCCATGCGGGGATTTACTTCTCCACAGTCATACCTGGCTTCTGAAATTCAAATGGATTTGGTAGCCGAAGAATTGGGTATAGATCCTATAGAATTAAGGATGAAGAACGGCTTAAAAGCAGGAGATACCACCGTAAATGGTTTTTATATATCAAGCGGTGGTCTGCAAGAGTGCCTCCAAAAGGTTGGCGAAGGTTCGGAATGGAAGAAAAAATATAAGAAGCTGCCGCCGTTTAAAGGTATTGGTATGTCAAGTACGGGCCTTTTCAGCGGTAACCAACTCCCTATGCTTGGCCCCCAAACCGCATCCTCAACAATTTTCATTAAAGCAAATCCGGACGGAACAGCAAGTATACTATCCGGTGTAACGGATGTAGGCCAGGGTTCCGATACAGTGCTTTGTCAAATTGCGGCTGAAGAATTAGGATTAAAAGTAGAAGATATAAGGATCACGTCCGTGGATACGGATCATAGTCCGCCGGATTTAATTTCGGTTTCGGCTCGTTGTACTTTCCAGGCCGGCAATGCCGCAAAAAGAGCTGCAATTGATCTGAAGCAAAAACTTTTTAATACTCTTGCCGAAAAATTCGAAGCGAATATTGAAGACTTTGAGGCCCGTGATCAGCGTATATATATAAAGGGGTCTTCTGAAAAAGGAGTGTCTTTTGCAGAAGCGGTTGCTTTGTGTCAGATTACCCATCAAGGGATGAGTATTATGGGAGAAGGAACCTGGAATCCTGATCCCAAACAACAGGCGGAACTTAATATGGTTACGGGATACGGAAGTTTTTCACCGGCTTACACATTTGGCGCTGTCGTTGCGGAAGTAGAAGTGGATAAAGACACAGGGCAAGTAAAAGTAACAAACTTATATCATAGTCATGATTGTGGCCGGGTGATCAATCTTTTAGGTGTGGAAGGTCAATTAGGGGGAGCATGCCAGATGGGCCTCGGATATGCATTGTTTGAAGACATTGTTGTAGAGGACGGAAAGACCTTAAATCCCGATTTTTTGGACTACAAGATGCCTACGGCTGTGGATATGCCGGAAATGTCCAGCATTTTTGTTGAATCAAATGATCCGGGTGGCCCGTTTGGAGCTAAAGAAGGGGCTGAAGGACTCGTGGGACCGATCGGACCGGCCATACTAAACGCCATCCATAACGCTACCGGGATAAGGTTTAAAGGCCTTCCTTTAACCTCCGAGATGATTCTAAAAGAGCTGAAGAAAAAGAAAGGAGAAGAGTAAAATGAGACTGCCGAATTTTGAATACTTTGAGCCGGAAACGATACAGGACGCGGTTAATCTGCTCTCTTTGCATAAAGGAAAGGCGAAGGGCCTTGCCGGTGGAACTGATTTGCTGCCGAAACTCAAAAGAAGGGTGACAGAGGCACAGACGCTTGTCAATCTTCAGGCAATTCCCGGTTTACGATCGATTACTGAGGAGGGTGATATTATCAAGATAGGCGCGTTAACCACCCTTGGGGAGATGGAGGAATCTTCTTTGCTGAAAGGCAATCTTGCACCTCTATCGGAAGCTGCGCGGGCGGTAGGGTCGGTTCAGCTTCGTAATACAGCGACTCTGGGGGGAAACCTGTGCCAGGATACAAGGTGTCTCTACTATGATCATTCCCATCTTTTCGGCCAGTCTGTATGGGAAAAATGTTTTAAAAGGGGCGGCGAGGTCTGCAATCTGATCAAGAAGAGCAAGAAGTGTTTTGCCGTTTACTCAGGCGATGTTGCGCCGGTTTTACTGGCTCTTGGGGCTAAGGTGCGGGTCATGGGTTCTGCGGGAGAACGCCTTCTCGATCTTTCGCAAATCTATTCCGGCAAGGGTGAGCAAGCTTATGCCTTATCGCCGGAAGATCTGATAGCAGAAATCCATGTGAAGAAGCCTTCGCCCTCAAGCTATGGGGCTTATGTGAAGTACCGGGAGAGAGGGTCGATTGATTTTCCCATTGTGGGTGCGGCGGCCTATATGACGGTAGATAAAGAGACGGTTAAAGACGCCAAGATCTGGCTTACATCTGTGAGCTCCGCTCCCGTAGAAGCCGTTAAAGCGGAAGCGGTTTTACAAGGAGCAAAATTAAGCGCTGATCTGATAGAAAAGGCAGCCTTGCAGGCGCATGAAGAAATTGCGCCTTATCCGAATCATGGCTATTCAGCCTGGTATTTGAAAGAGATGGTTAAGGTATTTGTAAAGCGCGCCTGCACAAAGACATGGGAAGATATGAAGGGGGGGCAAGCGTAATGAAAAGAATGGTGGAATTGAAAGTTAACGGAGAGGCCTACGAGGTAGCGGCAGCGCCGAATCAGACTCTTTTGGAGGTCTTGCGGGATGAACTTCATCTTACAGGAACAAAAGAGGGTTGCGATACGG
>DYJH01000166.1:2081-8754 GCA_020723255.1 Desulfonema limicola | reverse complement strand
GGATGTGTTAATGTGCTTACCGGGCACTACTTTCATATTCAATTGTCAAAGAACGTTTTTTATATATTTTTTCAAAATCTATCTTTGCTTTCTCTTAAAACTGACCCCAAAACTGCCACCTATGTTGCTTTAAATCTCCCAAGAGCCAAAAGCAGGCTTGACCCCAATTCTGAAAAAGCAGGCTTGACCCCAATTCTGACCTTGTTTCCTATCTTTCAATTCCTAGTAATTTTTTAAAATTCAGAGAAATCAAATCACCTAAAAACTCGATAAAAATCGAAGGATTATATTGTATGAAAACATTCTCAATATCTGATACGTCAACTTTTGTATCTGGTTCACCTTTCGGCCCTATCCAATACCGGCTGTTGTCGCCAAAAGGTTCCATAACAACAAAATTATTCCCCGCATAATCAAACTCTATATGATTCTCATTTGAAAAATCAAATAATCGTCTGGGTTTAATGTTAGAGACTTTTTTAATGGTTGATAGAAGCTTAACAATTTTTCTCAAACTAATATAAACATTTTCTATCTCAAACCCAATTTGAAAACTATTTTTATCTTTAAGTGGATATGTCTTCATTAGTATCCTCCTGACGCACCCGCTACGGCTACACCAACACCATAAGCGTTAACAAGAGAATTCGTTCTGCCTGCTGCTGCCCTCAAAGCAGCATCACTGGCATATTTTGCTAAATTTGGATTACGAAAACCTTTACCAAGTCCAAATCTAAACGCATTTTTAAGAGAGCCTCTAAAAGCTGAAGCAGCTGCGCCAGAAGAAGCCACAAGAGAACCTCCTTTTGCCAAAGCAGCATATCCCAGTCGTGAAAAACCAAAAGCAAAGGAAGTCCAGCCACCAGCTTTATATGAACCCGAACATGGGTCTACCACATCGCTTAAACCTAATGCATCGGCTGTTAAACCGCGCAATTCGTCTCCAAAACCTAAAAGCAGAGCATCTCCCAGCCCGGCGGAATAATTTGCGAGATCATGTTCAAATTCATTCAAAAAATATAATCCCAGCTGCAGCTGCATCGCAGCCTCAACTCCCAAATATCGGGCAGCACCGGTAGTTAAATTCAATATAGTATATTGCAAGTTTTCAGCGGAGTACATAGATTTATTAAAATTGTAATGAGATATGCCAGGTATCCTAAAATCATAGCTTTGTTTTGAAGAATACTGGGGATAAATATACTCAGAAACAGCCGGATCATTCTTCCAAGATGGCGGCCCAAAATACCGAGATGGATCGTTCCAAAATGGGTCATGCAAAAGCGGGATAAACCAAAAATCGTATTCGTTTCCTGTTGGATCCACATACACCAGCGGATTATTCCGGCAATAAGCATACCGATTCAAACTCTGCGGATCAGTCCAATCAGGCACAACACTATCCGCCGAGATGAACCTCCCGATAACCGGATCAAACAACCGGGCGTTGTAGTTGTAAAGTCCGGATTCAGGGTCGAATTCCTGGCCGGTGAAGTTGTAGTTGCTGGTTTCGGTGCCGGTACTGGAGCGCACCTGGCCGTAAGGCATGTGTTCTGTGGTCTCTGTGAGCTGGCCGGCTGAGTTGCTCATAGCGCTTGAGCTGCCGAGGTGGTTCTTGTGAAAGTAGTAGATCGCGCCACCCTTGATCATCGCTATCCGTGTGTTGCCGGCAAAAATATATTTGGTATAAACTCCGTTAATGATCTCGAAATGGTCGCCGACGTAGTAGGTAGTTGAGGCGCCATTGGTCTTTTTAACCCGTCTGCCGATAGCGTCATAGACCAGATCGATAGTGCCATTTACCTAAAACCTGAAATTCAATTGTCAAAGAACGGTTTTTATATATTTTCCCAAAGTCTATCTATGCTTTATCTTAAAACTGTCCCCAATACTGCCCCCCATGTTGTTTTTAAATGTCCAAAGAGTCAAAAGCAGACTTGACCCCAATTAGCTCCTAAAATCATAGGCGTCACCAATACTACCCTACCGCCCTGATCAAGGTTTGACCCGGATCTGCTGCGGATCTGTCCTAGTTTTACTTGAAATCTTGGACACCGTTGTTCCCGGTTACCATGAAATATATCGTAGACCTGGCATAGGGGGTCTTTTGCTTGGTCCACTTGTTTTTACACGTTTAATTTGTTCTCTTAAATAAATTTGTATTTGTTCTGAATATATTTCAGTATCACTAAGAGCTGCTTGATAGTGTTTTATTGCTTCATCTCCTTTGCCCGAACGCTCATAAAATACAGCAATTCTTATATTGGATATAATATTATGCTTTTCTATTTCTATAGCTCTTTTCAATGCTAACTCCTCTTGAATTATATCATCATCTGTAGAATATACTTCTGCAATTTTAAGATAAGCTGCAATTTTAATTCTTTTTTCATTGCTTCCGATAGGTATCTCTTTTAGAATTTCTAATTGTGCAGAACGGATCTGACTAAAGTCATCCATTTTGAACTTAAAATATTTAATAAAACCAAATGATTTAAATATGTAACTGTTTAGTGTTTTATCAATTATCGATTCTTTGTATTTGTACTCGAAGTCCCCTCTACGAGCTCCTCTAAAATACCTATAAATAAACACTTGATAAATAAAAACCCCAATAAAGCCAAAGTAGGGAAAAGTTACAAATAAAGGGGGAATAAAAATTGTTAATAGAAACCCTGTTGCTAATGCCAATAGTGATCCTTTAACCCAAAAAGAGATGTAATATGAAAAAGGTATTTCCATGTTTCTACCTAAAATGGTTTATAAATCATTTATGATTGCTACTTGGAATATTATTTATGTTCTTTGAAAAATGAATGATTCCATGGCTCACTGAATTTATAATCATCGTTTAACCACATAACAAATCCCCACCATAGAAGTACTTTTTCCCAATTTACTGGGTTTGCCGGGGAAAATAATGCTTGTTTAAGGCCACTGTGATCTATCTGCCAATTCACTTGCGCCCCTATTCTCTCACCCAATGATAGAGCGTTACAATTTGAACACGCATATACGTTGTCCCACGACCGATCTTGCGTGTTAGCGTAATACGTATCCATCGCGTCAAGGAATATAGCTCCTGCATTTACATAATTCCAGGAAGAAAAATGACCCGTTCCCAAGTCATAATTCACACCCGCCGACCAGCGCTTGCCCGCAGCGCCGATATAAATACTTGGTGATCCATAATCTGCGCTAAAATGATACGTATAGGCAAAGCCGGCTATAAAATTGCCTTTTTGATAACCTATGCCAAAAGTTTGATGCCAACCACTTTCAGGACCCCGTGATTGCCAACTTGTGGCGCCAAAAAAACAATAATAGCTTCCACCTACAGACGCACCCCAACCGCCTTCATGGGAATATGACAGAATACCGCCGGTTCCCCAGGCAAGTGCGCCTGTTAAACCACCCTCTTCGGCCGCAATTTGTGGCGATATACTACCAAAAAAACCATTAGCCATGCCTTGAACAAAACTGCGAAGGTCATCATTTCCTATATTGCTGATGTAATGCTCCGCAATCCGTCTTGTCGCGTAAGTTAAGGGGTCAAGAGCACGAAACACATTACTAAAAAAACTACTATGCCCGCTCGGATCCACATACACCAGCGGATTCCCGCGGCAATACATGTACCGGTTCAGGCTCTGCGGATCGCTTGGTGCCTGGACGATAGTATCGGCGCTGATAAACCTCCCGATAACAGGATCATAAAGCCTGGCATTATAGTTGTAAAGACCGGATTCGGGGTCGAGTTCCTGGTCTGTGAAGTTGTAGTTGCTGGTTTCTGTGCCGGTACTGGAGCGCACCTGGCCGGGAGAGAAATGTCCAAATCTCTTATTTAAAGACACCATATTCAACCAGGTATTTGTGTGATGAAGCAAAAAAGACTCCTGACGTTTTGTAATAAACATATTTGCCGTCCTCCGAAATCTTCACGTCAAAGCACCATGCATATATCGCTTCACCTTTGTCTGCTCTTTTATTGTTGAAAAATAGCCCTCTTATACCTTTTTTTTGCCATGCCTTTTCTATTTCTTGTAGAGAATAATATTCTTTATCTCCTTCAAATATTCGCCAACCTTTTTCTGGAAATATCCAAACCTCTTTGTTGTAAGGATAGTAATATATGGCAAGACCTCTATGCTTGCGATGTTCCTTATCGGTAAAAAGATAACGCAATTCGGCGAACAGTTTGTCATTATGATAAATCTTATCTCCTATTACCCTCACATCGCTTTTAGGAAGAGGATACAGATTACTTGCCATCGCACACCCACTCGAATATATTGATAAGCTCAACAAACTTAAGCACACTCTTATTGTATTTGATAGTAAATGATTTTTTTTCATTTACCACCCCCACCAATAAGCACCCTGCCCAGGATAATTATGGTAGGCATAATATTTTGCAGGATGCAGATATCCAAACCTTGTAGTACAATTGTTTGAGAAGATCGAATAACGTCCTCTATTTCGAGATGCCATATTCAACTAAGTACTTATGCGATGAATCAAAAAAGATTCCCTTTGTCTTGTAGTAAACGTATTTGCCGTCCTCGGAAATTTTGATGTCAAAAGCAGAAGGCATTGGCTTGAATTCTCCTACACTCCTGTCGCCTCTTGTATAACGGATATTTTTAGAATCAAGAATATGAACTTCTCCATGAGTTGTAGTAACAGTTATAGTATAACCTTTCTCTTTAGCCTTTTTATTCAACCATTCCTTTATCTCTGGTATTGTAGAATATTTTTTATTCTCGCTGACGATAAAAATATGAAATCCTTCCTTAGGAAAAATCCAAATTTCTTTACTGTATTGATGGTAGAAAATCGAGAATCCTTGTGCTGCCTTTGCGTCTCCAAGATATCGAAGTTCAGCAAAAAGCTTATCACCATGATAAATATTATCGTCTCGGACTATTACTCCGCTTTCAGGAAAAGGATATAGTCTACTTGCCATTGCATAGCCATTTAAAAGAAATAATAAACTTGCGCATATCATTATTATATTTTGTGTTTTGCCCATTTACCACCCCCACCAATAAGCACCCTGTCCCGCTTACCGATCTTAATCACAAATCAAGGTTTGACCCCGATTCACTCCCGATTCACTCCATCCTTATTTGATTATTTTATATTTATGCGAAGACTCAGATAAGAGACCCCGCGTTTTATAAGAGATATAATCCCCATCCTCAGATAGTTTTATGCCAAAGCTACAAGACGATATTAATTCTTTTTTAGATGCAACCTTATTTCCCAATAACAATTTTACATCTCTCCTGCCCGTATTCCATATTTTCTCGATATCAGATATTCTATAATAAGTTTGCCCATTAGAAAGATCTTTTACTGTCCAGCCTTCTTTAGGGTTTATCCAAACTTCTTTTTCCGTTTCATAATAGAATATGGCAAAACCCCTTATACATATACCATCATTAAAATAGCGCAACTGGGCATATGGTTTTTGATTGTAATAAATCTCATCACTTTTTAGCGCCATATTTTCCTTAGTATTGCAGTCCATACCTTCTATGCCATTACAAGTTAATGCCAAACAACAAATAGAAAGTAACAAGTATAAATAATTATTGTTTTTCATTTTTATCTATCATCCCTCCAATAATATCCTGATCCAGTATACTGATGATTAGCTAAATACTGGCCTGGATGTAAATAGCCAAACCTTGTCGTGCAGTTATTCGAAAACAGTCTGAAATTATCTCCCAAGTAGGCCTCAGCATTTGCAGGGTAAGGGACATTTGTTTGTATTAGCCTATAATAGCGCACTGTTCCAAGCTCTTCATAAAGCCCATGAAGTCTATCCTGAGTATGCCATGTATGTTCATAGCCGCCAAGTAACAGTCCAAGAGTTAACCAAAACTTATTATTCAACGATAGTTCAGCGGTTAAAGCATAAGTATTATTTTTTGCTTCCATTATCGCTCGTTCTGCTGTCCCCTCTCTTGGCAGTTTGCCGTCCATTCCGATTCCAAAACCTGTCCTTAATGTTGCCGCTAATAAAGCCCCACTAAAAGAATATAAAGCACTCTCATTAGCAAGACGGCTTCCGCCTTGAGCATACCCAGAAGCATAACCACCGCCGGCAGCTGCAATAGCATCTGGAATGCCCACGGAAATCAACCCAGCAGTTACACCGCCAGCAATTGCGCCGTATCCAGCGCCTCTTAGCATGCCCTCTCCTACGTTGCCTCCATATATAGCAGCATTTAACCCTCCGCCTGTTGCTCCGCCAGCTGCGCCTCCAACAGCTCCTCCTGCCAGTATAGCGCCAATACCTTCTCCTCCTGCAGCGCAATATGCCCAGTTTCCTGCTCCGTATCCAACCCAACCCGATGCACCCCCAATATTAGACCCAATAAACATGGCCTCAGCATCCCAGTCACTTTGACTGCCAGCGGAAATGGCGCCAATTACTGCGCCAATAATCGCAGCGATCACTGAGTGTCCGGAGGGATCCACATACACCAGCGGATTTCCGCGGCAATACATGTACCGGTTCAAGCTCTGTGGGTCGGAGAAGTCAGGCACGATGGTATCGGCGCTGATAAACCTCCCGATAACAGGATCATACAGCCTGGCATTATAGTTGTAAAGTCCG
The DNA here is from genome assembly GCA_020723255.1 of Desulfonema limicola. Lineage (GTDB taxonomy): Bacteria > Desulfobacterota > Desulfobacteria > Desulfobacterales > RPRI01 > RPRI01. The sequence continues at coordinate 2,126 of DYJH01000166.1, read as the reverse complement.
GATTCGGGGTCGAGTTCCTGGCCGGTGAAGTTGTAGTTGCTGGTT
>DYJH01000166.1:0-2058 GCA_020723255.1 Desulfonema limicola | reverse complement strand
GAGTTGCTCATAGCGCTTGCGCTGTGGAGATGGTCCTGGTGAAAGTAGTAGATTGCGCCACCCTTGATCATCGCTATCCGTGTGTTGCCGGCAAAGACATATCTGGTAAAAGCGCCGTTGATGATCTCGAAATGATCGCCGATATAGTAGGTAGTTGAAGCGCCATTGGTCTTTTTCGCCCGGCTGCCTGCGCCGTCATAGACCAGATCGGTAGTGCCTTTTGCCTAAAACCTGAAATTCAATTGTCAAAGAACGATTCTTATATATTTGTTCAATGTCTATCTTTGCTTTCTCTTAAAAGCGTTTTGTGTACTTTCATATTATCATTGCAGGACGACATCTAATAGAAACTATAGAACTTGAGAGAATGTCCACAATATCCCTTTTATGGTGACCCCAATTCCTTTCGTGGCATTCATTGCCTGCCACTCTGAACTTCCTTCTATGAACCAGAGCACTTAGAATTCAGAGTAACTGACTGCTCCTTAAAATTGTTCTTAACCAGTTCAGATAACTCTCTGCAAAATAATTGATATTCTTTCGTAGGAATAGGCGGACCAAATTCATACAACTCAATGGAAAAGATGTCGTTTTTTTCGTCACGCTTGCTTACAAGATTAATTGCATTGAAACTATAATGTCTGTTATAATTATCTACACAAGAAGAACACGTAAAACCATTCTTTTTTGCAAAATCGTCAATAAGAGAAACGGTTTTACTATATTCATATTCCGGCTGTTCATTCTTTAAATTTATTTCTACTCGCAATTCTCGAAAACCGTCACAACTTTGCATACAAAAAGACAAACATATCACTAAACATAAAATAATTTTACTCATAACGACTACTCCTAATAAGAAGGTGCTGGATGCCAGTAGCGCTCCAACACGTTGAACCTATGTGTTCCATTCATAAATCCATAACGTGTAACAGTTCCTACCAATGCTCCAACAGTTAATGATGCTCCATGTGCTAGAATATATCCCGGCCCTAACACTGTACCCTGCGGAATATGACCAAGTTCATGTTCCCTGATAGTATACTGCCTACCATCAACTGTGTACGTGGTACCAAGTTTGTTATAATGTCCCGTCACCACATTACCGAACGTAATCCAGCCACCAACATCAGTATCATAGTAAAACGCACCATTTTCATACTTGGGTGCATTACCACCTGACGCGATAAACCCGGCCATGTGACCGATTGCCATATTAGCCGCTTCACCAATACCCCAAGCCATTGCTCCTTGTGTAGCGCCTTGCCAAATATTATGTCCTGTTACTCCTGCATAGGTCGCACCGAAAGCAGCTCCAGTCAAGCTGCTATTGAACAACCGGTTACCTACGCTCCCGATAGCGCTATCGCCGAATGGCTGATAGTTGGGAGTACCATAATACGCGCTCATGCCACCTATAATTCCCCCATACAAAGCGCCCTGCCAAACGTTTCCGCCGTACAATGCCGATGCCGTCGCTCCCGCTGCTACTCCTCCGGCAGCGCCCCCAACTACCGACGATATCGTTGCCGAATAGCCAGCGCTCGACATCGCACCTCCTACATATCCACCTACTGCCCCTCCGACAAGCCCGGATACCGCTCCGACTGCTGCTCCCTTCAGCATTGCATCTCCATGCCAATCGCTCTGAGTGCCTGCGACAACGGCACCGATTACCGCGCCAACAATCGCTTCGATCAGCCAATGCCCGCTCGGATCCACATACACCAGCGGATTTCCGCGGCAATACATATACCGGTTCAAGCTCTGCGGATCGGAGAAATCGGGCACGATGGTATCGGCGCTGATGAACCTCCCAATAACCGGATCATACAGCCTGGCGTTATAGTTGTAAAGCCCGGATTCAGGGTCGAATTCCTGGTCCGTGAAGTTGTAGCTGCTGGTTTCTGTGCCGGTATTGAAGCGCACCTGGCCGTAAGGCATGTGTTCGGTGGTCTCTGTGAGCTGGCCGGCTGCGTTGCTCATAGCACATGCGCTGCCGGGGTGGTCCTGGTGAAAGTAGTAGATCGCGCCACCCTTTATCATCGCTATCCGTGT
>DYJH01000165.1 GCA_020723255.1 Desulfonema limicola | reverse complement strand
ACATTGTTATCTTATATCATAATCAATATCAAAAGTCAAATATAGACTTGACCCCATTTTCATTTTCACATTTTCATTCCCCATTTTCATTGACCCCATTTCCAAGCAGCTAAAAATGTTATCTGCCTCCAAAACCTGTGATATGTCTGTATTTTCACATAATACGCTAAATCATATCCACGCTGTCATCCGGGCATATCGGAAAATTATGTGAAATTATCTTAAGATTAACGGAAGATTTACGCATCAGCATAGTCCTTGCCTTTCAGCATAAACCGTGTAGTACGTCCTTTGCCGAACATAAACTTTCTGCGGATCCTTGGGACCCGTTTAGATTTCGCTAAGGTATCAATTTATTAGTTATGTTGTTTATAGTATCAAAAGATGTTTACAAAATATGACGTATATTTTATATTAAATATAAGAGAAGTTTTCAATTATCGCATTTTCCGTTTATGCTTAAGGTGTATATATGATGAAAAAGACAACAATATTTGCTATAGTTATAATGCTTGCCGTATTAATTTCAATAACCTTGATAGTAAGCCGTTCAAACACAGATAATTACTTTATAGAATATAAAGAAGGGGCTGTTGAAGTATGGAAGGGAAGATTTTCTCCTCTTGGCAAAGAACTTTTTATAATTATGCCCGGAGCTCAGCCGCCAAATCCTGTAAAAGAGATATATACCCGTGAAGAAGTTTTTCCCTTAATAGCAAAATATTACATCGATAAGGCCGATGCTGTTATGGATGTGCCAGGCCTCCCTGATTTCGGTGGTATGAGATCCTATCTGAATAAGTCTTTATCTTTTGCAATTACAGAAAACCAAAAAAATGAGGCCCGTGTGCGTTTAAATAAAATAGACAGAATGGTGCTCATTTACAAAGCCGATATCGCTATAAATAAAGAAACAATGCCTGAACTTAAAAATGCTCTTGAATATCTAAAAAGAGCGACCTTGCTCGGTCCGGATGAGATAGAATCAGACCTTATAAAACGTAAAATAGATTCGATAATAGTCCGCATGAATGCCATCGAGACAGGCTCGGAAACAGCGCCGGAAAAGCAGGATACTCCATAAACGCTAATCTGATTAATCAAACAGGGGCGACCGACCGGTTGCCCCTGTAAAAATGAATATCGAAATAATCCCCTTCCAAGAAGGATAAATGTCGAAGGAAACTAAACGAAAATGGTTATGAATCCCCCCTTGCCCCCCTTTGATAAAAGGTGGGATGGTGGGATTTTCTTTAACCGTTTACAAGATGACATGCTGCCAAATGCTCTTTATCTTCCGCCCCAGGCTTCTGGCATAACTCCGGCTCATCAACTATGCATCTGTCGAATACAAAAGGACATCTTGTATGAAAACAGCATCCGGAAGGAGGATTCAAAGGAGACGGGACATCTCCGTAAAGAACGATTCTTTTATTTCTAACCGAAGGGTCCGGAACCGGAATAGCAGATATCAGGGCTTTTGTATAAGGATGAAGAGGCTTTTCGTATATGGTATCGGCATCTGTATATTCTACAATCTTTCCAAGATACATGACCGCTATATTATCTGAAATATGTTTAACAACCGCAAGGTCATGTGCGATAAAAATATAAGTAAGATTCATCTCGGTCTGAAGGTCAAGGAGAAGATTAAGTATCTGAGACTGGATGGAAACATCAAGAGCCGATACCGGCTCATCACAGACAATCAGTTTTGGCTTTAAAGCTATAGATCTTGCTATTCCTATCCTCTGACGCTGTCCTCCGCTAAATTCATGCGGAAATCGTGTAACTGCGCCTTGTGGTATTCCTACGCGAGATAAAAGATTTAATACTTCCTTCCGTCTTGTTTGCGAAGAGCCGTATTTATGAATTATCAGAGGTTCTTCCAACATATCTCCGATAGTCTGCCTTGCATCTAAGGATTCGAAAGGATCCTGGAAAATCATCTGCATATTTCTTCTTAGCGGCCTTATTTCCCTGTTGCTCAACCGGCTAATATTTTTTCCATCAAATATAACTTTGCCGTCTGTTAAATTATATAATCTTATAAGTGCACGTCCTATCGTTGTTTTGCCGCAGCCGGACTCACCTACCAGCCCGATAGTCTCTCCTTTTTTTACCTTTAAAGATACACCGTCAACAGCATATACTGTCCCGACTTTTCTTCGTAATATGCCGCCATAAACCGGAAAATGTATTTTAATGTTACTTGCTTCAAGCAGATACTTAAACATAAAGATAGCAGCTCACAAAATGTTCGTTTTCAACACAAACTACAGGAGGCGGAACCGTCCTGCAAACTGCCATAGTCTTTGGACAACGATTTCTGAACCTGCACCCTTCAGGAAGCTCATTAAGAGCGCGAACAACTCCTTTAATTACATGGAGCTTTGTTTTTCTTTTTCCTTCAAGACGCGGAATAGACAAAAGAAGCCCGTTTGTATAAGGGTGGAGCGGCTTTTTGAAAAGACTTTCTGCTGAAGCTATCTCGGCCACTTTTCCGGCATACATAACAAGCACCCTTTGGCTTGTTTCAGCAATTACCCCAAGCGCATGAGTAATAAATATTATTGCCATGCCTGTTTCATTCTGAAGCCGTTTCATCAGATCCAGTATCTGAGCCTGTATAGTTACATCTAAAGCGGTTGTCGGTTCATCTGCAATCAGAATATCTGGCTTGCAGGCAAGAGCCATTGCAATCATTACCCGCTGGCGCATACCGCCTGATATGCTGTGGGGATAATCTTTAAAGCGCTTTTCAGGATCTGAAATGCCGACTTTTTTCAGCATTTCAACAGAATCTCTCTTTATTTGCCTGATATCCATGCCAGGGTGGCGAAGAAGATATACTTCCTTGATCTGATCCCCTATAGTATGAACAGGATTCAAGGCTGTCATAGGCTCCTGAAAGATCATGGATATCCTGTTTCCCCGGATCTGATGCATGCTTTCTGAAGGCAGGGGTATAATATCGGTTCCGGAAAAAACAATGCGCCCGCTCTCTATTTGTCCGGCAGGCTTAGGAAGAAGTCTCATAACAGAAAGAGCGGTAACGCTTTTTCCGCATCCTGATTCTCCTACAATGCCAAAGACTTCTCCTTTGTTCACATTAAAACTGACATCATCAACAGCGCGGATTCTGCCTGCTTCCGTATCAAAGGATGTAACAAGATTTTCAACCCTCAATATTTCACTTTCAGGCATTATTTCTCGCTGATTTTCATTATTATTGTTTTCATCTTATAAGTTTCGTCGATAATAGAAACAGGATCAATTTTTTCGCCTCTTTTCACAGCTTTTTTTGTTTCATCACAGATATCGCTGTCAAACCAGAAAAGACCGCCAGTCATGCTGCTGAAAGGATCAAAAAGATCCGTTGAATTTTTTGTACCAGGAACTTTGGGGAATTTCCACCATCTCCAATAAGCATGACGGGTATACGGCACCATGAAAGTCGGCACAAATACTCCCAGAGCATGAATCTTCTGCTGAATTTTGAGCGAAAGTTTTATTCGTTCTTTTTCATCAAGCGAATTGCGGTATGCATCTATAAATATGTCCATTTCAGGATCGTCGGTATTTGTGATGTTGTTTGTCTGAGGTTTGTGGGCATTTACCGAATGAAAATGCTCCCAGAACTGTGGCCTGAAGGAAGTACTCCAACCCATCCATGCAACATCATGCTTTTTTTCAAGAATTTTCTTAAAAACTGCTGTCGGATCCATTTTTTGGAGCAAAAGCTCGATTCCGGCTTTTTTTGCCTCTTCTTTTAAAATAACAAGCCTTGAAGTGTGATCATCATTTCCGTAAACTACTTCCACCGAAAAACGCTTTCCATTTTTTTCCCATATGCCGTCGGCGCCGCGTTTCCAGCCTGCTTTTCTCATGTAGAAATCAACCTTATCAAGATCAAATCTTCTTGCTCTTATTTTTTCATTTGTATAACGCCCATAACCCATAAATCCATGTTCAAGTCTGAAATAATCATTTCGTAAAACCTTCTCTATAACCTTCTCCACATTCATCGCATACGAAAAGGCATATCTCACATTTATGTCTTTGAATATTTCCTTATCCTGATTTAGCCACAACCCCATGGCAGACTGCTGGGTGTCATTAAAAAACCATATTCTGTGAACATAGCCTTTTTCGATCACAGGCGTCTTTGACTTTACATGCCAGTACTCAGGAATGGTGAGGCTGAATTCGTCTATTTTCCCCTTTTTGAAATACTCCCAGATTATATTACTATCCCTTATAACCGTGAATATGACCTTATCCACATTATAGCGGTTTTTGAAATACTTCAAATCATCTCCCCACCACTCTTTTTTTCGTTTGAAAACTATACTTTTCCCTTTGACAAAATTGCTTATCTGGTAAGGGCCTGTGTTTGGAACTATCTCCCAGTTGTATTTTCTGACAAAATTTTCGTCCAACTTTCCGTAGTAATGACGTGGGGTAGGATTTAATCCTAGTTTGAGGAAAAGATCAGGCTCAGCTTTTTTAGCAACAACCGCAAGGGTATAATCATCATAAACAATAACCCGGTCTATCTCTTTCGTATAGTAATCATTATACCAGGGCGCCACTATATATTTTGACCGCATGAAGTCGAGCGTATAGGCAAAATCAGATGCCGTAACAGGCACTCCGTCCGACCAGCATGCTTTTTTGTTCAGTTTGAAATACATGGTTTTTTTATCTTTTCCAAAAGCCCAGTGCGTTGCAATTTCAGGAGTAATGTTTAAAGTATTCGGGTGAATTCCTATAAGAGACAACTGGTTATCTAAAATAGCGCTTCTGAAGCTATCATTCGAGTCAGGTCCGACAACACGGAATGTCATAGGAAAACTCATCAAATAAGTATAAAATTTACCCCCCTTTTTTACATCATTAGAAGCAAAGACCGGGTCGGAATTGTTTGTAAGCCATTTTATGTCCTTGGGCAGTTCCGGAGTGGCGGCATAAGATTGCGCGTGATAAAACAGTATTCCGGCGACAAAAAAAAGCCTAATAAATACTACAAATCCCCACATCCCCCCTTTGACAAAGGGGGGCAAGGGGGGATTTCTTCGACATTCATTATTAATTATTCGATATTGAATATTCAAACCCATCTCCGATTCCTGAACCTTCTACAGGCGGATTGTGAACCAGCCACTACAAGCGACCGGCCGGTCGCCCCCTAATATCGTCCACCATTATTCGTTTATCGTCTCTCATCCCTCGTCCTTCCTGGCCCCCGATCCCTGCCCCAAAATTCCTATTCGTACGTTGAATACATTTTGGGATCAAACGCCTCCCTTACTGCTTCTCCTATAAATGTCACTACAAGCAAAGTTAAGGTCATTGCCCCTATAACTGATCCTCCGATCCACCATGAATCCATATAAGTCCAGCCCTGCCGGATTAGTTCACCCCAGCTCGGTGTGGGGGGAGGAAGACCAAAACCGAGATAATCAAGTGATGTAAGAGCGACAATTCCGCCTGAAACGGCAAAAGGGGCATATGTTACTATAATTGATATCGTGTTTGGAATTATGTGTTTGAAAATTATATGGCTGTTCGAAGCGCCGATAGCCTTTGCTGCAAGAACGTATTCTCTTGCCTTCTCCTTATAAGTAACCGTCCGTATAATCCATGTCATCCCGATCCACCCAAAAAAAGCCATTATAAGTATCAGTGTAACAAATCCAGGTACTATAATGGAAGATATTATTATAATTACGTAAAGAAATGGAATATTAGACCAGATTTCAATGATGCGCTGAAAAAAAAGATCAAATATCCCCCCGAAAAAGCCCATAGCGCTTCCGATGCTCACTCCGATCCCATAGTCAAATAAGAGCAAAAGAAGAGAAAAGGATATGGCTATTCTGAACCCGTACACAAGGCGGGCAAGAATATCTCTTCCGGCATTATCGGTGCCAAGATAGTGCTTCTCTTTAAATGACGGCGGATAAGGAGGAAACATATCTTCCTTAAGATCATTTTCGTAAGCATTGTAAGGCACGAAAGGCAGAAGAACCCAATTCCCTTTTTTTTCTTCTTTAAAAATCTTATTTAGCTGCCGGTAGTTTGTTTCGTAATCATAGTTTAGGCCGAATTTATTCCCTGGAATCATATCAGTGTAAACGGGAAAATAGGGTTTATTATTATGAAATACTACCAGCGCGCGGCTGTTTATAAATACTTCTGCCGAAAAAGAGACAAGAAGCATGACACAAAACAGAATAAAGGAATAGAAGCCTCGCTTTATGGATTTAAACCGCTGTATTTTTTTTCTGGTAAGGGGATTAAGCATCATATTTTCACTCGAACTTAACCCGTGGATCGACGATTGCAACACATATATCCGAAAGAATGTTTCCTGCGAGAAGCAGAAGTGATGAAATCACCAATATTCCTAGGACAACGGGATAATCGCGTTCTATAATTGCTTCATATCCCAATAACCCCATGCCGTTTATATTAAAAACTTTTTCAATCAAAAAAGAGCCGGTTAGAATGATTGAAATATTGTTGCCAAAATTGGTCGCAATCGGGATAAGGCTGTTTCTTAAGGCATGTCTGAAGACTGCTTTCTTAAAAGGAATGCCCTTTGCAATTGCTGTACGTATATAATCTGCAGAAAGATTGTCCAGAAGTGTATTTTTCATCAAAAAGGTCATAACAGTAAATGAGCCGACCAGATAAGCTGCAAGAGGAAGAACCGTATGCCATAAAATATCCGTCATTTTTTGGAATAAATTGAAGTCTTCAAAATTCTCACTCATAAATCCGCCTAAGGGGAACAGATCCCAGTGAGAAGAAAATAAAATAAGCAGAAGCACTCCTATAACCCAGCCCGGTATTGCATAACCGGCAAAAACAGCAACAGAGGTTGCGTTGTCAAAAGAGCTTTTATGTCTCACAGCCTTTGAAATTCCAAGAGGTATACAAATACCATATACCAGCAACATTGTAATTATTCCAAAATACAGTGATATCGGTATCCGCTCTTTTATCATGTTCCATACCGGATCATAGTAACGGGTTGATACGCCGAGATCTCCTTGCAGTACCTTTCCCATCCAGAGAAAATAGCTTGTAAGAACCGGTTTATCGAACCCGTAATATTTTTTAAGCTCTTCAATCTGCTCTTCCGAAAGAGGCTGATTCTGCTCTTTGGCGGAAGCAAGCCTTGCTCCGCTTTTTCCCTCCATACCCTGCATCTGCTGTGCCTGGGCTATCATCCGCTCAATGGGGCCTCCCGGCACGAACCTCGTAATCACAAAAACCATTATTGTTATTCCAAGAAAAGTCGGAATGATTAATAAAAGACGTCTCAATATATATGTAATCATAATAAAAAGTCTGAAAAACTTACAGGAAGATAAATTTAAATGCTGTAAAAATTCTATTTTGCTGAACTTGCAATATTTATAGCCTCACTCAAAATATAAATCAACGTCTGATTATATTATACGCCGAGGAACCTAACCGGATTTGATGATTACTAGTTATTGGCATATGATTTCAAATACATTATTTTGTAATCCTTATAGGAATTATTGACAGGTATAAGATTATTTGTTACATGATAGCGTAAATTTCAGTTCTTATTAATTAATGTGAGTTCAGTAGGTTAGGCCGGTAATTTTATAAACTTTGCAATTAAGGCAATAATTAAAATTGCATGATGGGATCTTTGAAGAACATCCTATAAGGGTGTTATCCAAAGGTTTCATGATGCAGATATAAACAATATATAATGAGGTGATATATGATTCGCATCGGGATAAATGGTTTTGGCCGGATAGGCCGCCAGGCACTAAAAGCAATAACTGAAAGACAAGCTGATAAACTGGAAGTTGTTGCTATCAATGATCTTTTTGACGTGGAAACAAATGCCCATCTGTTTAAGTATGATTCAACTTATGGGCGTTTTGCAGGAAGTGTTGAAGCAGCAAAAGACAGCATAATTGTTAACGGGAAAAATATAAAGAATTTCGCATTACGTGATCCTGCACAAATTCCCTGGGGAGCAGAAGGGGTAGATATCGTAGTTGAAAGCACCGGTCTTTTTACAAACGGCCCGAAAGCAGCCGCCCATATTAAGGCAGGAGCCAAAAAAGTTATTATATCAGCTCCGGCAAAAGAAGAAGATATTACGGTTGTAATGGGTGTTAATCATAAGAAATACGATCCTAAAAAGCATCATATTATTTCAAACGCCTCCTGTACTACAAACTGTCTTGCTCCTCCGGCGCTTGTAATACACAAAGCTTTTGGAATTGAAAAAGGATTGATGACCACTGTTCACTCATATACCGCAGATCAGCGCCTTATGGATCTGGCGCATAAAGACCTAAGACGCGCCCGTGCTGCCGCAATGAATATAATTCCTACCACAACCGGAGCTGCTAAGGCAGTAGCGCTTGTTATCCCCGAACTAGCAGGTCGTTTTGACGGATACTCCTTAAGGGTTCCCACACCCACTGTTTCCGTGGTGGATTTTGCAGCGATTCTTAACAAAAAAACAGATACTGAAGCATTAAGAGCCGAACTTAAAAAAGCGGCTGAAACAGATCTGAAAGGGATCATGGCCTGCGAAGAACAGTCGCTTGTATCCACAGATTTTAAAGGCGATTTCCACTCATCAACAGTGGATATAAAATTCACACAGGTACTTGGCGGCAATATGGCTAAGGTTGTTGCCTGGTACGACAATGAGTGGGGTTATTCATGCAGAGTGGCCGATCTTGCGGCATATATAGCAGAACAAGGTCTCTAAAAGCGAACAACTTTGCAAGGC
>DYJH01000164.1 GCA_020723255.1 Desulfonema limicola | reverse complement strand
AAGTTTTTTTGCCAAAACTACTCATCAGTGGATTACCGTGACTCACTCCTTTATCACAAGATCAATATTTTCATCCTTCGTTGTGCCCGCCCCGGGCATGGGGGTTGGTTGGGATAAATACACAACAACTAACCCTGATGGCTCAACAAATTACGATTTGGAATCAAAAAGCGGTTCTGCTAATCTCCGAAGTCAACCTTTCAATTTCGGGTTTGGATATGCTCATCAGAATGGCAATCCGGTTCCTACAGGCATTGGAAGCATATCGCTTACAGGCGAGATTCCTATAAGCATAGTTTATGCTGGAGGACTTGAGAGTAATGGATATATACCTACTCCATGCCCAATAGCAAATGGGCCACAACAACAAGTGCCAGAAACTAATTCAGGACTATTGCTTCTGCTTGGATTAGGAGGCCTCGGTGCTGTAGAAGCCCATATGCGAAGAAAAGACGATATTGCTAAATACAAAATGAGATAACTCTTTAACTTTTTTTATAATGTCCAAACGCCTGACCTTCGGCTTTGCCCGGAGGCCAGGTGACTCCTTTCTATTACACCTTTACCCCAGTTATATGTGAATTGCCCTGCATTAATTTCTTCAATCAACATCTTTATGCGGCCATTAACATTGGCATTGACAATGTACCCCGTTTGAGTCATATTGTCAGTTGAAACGGAGGTTAATTATGAGCAAAACTGCAACAATACGAGCACGGGTACAACCCGAACTCAAGAACAAGGCCGAGGATGTGTTCCGCAGACTTGGATTGACCACAACTCAAGCCATTGCGCTGTTCTATAAGCAGGTTGAACTGCGAGACGGTCTACCTTTTGATATCGTTATTCCAAATAAGACCACCCGCAGGACGTTTGCAAGCACCGATGCCGGACGAGATCTTATTGTTTGCCAAGACGCCGATGACATGTTTAGAAAGCTTGGTATTTGATGCTTACTCCGATATTTAATCGCCAATTTGATAAAGATCTGAAGCGGATGCAGAAACGTGGAAAAAATATTGAGAAAATCAAGATAATCATACGCTCCTTGATTGCAGAAGAAAGTCTTGATGCTATTCATCGAGAACATAAACTAATCGGCAACTGGCAGGGACGCAGAGAGTGCCATATTGAATCCGATTGGCTTCTGATATTTAAGCAAGAAGAAAACCGCATTATATTCGAACGCACAGGAACACATTCGGATTTATTCCGGAAATGAAAAGGATGATTACACTGTAAAGCATACGGCAGAGGCGCCAGCAGAGCCAGCGCCATGACCAGGGCGGCACTTTCGGCTCTTTGCGCGCACCGTAACGTTCATAAAATCATCGATGAAGAATTGAGACTGCTGACGCCAACGAGCTGAATTCCAAAGTCTGCTTTACTGTCGCCGTTCGTATCGCCGTACAAAAAGCCGTAAGAGAAACGCAGTTGATTATCCTCCGAACCTGAAAAAGGCGCAACGCCAATAAAGGAAAAAGCCTGGTCGCCGACTTTAAAGGGATTGGCATCGATTGCTGAAAAATCCAGCCGGTCTCCGCGGGATGATTGGAAATCGGTGATCGTATCGAGGGCGCCCGCCCAGGAATCCGCCACGGATAGATACCTAAAGATATCGCTGCCGCCTCCGCCCGTAAGGCGATCCGCCCCCTGTGCTCCAATCAGGATATCGTTTCCGTTCCAGCCGCTGAGCACATTTGCCACATTATTACCAGTGAGGCAGTTGTTTGCATCATTCCCCGTACCGTTGATCTTCGCGGCGCCAAGCAACATAAGGTTTTCAAGATTACTGCCGAGCGTATAGGCTGTAATTGCTGAACACACGGTATCAGTGCCTGATCCGGCAGCTTCGGTAATAGTGTCACGCGCGTTGTCCACGTAATAAGTGTCATTACCTAATCCACCGGACATTACGTCTATTCCAGCACCCCCGTCGAGTATGTTGTTGGCGGCATTTCCGATCAAGGTGTCGTTGCCAGCACCGCCCACCGCGTTCTCGATCACCGCGCCGCTGGCAATCGTATAGCCGCCGATGATTCCGTTATCCTTCGACACATAGCCCCCTGCATTCGCGCCCGTCAGAGGCGCCTCGTTCAGATTGATGGTGCAGGCAATGGAAGAACCCTTGTTGCTGATCGTATCCGTGCCACCAGCGTCCCAAATGCAAAACCAGAAAGCGCCGACTCCGTTTGTTCCAGGCAGTTGATAAACATCATTCCCGGTGGCGGTAGACATATTCGCACCATAGACTTTCTGCAACGCGGCCACGTCCAGAGCCATAAGCGTTCCCTGCCACCCATACTCATAATAATAGGAGGGCGCCTTGTTCCATCCGTCGTTGTAGCTCATGGTAGTCCAGATACCCTGATTGAGGCCGTAGGTGCCATAAGAGCTGGACGAGCTGACCCCGGGAAAGAGCGTGGCGTCTGCATGGTTGCCGCCGTCGTGGGGATGGGCAAGCCCCATGCCATGACCCAGCTCGTGAATGATAGTAATAAAACCGTACTCGCCCTGATCCAAATATTGCCAGGACAGGTCCTGGTAGTTAAAATAGCCATAGATCTGGCTTTTCGAGTTGTCCGGAACCTCGTGCATGCCGAGATACCCAGGCATTGCGGAATTAGGGACAAGCCACCAGACGATGTCCGCGGTATCAGCATCTTGAGCAAGCTGAAAATCGACGTTGCAGACAGCCTCGTACTGAGTAATCGCCATCTCAAAGGCGCTTTTCTCCCTATCCGACCACGAAGCGCCGGTGAATGCTACACCAAGGGAACTGCGGCTAGATGAAACATCACCTTCCCCGAAAAAATAATTAATATCGATAGGCGAGCCGCCCGTCCAGCCGCACCCCCAGATCAGCGAATCAAGATAGGAACTGCTGTAACCGTGTCCTGGAATAGAATTTGATTGCTTTGCCATAAGTCCTCCTTCTCCCGGCATTTCTCGTTAAAATATTTCTACGCACTTTTCCTTCTCATATATTATCGGAATATTTTCAACAAACTTAAATAAAATATTAGTTTTTTTGTAACAGTTCAGCTTTTTGAAAAATTATCTTCAAGGCAAAAGGGTAAATATTATAAATTTAACAATGGTGAGGATATACCTCAGTTAAAAATACTTAACCCAATTTACAAGCTAAGCCTTAATTTTCACCCCCTGATATGCCTCGATAAAACCTTTCAAATAATATAAAGAACGTGTATGATATAATTAATATTATTGCACGACGACATGAATTTTGATCCGATGGTTGAGTTTTTAGGCTTGGAGACAATTGATATATAGGTTCACATGGTTACTAAAGTAGATGCTATATATATTCCTGATACAACAACCAAATGCGAGCAGCCGTTATTCATGGTTCCGGTTGCGGCTGGTTTTCCTTCTCCTGCCGAGGATTATATTGAGGGGAAACTTGATTTAAACAAGCATCTTATAAAACATCCTGCCGCCACATTTTTTGTGCGGGTTGCCGGAGATTCAATGATAGATGCCGGCATACATCCCGGCGATATTCTTATAGTGGATCGCGCTGTGGAACCCGCCGACAAAAAAGTAGTAATAGCTGTAATTGAAGGAGAGCTTACGGTAAAAAGAATCCGGATGATTAAAGGTAAAATTTATCTTATGCCGGAAAACGAAAATTACAAACCCATAGAGATAAAAAAAGAAATGAAATTTGATATCTGGGGTGTTGTAACAAATGTTATACATCCCCTTTAAAGGTAATTATGTCTTTGGTTTTTGCACTTGCAGATTGTAATAATTTTTATGTTTCCTGCGAGCGGGTTTTTGATCCTAAGCTTGAGGGAAAGCCTGTGGTTGTGCTTTCAAATAACGACGGATGTGTTGTCTCGCGCTCTAACGAAGCAAGGGCGCTCGGCATAAAAATGGGCGCTCCCGTGTTTGAGATTTCAAGCCTTATCAAAAAGCACGGGATAAAAGTTTTTTCATCCAATTATGCGCTTTATGGCGATATGTCACAAAGGGTTATGGAATGCCTTTCGGGGTTTGCAAAAGATGTTGAAGTCTATTCCATTGACGAAGCATTTCTCGATCTTTCCGGGTTTGCGCACGAAAACCTTAGCGATTACGGGCAAAGGATTTGCTCCACGGTTAAAAAATGGACGGGCATTCCTCTTTCCATAGGCATAGCCGAAACAAAAACTCTTGCCAAAATCGCCAATAAAATTGCAAAAAAATCGCCTGACTCAAAAGGCGTTTTCGATCTTACCGGACCTTTTTGCAAAGATAAAGCGCTGTTGATGACTGCTGTTTCCGATATATGGGGAGTAGGGAGCAGCTACTCTGCTTTTCTTGAAAGAAACGGTATAAAAAACGCTCTATTATTAAGAGATGCCGATGCGGCTCTTAAAGCCGGAATAAAGCGAAAGATGGGGGTTTGGGGCGCAAGAATAATAGATGAACTTAAAGGAATTTCCTGTTATTCGGTAGAAACCCGCCCGCAGCCGAAAAAGGGGATTACTGCTTCAAGAACCTTCAAACATCCGGTTGAAAATCTCAAAGAACTGAAAGAAGCAATTGCAACCTATATTTCCGTTGGCGCCGAAAAATTGCGCGATGAAAATGCGGTAACCTCTTCGATTTCGGTTTTTTTGATGACAAGCCGTTTTAAGGTGGAGGATTTTTATTATAACCTTAAAACATCAGAGCTTCCGGTTGCAACCAGCGATACGGGAGAGCTTATAGGATATGCTGTCAGATGCCTGGAAGAGATATATAAAAAAGGCTGCATGTATAAAAAAGCGGGCATTATGTTCAAAGATTTGTCACGAAGCTGCATCCAGCTTTCCCTTTTTGACAAAAGGGACAGGAAGCGTTCGGAAAGGCTCATGCAGACCCTTGATGCCATAAATCTTAAAATGGGTTCAGGCACAGTGTCTTATGCGGCAACTGCTCCCGGCAAAGTTAAAAGCTGGCATACAGTCTTTGAAAAACGCTCCCCGCTTTATACCACAAACTGGGAGCAGATTCCGCAAGTGCTTTAGTATAGACTTTCAGATAAAGTTTTTGTTTTTGGATGAACGGAAATATCCGTGCTAATATAAAAGTGGGTGCGCGCGTAAAAGTTGTGCAGAAGCAGAATCAGCGTACCGGCTTTCTTACCGAAGGAATTGTGCAAAATATTCTTACAAAATCAGATACCCATTCGCACGGGATTAAGGTGCGTCTGGAAAGCGGTATTGTCGGACGGGTTAAAGAAATTGTCTGAGCCAATCGGAGGAAATTAATGGATAAGGCGGCAGAAAAATGAAAAGACTGCTAATTTACTTTTTTTAAATTCCAAAGCATTTGCTAAGGGCACAATACTGAGCCTGTTTCCGACAATGGTTCAACTCTTTATGGTTGTTCCTTATAAAGCAAATAAGGGTATTGGAGGCGTAGAGCTTGGTGTTCTGACACCGGCTTTGGTGTTGGTGGTTAATTGGGTTTGGGGTGTTGTTAGTTCTTTAACAATTAAGTATTCAAAGTAAAATATGACAAAGAGGAGTTAATATTCTTATGAAGCTGACCATTTTTGGTGCAACCGGTATAAGTGGAAAATTACTTACGAAACAAGCGCTTGACGAGGGTTATAAGGTAACGGCATATGCCCGTAACCCTTCCAAGCTGGACTTTAGCCATCCGAATCTATATATCGTGCAAGGTGAGTTGAATAATCTTGCAGCAATTAAACAGGCTATAGAAGGGGCAGATGCAGTCATAAGTCTTTTAGGTCCTCCAGGAAGGGTAAGGGGTTGTTTTGTTTCAGAAGGTATGGCAAACATTGTCAAAGCAATGAAAGAGAAAAATATAAACCGGTTAATTGCAACAGCGACGCCCAGCGCTTCGGATTCCAATGATTCTTTTGATCTTAAATTCCGTATTGCAGTCATTATGATCAGGCTTCTGATGGGGGATGCCTATTCTGATATTGTTAAAACAGCCGGCATTATTCGGGAATCTGGGTTAAATTGGACGATAGTAAGACTTCCTTTTCTAAACAATAAACCGAAAAGCGGGAAAGTAAATGCTGGTTACACAGGTAAAGGAGTAGTTAATTTTACATTATCAAGAGCCGATCTTGTTGACTTTTTACTAGCCCAGGTGAACGGTAAAGAATTCCTGAAAAAAGCGCCTGCTATCAGTAATTGATGGGTTATTCTGAAAATGCTCTATAAACTATCGTGCCAATCTGCTTAGTAAGACTTGCCCTGTGTCCTTAAAATAATCGCTCTTTGGTGGAGGGACTTCGTTTTGACAAATGTCCATAGCGTATTTAATTCTATTTGTGAGACACCCGGATACTTCAGCAGTATGGAATCTATCTTTTCACGCTGCCCGACGGCAATTTCGAGCCACCGGCGTACAGTATTGAACGTAACTCCTAAAGACTTTGCTACGCCCTGCAAAGGCATCCCTTTGACTAAAAGTTTAAGGGCTTTCAAAATGTTTTCTTCCGGAGATCGAAGGCCATAAAAAATAGTTTCTGTTCTGCTGCAAAAAGATTTGCCACATTTATTACAATAGAATCGACGATTTATACTTCCTTCTTTTGTCCGGTATGTTCCATTAAAAATGACATTGCCTTTCCCTGTCTTTCGATAAAAAGTGCATTTTGAATTTGTACAAGCTTGTATTTTTGGCTTAATACGCTTCATCCTTTCCTTTGAATGCGTGTTTTTACCAACGAGTGAAGATGAGTTGCCAACGACAATGGAGGAGTTAATTCCTGGCATTTCCAATGCTGGTTTTTCGGACGGGCGGCTAATCTTGTTTGTTTTATTAGAGGAAATCGTCGGTGACCATACCTGTTTGGATTTTCTCGTCCTGTTTTCCATATCTTTCTCATGAATCTGTTTGATCGCCCATCCGATAGGCCCATCGGGCCTCAGATAATAATCCAATTTCATCTCATAGATTGCAGGGCAAATTTCATTGTATGAATGCGCATAATCCTTCGCTAACTTCATACCTAAATTTTTCACCATTATTGTCGCCTCTTTTGTGCCCGTATGGCTGGCAAGAACATATCGTTCTTTTTGTTTTATTTTGGAAATGGCCCGCAGACTATTCAGGATGACCATAGACGTGGTGCTGATATTGGCCGCAAATGAAGAATAATAGAAAAAAACTCCTTCACCTTGCGCGATAATATCACTGATCATTTCGCTTGTGAGATAATTTTCGATGGTCTTTTGTTCCTTGAGTTCCCGATAAACATCCATTTTTATGGGTAAACAGACTTGATGAGCCACATAATGGTTCCAACAGTCGAGCATAATAGTGTAATTAAGGTCAGGAACAATCAGGCTGGCTGCCTTGATCACATTTCGTTGCAGTAGTCTCTCGGGACCGTAGAGATCTTGATGACATGAAAGAATCATGTCAATTTGCCTGTCTTTTGTAATGGTAGATCTCTTCAGGAAGCCACTGTCGTGGAGTTTTTGGCTGTATTTGAATATATCAATAGAAGAAAACTGCGCCTCTTCTATTGAAGAGTACATAAAAAGCCTTTTTTGAAGCGAATACCAGATGGGTTGATCTGTATTAAGAGCGGTACATACCTGCATCGGGATGCCGGTAACTTCGGAAATATCGTGAAGATTCTCGATACCGGCCCGGCGACGATTCGCTTCCCAATTTCGCAATTCACGAACGCTTACCCTGATTGATTCTGCGAATCTTTCCTGAGTCAGTTTGCGCCATTTTCGATAATCCTTAAGCAAAGAACCAAGCGATTCATATATGACGATGTTACTTGAGGAAAACTTTGTTCCTTGAAAAGGGGGCATGGCCGTTTTATGCTATCAAAAAGTTAATTCATTAAGATTGTTATTGTCATGATATTCATCATTTTTTACTTAATTACATAATTTAATAAGAAATTTAACATGATGAAATTTCATTGTCAAGAACCCTATGAATCAAAAACTGCAAAGGGGGGACAAAATATGTATGGATGGGCAGGGACAGTATTGTATGTTGATCTCTCTTCGGGAAAAATCGAAAAAAGACCTTTTAATCGGTCTCTGGGAAAACACTATCTGGGTGGGAGAGGTATAAACTCCATGGCTCTCTATGAAGGCGTGAAGCCGGGGATAGATTCTTTTTCCCCTGAGAATCTCTTGATATTCGGCACAGGCCCTTTAGGAGGGACCATTGCTCCGGCATCCAACCGAATGAGTATAACCGCCAAGTCCCCTTTATACGATGGTGTAGGGATGTCCAATGCAGGAGGCCGGTTTGGACCGGAAATGAAATGGGCTGGTTATGACCAACTTATAATACGGGGGCAGGCATCAGAACCGGTTTATCTCTGGATAGATGATGATAGGGTGGAATTAAGACCGGCAAAACATCTCTGGGGCAAGATGACCTGGGAGACCGACAAAATAATCAAGGAGGAGTTAGGGGATCCTGAGATTAAGGTTGCTGTCATAGGACCTGCAGGCGAGAAGCGCGTCAGGTATGCCGTGATTATGTTCACCTTATACCGCTGTGCCGGCCAAACCGGGATGGGTGCGGTAATGGGGTCGAAGAATCTTAAGGCCATAGTAGTGCGCGGAACCCAGAGTATCCGGGTCGCCAAACCGGAACAGCTTGGCCAACTGGTCCTGGAAATGAATCAACGGATCATGAAAAACCCGGTTTATCCATACTTTTCTGTTCACGGAACCCCAATGTTCATGGTCATGGCAAGTGAAGGTGGGATGTTAAGTGTTAGAAACTATCAGCAAGCAGGTCCCTGGGAGGGGGCAAATAATTTCTCTTTTGAAAAAATAGCCCGGTATTACACCCGGGACAAGGCATGTCATGCCTGCCCCATGCACTGCAGCCACTTTT
>DYJH01000163.1 GCA_020723255.1 Desulfonema limicola | reverse complement strand
AACTTTTGCCTTTTTGTGATGCGAAAGTCACAGCATTGTTAAAATCCGAGCTTGCTGCAAAGGGTGTGGTTATAAATATAAATACAAAAGTAATAAAACACGAAAGGGATGAAAAAACAATTACTGCCACGCTGCAAAAGGGCGAAAAGGTTTGGGAAGTAAAAGCTCAAAAGATGCTTGTAGCAGCAGGCCGCAAGCCTTTTATCGGCGTAGGAGGCATTGAAGCGCTGGGAATAGAAACGCAAAACGGAGCCATCGTTGTTAATGAATACCTTGAAACAAATGTTTCCGGCATTTATGCCATAGGAGATGTAATCGGAGGATACCAGCTGGCCCATGTTGCAAGCCATGAAGGTACAACGGCAGCAGAAAACTGCATGGGACATAAGAAAAAGATGGATTATCGGGTGGTGCCAAATTGCATATATACAGTTCCTGAAGTCGGAATGGTCGGTCTTAACGAAAAACAGGCCAAGGAAAAATACGGAGAACTTCTGGTCGGCTCATTTCCTTTTTCCGCCTGCGGCAAGGCAGTTGCAAGCGGAGATACAAAAGGCTTTGTGAAAATAATTGCAGAAAAAGAATCCGGCAAAATAGTCGGAACCTTTATAATCGGCGGGGCGGCAACGGATATGATCCACGAAGCAACAATTGCAATGCAAAAGGGAGCTACCGTAGAAGAGATAATAGAAACCATTCATGCCCATCCGACATTAAGTGAGTCTTTCCATGAGGCGGCATTGATTGCAGCCAAAAGACCGCTGCATTTTATGTAGTTATACCCTTTAGAAGGCATACAGATGAGTTGCATAGTTTTTGAACCGTTAAAAAAACGCGTTTACTGTTCGGAAGGAATAACTATTGCAGAGGTTGCCCGCAATGCCGGGGTAAGCCTGCTTTCCTCCTGTGGCAGCCAGGGAACCTGCGGCAAATGCCGGGTCTTCATTATTTCCGGCCGTGTATCTCCTTTAACAAATGAGGAAAGAGAGAAGTTAAGCGCAAAAGATATTGAGCGGGGCTGCCGCTTGGCGTGTCTGACAAGGGTTTATGACGAAGTTACGGTTGAAATTCCAGCCAAAAGTTTGATTAGTTCACAACGTTTGCAGGTAGCCGGTAACGGCAGGACAGTGGTATTGAATCCTTTTGTAAAGAGATATGACATAAGCCTGTCACCTCCCGACATGCACGACCAAAAGTCTGATCAAACGGCACTTCTCGAATATTTGGACAGTCAGTACGGATTAAGAGATTTAAATATCGATCTGTCGGCACAGCGTCAACTTCCTCAAATTTTGCGGGCAAATGAATGGCAAGCACAAATAATTTTGCGCGGCCGTGAAATAATCATGGCCGGACAAATCGGAAAAAGATTGCTTGGCTTAGCCGTAGATCTGGGAACAACCAAGATCGCTGCTTACCTGGCCGATCTTGAAACAGGAGAGATTCTGGCGGCAAAAGCGGTGGTAAACCGGCAGATGGCATACGGGCAGGATCTTATGGCCCGCCTTAACCATGCCATGGGCAATGAAGCTGAAGCGCTCCGACAGGCAGCCGCTGATGATATCAACCGCTTGGTTGCCGAACTATGCGCAGAGACAGGCCAGTCCGGCAAACAAGTTTTAGAAGCAGTTGTAGTGGGCAATACGGCTATGCATCATCTCTTTCTGGGTTTGCCCGTCAGACAGTTAGCGCTGGCGCCCTATATACCGGCTGTAAGCGATTCTGTTGATATTAAGGCCAGGGATATAGGGCTTGGAATCGCCCCCGGCGCATATGTCCATCTTTTGCCCAATATTGCCGGTTTTGTGGGAGCCGATCATGTTGCAGTACTGCTTGCAACCGGAATTTATAATACTGAAAAAACGACAATTGGAATAGATATCGGCACTAATACGGAAATAAGCCTTGCCGCCCACGGTCGCTTGCTTTCCACTTCCTGTGCTTCGGGTCCGGCTTTTGAAGGGGCGCACATAAAATACGGCATGCGGGCTGAAGGCGGGGCTATAGAAAAAGTGAAAATAACCGGTTCATCCGTTGATATCAGAACCATAAATAACGAGCCCCCAATCGGCATATGCGGCTCAGGCATCCTGGATGCGATTGCTCAATTGCGAAAATCAGGCATAATCGACCGCACCGGCAAAATGCTTTCTCATCCGCGTATCCGAGGCAGTGAAAAAGGACAGGAATATGTTCTTGTATATGCAAAAGAAAGCGGAAGCGGTAATGATATCACCATAACAGAAACGGACATAAGTGAAATACTTATGGCTAAAGCGGCCATAGGCGCGGCTCTAAATATTCTTTTAGAGGAAACAAAACTGACATGGGATGAGATTGACGAAGTTTTAATCGCCGGCGCTTTCGGCAGCTATATAGATGTGGCCAGCGCTGTCGAGATCGGGATGTTTGCCGCTATTCCGATGGGTAGGTTTTTTCAGATAGGCAATGCCGCAGGTACAGGCGCTAAATTAGCTCTTCTGTCAAAAGAACAGCGGGAGTTATCAATGGTTATTGCCCGCAAGTCAAATTATATTGAGCTGACCAACCACCCTCAGTATTTGCGCAAATTTTCCCGCGCAATCCGGCTTCCGGCATAAAATCACATATGACCGGTTGTGCCCAGCAGGTATTATTGCGGGCAGATGAAGAGAATCTGACGGGTGAAGCTGAGCGTAAAGGGCTGGAAGTATGCAATACACCACATATTCAAGCTCTAAGGGAGCTGCGGATACTTTGACTTGCTATATTGATACTATTAAAACGGAGAAACTTTAATATCAACACAAACATGAAAGGATGAAAAAATGAGCGATCAATTTCAATATTTGTTTACTCCTTTTAAGATTGGCCCTGTGACCGTAAAAAACCGGATATTTTTTCCCCCACACGGAACAAAATATACTGATGAGCATCATATGATGACACAAAGGTATGTTGAGTACCAAAGGGCAAGGGCTAAAGGAGGCGTGGGACTGATTATTGCCGGAAGCATGAACATAATGTTTAACAGCAGAAATATTTACGGCATTATGGAAATGTATGATGAACGCATTATTGAAAGATTAAAAACGCTTGCCGATGTGGTGCATGCGGAGGGCACAAAGCTTTTTGTTCAATTAATGCATGCCGGAAGAACCGCGGATTCTGAATTGACACAATTGCCGCTTTGGAGTGCTTCACCTACTCCGGCTTCAGGCCGAACTGTACCTAAGGAAATGGAGATTGAAGATATTAAAGAGGTTATGGCTGCATATGCGCGAACCGCTCAGTTTGCCAAAGATGCCGGCCTGGACGGCCTTGAGATTCACAGCGCCACAGGTTATTTGCCTGAACAGTTCATGTCTCCTTATACAAATAAGAGAACGGATGAGTATGGAGGAAGCCTGGAGAATCGTGTGAGATTTCCATTGGAGGTTATGGCGGCCATCCGGGAGCAAGTAGGATATGATATGGCTCTTGGCATAAGGATGCCCGGAGACGAGTTTGTGCCCGGAGGGCTGAACATTGAGGATACCACTGAGATCGGCAAAATTTTTGAGGAAAGCGGATATATTGATTATATTTCTATTTCAGGCGGCTTTTATGAAGGAATATTTACTATCGGCACAGGCATGCACACTCCTTTAGGGATGTTGAATCCCTATGCCGCCCGTTTCAAAGAATCTGTTGATCTGGCTATAGGAGTAGCCCTCAGAATCAATGATCCCATTCAGGCTGAAAAGATGCTGGCAGACGGTCAGACGGATTTGGTCGGTATATGCAGAGGTTTGATAGCCGATCCTGAGTTGCCTAATAAAGCTATGGAAGGCAGAATAGATGAAATTCGTTCCTGTATAGCCTGTAATCAGGGTTGTATAGGAAGAGCCATGAAAGGCAGACCACTTACATGCTTTCAAAATCCGGTTGCAGGAAAAGAAAAAGAAATAGGCACTATTGTACCTGCGGCTACAAAGAAGAAGGTTATGGTAATCGGCGGCGGTCCGGCAGGCATGGAAGCTGCGAGGGTTGCCAAATTAAGAGGCCATGATGTGACACTCTATGAAAAAACAAATGAACTGGGCGGTCAGATCCTTATCGCAGCCAAAGCTCCGAATAGAGCAGAAATTGCCGGCTCGGTGAGATACAGAGTTAAGCAATTGGAATTACTTGGAGTAAAGGTAAATCTTGGAGTGGAAGTAACGCCGGAGATGGTAGAAAAAGAAGCGCCTGATGCTGTTGTCGTAGCTACCGGTTCGTTGCCAGCCAAATCTCCGGTACCCGGCGGAGATCAGGATAATGTGGTCAATGTATGGGACGTGCTTCAGGATAAGGTTGAGCTTGGCGAAAAAGTAATAGTGGTTGATGGCGGGGAAGGGCACTGGCAATTAATGAGTACCGCAGAGTACATTGCTCAAAAGGGCAGGCAGGTGGAGATGGTGAGCCCTTTGACATTTATCGGTTTTGATCTTATCGCCACAACGGATTTACCGGCTTCTTATATGAGGTTGCGTACTAAAGGTGTGGTTTTCAGCCCCAATACGATAGTAAGAAGCATTTCAGGAAACACGGTGGAACTTCTCGATATATATGCCGGCGCTGTAAGAAAAGTTGAAGGAGTCGATAATGTTGTTATGGTTACTTATAACAAGGCTAATAACGAAATATATAAGGCTCTGAAAGGAAAGGTTAAAGAACTGTATTGTATCGGTGATTCTGTAGCTCCGCGAAAGGGAATAGATGCGATTTATGACGGGTACACAACCGGAATAAAAATATAAATATAAAAATAATAAAGGAGACCTTAAGTTATTGCAGAGAAATATGATGTAATAGTCGTAGGCGCCGGGCATAACGGTCTTATAGTTGCGGCTTATTTGAGCAAGGCCGGAGTTAAGGTTTGTGTTGTCGAAGAGCAACCGGAAGTCGGCGGCGGAACTAAGACAAAGGAATTGACTGTTCCTGGATTCAAGCATGATTGCTGTTCCAGCGCTCATTACCTGCTTTTGGCTAATCCGTTGATGAAAAATGATGAACTCGGGCTGCTTTCAAAATATGGCTTGGAGTATGCCAGGTCGGATAAGCTGACCGGTGAAATATTTGAAGACGACACGACAATTTTATTCTATCTGGATATCGATAAGACATGTGAGTCAATTGCAAAGTTTTCCCCGCGTGACGCTGATGCGTATAAGGAATTTGAAAAAACAGCGGGTAAACATATGGAAATGATAGCTAGGGGAATGTTTGGACCTCCGGCCAGCTCCGGAACCGCTCATGCAGTGATGGACCAGAGCGAGGAAGGCCGGGAGATGTTGAGAGCGCAAGCGATAAGCGCCTGGGATGTTGCCGAAGACTGGTTTGAGAGCGACAAATTAAAAATTGCTCTTTCCCGCTTTGCAGCAGAAGCCATGAACAATCCTTTTGATAAAGGCACAGGTTTCGGCTTTTTCATCACCTTGCCGTTTATGCACAGATTCGGCGGATGGATGCCGGTGGGTGGTTCAGGTGCTCTTGCAGAGTCTTTGAAAAGGTGTGTTGAAGCTCAGGGCGGCGTCATCAAGTTAAACAGTGCGGTAAAGCATTTTAAGATATCCGGGGGAGAAGTGACAGGCGTAGTTTTATCAAGCGGAGAAAAAATTCTTGCAAGCAAAGCAGTGGTAGCCAACATCAACGCCAAGCAGATTTTTCCCAATATGCTTCCAGGATTTGAGCTGCCGCCAAAATTGGGCCGTAATATCAACAGGCTGCACCAAAGCCGTTATTCCAGTTTTATTCAGCACTTAGCTCTTAATGAGAAACCAAAGTTCAAGCGCGCCGGAGAATTGGGGGATTTTCTTATTGTGAAATTCGGTCATATGAATGTGGAACATTATCGCAATGCATTATACCGCATGGATCTCGGTTATCTGGACAATGAATTTTCCAGTTTCTGCATGCCCACCTCGATTGATCCGTCAAGGGCTCCGGCAGGCAAAGCAGTGGTTCATAACTATGCGCTCGTGCCTCCTGTTCTAAAAGATTCTCCTTCTGAAAAATGGGATGAGGTAGGCCAGCAGACAGCGGATAATATGCTTGAAATAGCCCGGCGCTATTGCACCAATCTGACCGATGAAAATATCTTAGGAAGGTCATATGTGACCCCGCTTGATGTTCAAAGGAGAAACTCTGCTATGCCTGCCGGTGATATATGCCATTTTGGAATGTACAACTGGCAGATCGGCGGAAACAGACCATTGCCCGGATGGCATATGTATCGCATGCCGGTAAAGAAACTTTATATGTCAGGATCGAGCACGCATCCCGGCGGCGGCGTGACAGGCGGCGGGCGGGCAGCCGTACAGGTAGTTATGGAGGATCTTAAAATTGATTTTGAGAAGGTGATTAAGTAAAGGAGAATTAATTATGGACGAGAAAAAAATACAAATCCTGTTAGATCGCACAGACATTACCGACGTAGTTATACGTTATTCTACGAGTATAGGTTTACATGACTGGGCCGGATTGCGTTCCTGCTATGCCGATGAAGTAGAAATTGATTATACATCAATGATCGGAGGAAATCCCATAGTTTTAAAAGCCGATGATTGGGTTGCCTGGGCAAGACAGAATGCCAGCGGTTTTGAATCCGTGATGCACTATACATCCAACGATGTCGTAACCATAAATGGGGATGAAGCAACATGCAAGTCTTACGTTCACTCCGAGTTTTATCTTCCGAATGATAAAGTTGACAGTATGTGGTCCGGCGGAGGCTACTATACAAATGAGATGATTCGCACTCCTGAAGGATGGAAGATTAGAAAAACCAAGTTGACTGTAAAATGGTCAAAGGGAAGTCAGGAACTTTTTGCGATTGCAAAAGAGCGTTATGCTGCATCGGGTAAATCTTAAACTGCCATTTGCCTGGTATCAGATAAAAACAAGCTGGATAATTTTCTGATCATTGCATAATATTTGTATTTATTCTTTTTACTTCAAATTGATTTTTATGGCTGTAATACAATTTAAAGTATTTGATAAACATAAATGTATTTGGGAGATAAAAATGAAGGAAGAAGAGATAAAGCAAAAAATTGGAGGCAACCTGCCGCTAAATAACCCTGAAGATGCTGACCCAATTATGCCTGTAGTTCCGCCCACAAAATGGGATAAAGAGGCTGATGTAGTAGTAGTGGGGGGAGGCGGTGGCGGCCTTACAGGAGCATTAAAAGCAGTGGAAAAAGGTAACTCTGTGATTCTTCTGGAGAAGGAAGAAAAAACAGGGGGAACATCCGCGTATGCAAGTGCTTTTTACTGTTACGGAAGCAGAGTTCAGAAAGCGGCCGGCGTGCCATTCGACGAAGATAAGATCGTTCAGAAGTATTTATTTGAAACCGGATATACTGCTAACCCGCATTTGTTGCGTAAAATGATAAAAAAGAGTGGTGAAGTAGTCGACTGGCTGGAAGATCTGGGTATGGAATGGGAACCTGAAAAAGGAGGATACCCTGCGCTTGTTCCCAAAGATTCCTACGATAGAATTGCGTATACCAGAGCTGTTGATTTTATATACTTTCTTGTCAAAGTGGGTAAGGAAAAAGGGGTAAAGACTATAGTAAATACGGCAGCATCCGCATTAGTGAGAGAAAAAGGCAGAATTGTCGGCGTAAAAACTACCAATGTGCTGGATGGAACCACCATATTTGTTAAAGCAAAAAAAGGTATAGTTCTGGCCGCAGGAGGTATGCATTACAATCTAACCATGCTTAAAAAATATGTGCCCACGGCCTATAAGGGCGTCGGTAGTGTATCGATGTGCCTGCCTTCCAATACCGGAGAGTGCATCAGAATGGGGCTTGGTGTGGGCGCGGATACGGCTGGATTCGACTCGCTAATAGGTTTTGACGGAGGAATAGACCTCAGAGAGGTTTGGAGGGCCGTGGTTTAGATATATATACTCCGGAGACGTCCAGTTGGCCAGAGCTCCGTGGCTTCACTTAAACAAGGCGTGTGAAAGATTTATGATGATGGACAACAGTATAATGCAATATGTAATCAGGCCGCCCGCCATGATGGCACAGCCCGGAGGGAGGGCATATGTAATTTTCGACAGCCACTATGAAGATAATATTTGGAAAATTCAGGACGATATGCCTTCCGGGACATCTTGCAAGAGACCTATTACTCAGGATTTGCCTGGTTTGGATTTAGTGATGGATCATGGAAGGCTTGCCGCCAATGATTGGCGGATAGGGGTGAAAGAAGCGATCGATATAGGGGCAATAAGAATTGCCGGTACACTAGAGGAGCTGGCTGGAAAGTTAGGCCTAGATCCGGTTAAATTCAAGGAAGCTATAGAGAAATGGAATAGATATTGTGAAGCAGGAGTTGACACTGAATTTGATACACCTGCCCGGTTTCTCATTCCAATAAAGGACGCTCCATTCTATGGTCTTAAAGCAGGTTGCAGTCTGGGTCCGGTCGGTTGCGGTCTGCGGGTTAACCCTAACATGCAGGTATTGGATACGGATCAAACCCCCATCCCCGGGCTGTATGCCGCATTTTTCACTGCCGGTGGTATTTTAGGTGAAAGTTCAGTTCCGATAGGATACGGTGTGCTAGGTGGTCTCGCTGCATCGACTGTATCCGGTTACGTTGCCGCCGAGTATGCTGTAATGCATTAACAGATAAAAGTGATCCTGATAGAAAGAACAGTGCACTCAGTTAATTCGTAGTTAGAAACAATAACAGAAGATAAGGAGGATGTTAATGGCAAATAATAAAGCTGGAGTTTCAGCAGATAAAACCCCGTTGTATCCAAAAGCGATAGGCTATATATCCATGGTTGATCCCAAGGAATCAGTTTGCCAGGATTGCAGAAGTTGCGAGCTGTATTGTGCAGCGGTGCACGAGGCAG
>DYJH01000162.1 GCA_020723255.1 Desulfonema limicola | reverse complement strand
GGTGGGCCATTTAGCGGAAAACGGCTTTGTTTTGGGAGATGAATTTCGTCAGGGCCACATGCAACACTTGGAATTGCTGTCATACCGCAAGTTCCATGACCTCTGTGCCCGGTACAAACATCATATCGTCGTCCACAGGATCGAGATATAGCTCAATTGCTTCTTAAAGCTTCTTCTCTGGTATTTCCTTCGCTAATGCATCCTGGGAGACTTGGTACGTAGGCTATAAAACCCACTCTCTTCACTTGTCTCAAGAACGACTTTAAGTTTCATTTGTTAAATCCTCTATTAGAAACAGCTAATATACGTAATCCCTAATTTACCGGTTTGAAACAAAATCTGTTTGTTGAATGGTCTTTACTTTTACACTAATATCTATTTAAAATTAAATAATTATTGTTGAAGATTGATGTAGATGTGTTTATTCTTCAGATGAAACATTAATATTTATGATAAGGAGAACCTGTCAAAAGAAAATGCTGAAATCGTGAAAAGTGGTGAGGAGATATGGAGCCGTAAGGATATTAAGTTTTTATACTTATGAATTTCTCTTTGCTATGAAAGCGGGAGTGTAATACAATTCTTCGTATGATGTAATTATTCACCTATCGGAGCATCTAATGAATAGTAAACCTAACTACAATAAATTGGATAAAAAGGTTCAGAAACTCATATCGTTCTCTATCGAGCATTGTCCTGATTTATTGATCTGCACTGAACCTGATGGCAAGATAATTTATGTGAACGAGGCGGCATTCCGGTTGCTTGGGTATTCGCGTGAAGATCTGCTTTTCATGAACATGTGCGACATTGATCCTGACTTCGATGCATCTTTCAATTCTGAAAATTGGAAGATATCCAAAGCGGGAGCATTATCTTCTCAGAAAGCATATTACAGGAAAAAGGATGGGTCTGTTTTTCCTGTTGAACTTACCATTAATTTTATGGAAGTCGAGGGCGAGAAGTTTTTTTGTGTATTTGTCCGGGACATCACATATCAGAAGCATATGGAAGAGTCGTTGCGAAATGCCACTAACGATCAGCAGTCACGATTTAAAAAGCGTATCAAAGAACTTGTGGCTTCCAATGAGGAATTGGCGCGGAGAATAGAAGAACTTAAACAAACCGAAGAAAAATTAAAAAAGAGTGAAAGTACTTTAAAAGAAGCACAGCATATTTCACGTCTTAGAAATTGGGAACTAAATTGTGAAACAGAAGAAGTGGAATTGTCAGACGAGATGTATCATATTTATGGCCTTAAAAAAAGAATGATGGTAATATTGTGGAAGAAATGATGACCGTAACTCATCTGGACGATAGAGAAAGAGTTTTAAAGGGATATAAGCGGCAATTATTGGGAGGAAAGCTTTCTTCCATGGAGTTCAGGATTATTCGTCCTGACGGTAGCGTCAGGTATTTTTGGGCTGAAGCAAGATACGCTGTTTTGGATAAAGCCGGAAAACCTTTGAGAACCATTGGAATCACCCAGGACGTTACTGAACGCAAAATGGTGGAACAGGCTCTGATTGAAAAAAAACAGAAATTGGAAGAAAATACCCAAAGGCTTGAGGAGACCAATGCTGCCTTGAAGGTGTTGATGCAACACAGGGATCAGGACAAGGGAGAACTTGAAGCAAAGGTCCTTTCCAATGTAAAACACTTGATAGAACCCTACCTTGAAGAGCTGGAAGCAAGCGCATCTGACAGGCAAAAGAACTGTGTCTATATCCTTAAGAGTAATTTGAAAGAAGTTATATCACCTTTTACAAACACACTGACTAATAAATACTTTGACTTTACACCCACGGAAATTCGGATAGCCAATCTGGTCAAAAGGGGCAAAACAACAAAAGAAATGGCCAATCTTCTGAATGTATCGGAAAGCGCCGTATCTTTTCACAGAAAAAACATCAGAAAGAAGCTTGACCTGCCCCAAAAAAAATCAAATCTCAGGTCACATCTTATGAATTTAAGATAGATAATGGTAGAATTATACTATTATTTTACTATAAATCTTCTACTATTGCTAACCTGTAATGCCTCCTGTATAAAACAATAAATTATTGAAGATTTCTACTGCAAGCAATTGAAAAATGTTCTGTCATACGGCAATGCTTCGCAGCGACCGTAAGGACTTTTGAGTTATTTCATATTCGCTCGCTAACCCCGCCGCAAAGCGGGGAATACGCTCGCTGTTGCGGTTCAATGCAATCCTTATAAATGAGGCTATCTCCGGCATTAAACAGCCCTTTTGTTGTTTCATGTATTGTCTGACAGGGCATAATATTTGATGCGATCTTCAAAAGGGCTGTTTAATGCCGGAGAGAAAGATAATTATAACAACTATAAAGGTGGAGGGAGGAAAAGGAGAAGATGAAACAGATGAAAATTTTAAAAAGCTTTGGATTATTACTATGTTCGTTGGTTGTTCTGCTTTTGTGCAGCGGTATCGGGCAGGCTGTGGATTTACCCAAAGTGATCAACAAAACCAACTGTGCTCAATACAAAGACCTGCTTAATCCGGCTTTGTATAGTGCGGTTCAAAAGGGTGATTGGGTTGTTACACCGGGAAAAATAAACTTCGAATATAAACTTCCTGACAGCTTTCTTTCAGCAAGCGCAAAGAATGCGGGAAAATTTGATGTAGATGCTGACGGTTTTTTGATCGATAAAACCACCAGGAAATATCCGGAAAATATTTACGGTTTACCTTTCCCCAGCATTGATCTCAGTGATCCCAAGGTCGGGGCAAAGATCATGTATAACTTTAATTTCCAGAGATATCGCTTTATGGCCTCAAGAGATAAAATCCGTATTATGTGGATAGACAGAAATGGAGAGGAACGTTATCTTCAAGGCCTTGACCAACGCCTTTATATGAATGGCCGGCCGCCAGGTCAGGAAATAAGAAATCCCGATAAGGTTCTTACTTACGAATTTGCGAGAAATATAGAACCGATGGGTCTTAAAGGAACTAATACAATGGCCTACATTTATATGGATAAAAGAGAGGATGTCAATTATGCCTATGTTCCTGCCATCCGCAGGATTCGGCAAACAGGATCGACGACGAGGTCTGACCCATATATGGGCTCTGATTTATGGCTGGATTTAAATTACCAGTGGTCGGGGAAAGACAGTACAATGAAATGGAAATATGTTGGTGAAAAAACAATCCTTGTTCCTTTTTCTAGTCCTGATATGCTTCCGGTGCAGGATTTGCCGGATGGAAGGATGACCAGAGTATATCCCTATACCGGCAGACATATCAAATACGGCTATGAAGATCCAAATTTTAAGGGTGCAGCCTGGGCGTCTCTTGATATTACATATGTTCCAAGAAAAGTATTTATTGTGGAACAGATGCCTAAAGATCCGTATTATAACTGGGGAAAGCATATAAGTTATGTTGATCAGGTAACTTATACCATATGGTACAAGGAGGTATTTGAAAAATCCGGCGATTTCCGTGTATGGGGCACTTTTATTACGCATTACAGCGAGGCCCCGAGTGGAAAAAGCAATACAGGAGATCATGATTGTCTGTTGTTTATTGACGAAAAAGTCCGTCATGCTTCATCTGCAAACAGATCGGCAGACCCGGAATCATTTTTATTTATGCCTGCTTCAAAACTGGACCCCGGTTATTTTAGTACAGCCAACTTCCTACTGTTGTCTAAATAAGAATGCACTTGTAAAAACTTTCAAAAAGTCGAGGGCAGCAAGCCCTCGGCTTCGCGTCAGCATTAACAAGCTTACCGCAAGATAAAGCAAACAATTCTATTTTTATAAATTATAGTTACAATCTTGATTAAATGAGGAGAAAAAACATGGCTGTTAAATTAGGAAAGATGAAAGGCGCCGGGCCGTATTATGGGAAATCGCTAGATGAGCTAAACGCGAGCCTTGGCTGGAGCCCTGAAGAGGAAAGAGAGATAGAAAGATATTGTGAAAAGATTCATCGAAACATCAAAGAAGAAGAGATGACGCCTATGGAACGTTTCAAGGCGACAATGGAAGGTAAAGAAAGAGACCGCTTGCTTGTAGAGCCGTTTTTCCATGTTTCATATGCCGTACGTACTTTGGATGGGTTCGCCGATGCAATTAAGACCGTAGATGGTTACGTTTATCCCAAGCTGACAGTAAAGGCTCATCTGGCAACTACTGCCCGCTACAAGTTTGACAGAATGTTTTGCGGACCTCTTTCATATGGCGAAGAATTGTTCGGCTGTGATTCTATGCTTATAGAAAACGGCAATCCTGTGCATGAAGGAGAAATGCCGATAAAGACGGTTGAAGATCTGGAAGGTCTTGAGGCGCCTGATCCCACGAAACATGGCATGTTTGCCCAATATCTCTGGTTTTGCCAGGAAATGAGGCGGATATTTGACAAATACGAATTAAGCGGAGTTATGCCTATAGAAGGATCATTTTGTGAAGGACCGGACGGTTTTGCCTGCTCTCATATGATGGGCTACAATCAATATCTGAAAAGTCTCCGAAAAAATCCCGAACTCTGTAAAAAGGCAGCACACCTGGCATCAGAGTGGCTGATCAAATTGGGTATTGCGGTAAACACTTTGGGAAAAGTAGATTTCAGTTACATGTGCTCTGTGGTTGGAATGTATCCCATTAAAGGCACGGAATGGATTGCCGAAGAATATGCGAGGATAGGCAAGGCTGTCAGTGCTGCTATTAATGTGCCGATCATTCATGCATGGGCTTTCAATGGAGCAATCGATTGGCTGGATGAATTGCTGAAAGCCGGGGCTCTTGCAAAGGACAGTTTTGAAGGCGCTATATGCACAGGGGATCTGACCGACTACACCATATTAAATGACTTTCTGCAGAAAAATAATTTGTACGGTTGTTATAGCCCATCGGACAAGCTTCTTGTTACCGGACCGGCATCAGAAATTGAAAAAGAGATAAAAGGGCGATGCGATGCTGCCAAGAAAATACCTAACAACAGGTGTACGATTGGTGTTGGCCCTATTGACTATTATGTAACGCCTGAAAACCTGGATATAACTGTTGCGGCAGCCAGGAAATATGGTAAAATGTAAGGAGAGGAGATAACTATGTCAAGTAAAGCAGATATTTTAGAAAAGATGAAAGAAGCGGTCATTGATCTTGATGACGAGCTGTTGGACAAGCTGATTACCGAGGGTCTCGATGCTAAAATAGGTCCTCTGGATATGATCATGGAAGGGATGAATCCGGGTTTGACTATTATCGGCGAAGGCTTCGATACAGGCAAGCGCTTCATGAGCGATCTGGTTATTGCCGGGGATATGTTAACTGATGCTACCGAGCGGCTGCGCCCCTATATTGTATCGGGCGGCAAAGCCATGGGAGATACGATGGTAATCGGAACGGTGGAAGGAGATGTGCATTTTATCGGCAAGCGCGTAGTGGGAGCGGTCTTTGCCGCTAATGGATATAATGTAATTGATATAGGCGAGAATAAATCAGCCAAGGATTTTGTGGAAGCTGCGAAAAAAAATAACGCATCGATAGTGGGCGCTTCAGCCATTTTATCGCCGGTAAAGTCTTATTGTGGGAATATCAACCGGGCGCTTGTAAATGCAGGGCTAAGAGATAATTTGATTTACATTGCGGGTGGCTGGGCATTTACTGATGAGCAGGCGGAAGAATATGGCGCTGATGCTGCCGGTACCAGCGCCATTGACGCTATTAACAAAGTAAAAAAACTCAAGGCTGGCGATATGCCCAGATTGAAAGACAGGTAGCAATAAAGGAGTAATAAAAATATGTTAAATTTTAGTGTGCCACAAAAAGAATTTAAAATTTATAACGTAACGATTGGAGGCCCTCCAGGTCAAAATCCCCCGGTTCTCTCAGGCAGTATTTTTTTCTCAGGGCATCTTGTGGTTAAGGATTCTCAGAAAGGTATCTTTGATCATGATAAAGTTAAAAGACTTCTGGATAAGGACTTGGAAGCATCCGAAGAAACAGGAATTCCACGCATTATCGATATTCAGGGAGACACAGCGGAGGCCTTGATTAATTATACCGAATTTGTGGCTGTCAATTGTGATGCCCCAATAGCAATAGACTCAGCCTTTTATCAGGCCCGCATGGGAACCACAAATTTCAGGTTCTTGATAAGCAGCAAAAACCCATTCCTGGACTATATGCTGCAGGAATGACCGCCGGTGGAACTGCCGGAGAAGGAGTAGTCGCCACGTCGGCTCTTTCTTGTGTTGGGCTTGCATACAGTACCGGTTGGATAGCCGGAGACAATGCTTCAACCGACAAACCGTCATATGTTCCTTCTGGAATGGAGATCGAACCGGAAATCAGGGCGCAGCGCCTACTGAACAAATTGAATAAACATTTCCCAAATGTTGGCGCTTTTTTGCTCAAAACCGGGTATTCCCTGAGCAAATTAACAAAAAAATAATAAAGGAGAACCTCATAATGTCAAAAGAAAATGCTGATATCGTAAAAAGTGGTGAGGAGATGTGGAGTCGTGGTGATATGGAAGGCGCACTGGCGCTTAATCATCCTGATGTAGTAATATATGAACCGCCTTCTCTTCCTTATGGGGGAGCTCACCATGGTATTGATGGTGTGAGAAAGCTGGTGCAAACAATTGGTGAATATTGGGAAATTGGCAAAGTGAAAATTGAGACCTTTGACGGTGGCGGCGATACCGTGTTTAACTGGATGCGTATGCCTGCCCGTGCGAGAAAAACTGGAATAGATATCGATCTTGAAGTGCTGGAAAAAACCAGGATGTTGGATGGAAAGATAATTGAAACAAGAATATTTTATTTAGATACACATGCTGCACTGAAGGCTCTCGGATTAGAAAAATAAAGAACAGTAAAATGGAGAATTAATTATGAGTATGCTGAAAGGTAAAGTGGCGATTGTTACGGGCGGGTCTTCTGGAATAGGACGCGCTACTACATGTGCATTCGCTGCCGCCGGAGCAAAAGTAGCATTAAGTAGTGATCTTAACTTGCAAGGCGGAGCGGAGACAGTCCGCATGATAACTGATGCTGGGGGTGATGCGTTTTTTATCAAGTGTGATGTTTCAAAAGAAGAAGAAGTGAAAGACATGGTGGCTGAAACAATAAAGCGCTACGGAAGGCTTGACTGTGCATTCAATAATGCGGGCATGGGAGTTCCTGAATCGTTAATTGCTGACCAGCCTTCGGAGCATTGGGATCAAATTATGCAGTGCCACCTGTATGGAGTATTCTACTGTATGAAGTATGAAATACCACACATGATTAAATCAGGCGGAGGATCAATTGTAAACACTTCTTCTTTGGCGGGTCTTAAAGGTTATCCCGGCCTTAGCTCTTACTGTGCAGCCAAATGGGGTATCAACGGGCTAACCATGACGGGTGCGCTTGAATATGCCAAACAAGGGATCAGGGTAAATTCCGTCTGTCCCGGCTGGATTGAAACGCCTGGAGTAATTCACTTTGCTGAGATGTTTCCGGAACTGGCGAAAAAAGTAATTGATGGAATTCCTCTCGGACATGGAGGCAAGCCTGAAGAAGTGGCAGATACTGTTGTCTGGCTGTGTTCGGATTCGGCATCATACATAACAGGAGTCAACCTTGCGATAGACGGAGGTATCAAGGCCTCATAGACAGTTCGGTAAAATATTCTTTCTTGTAAGAGCATAACATGAGGAGGTGTTAAGAATGAACAGACAATTCGAACACTTGTTTACTCCCATTGAAATTGGGCCAAAGATAGTTAGAAACAGGATATACTTGGGTCCCAGTGCGCAGTTAGCCGATAAAAACAATATACTGGATGATAGGTTTATAGAATTTGCAAGGGCAAGAGCAAGAGGCGGAGCAGGATTGATTATTGCCGGGATGATGGTTGTTATGCCAAACAGCAGGGTTTTTGGCGGCGTTCAGGAAATATATGATGAAAAGGCGATTCCTATGCTGCGGCAACTTGCCGAAGTAGTGCACAATGAGGGATCTACTGTCATTGTTCAGCTATGCCACTCCGGAAGATCATCTGATCCTGAATTAACCAGGCTTCCTGCATGGGCTCCATCGGCTGTTCCGTCTGTTGTGTTCCGGGATATTCCAAAGGAAATGGACACAGAAGAAATTAAGCAGGTTGTTAAGGCATTTGCCAGATCAGCAGGGTTTGTCAAGGAGGCCGGTTTAGACGGGGTGGAGCTTCATGGAGCCACCGGATATTTATTACAACAATTCATGTCGCCTGCTACTAATAAAAGAACAGATGAGTATGGAGGCAGTCAGGAAAACAGGCTGAGATTTCCTCTGGAAGTAATTGGCGCCGTACGTGAAGCCTTGGGGAGTGATTCCATTTTGGGAATGAGGCTTGCTGGCTATGACGGCATTCCGGGCGGTAATACCTTAGATGACATGAAGGAAATTGCCGGAAAGTTGGAGGCTACCGGAAAAATTGACTTTATTCATGTTGGAGGGCCTTTCCATGAAGGAGTGTTCAGTGTAGGTGCAGGTATGCATGTTCCCTTGGGATCATGGCTACCTTATTCAGTTGGATTCAAAGAGGCCGTTAGTATTCCCGTACTGAATGATTTCAGGATCAAATATCCTTTGCAGGCTGAAAAAATTTTAGCTGATGGGAAGTCAGATATGGTTGGCATGGTCAGAGCGCTCATTGCAGATCCTGGCCTTCCCAATAAAGTGATGGAAGGAAGATTGGATGAGATACGTTACTGTATTTCATGTGACCAGGGATGTTTTGGGCGGGCTTTTAAAGGAAGACCGATCACATGTCTTCAGAATCCAACCGTAGGGCTTGAAAAAGAAATCGGTACATTTGAGCCTGCAAATCCTAAAAAGTCCGTCATCAGGCCGAGGGCGGGTAAGCCCCGGCCTGGGGTGAGGGTGGAACCACTTGAATTT
>DYJH01000161.1 GCA_020723255.1 Desulfonema limicola | reverse complement strand
AACAGACAGGACAGGTTGATGTCTGGTTAATAAACGGAACTGCCCTGTTATCCAGCGGAGCCTTTGGTACAGTCAGCGACATGAACTGGGAAATTATAAATACCGGCGATTTCAATACGGATAGTAATATGGATCTTTTGTGGCGGAACAGTCAGACGGGGCAGGTTAATGTCTGGCTAACAAATCCATCCGGTATAGGCATTTTAAGCAAAGGAACTTTAGGGACTGTCGCAGATACGGCTTGGGAGATTTACTAATTCTCCGTCGGTATGATAAAAAATGATGTTTCCCAATTTTTTAAGAGTACA
Organism: Desulfonema limicola; assembly: GCA_020723255.1. GTDB lineage: Bacteria > Desulfobacterota > Desulfobacteria > Desulfobacterales > RPRI01 > RPRI01. The sequence goes on along the minus strand of DYJH01000161.1, from coordinate 8,660 downwards.
TCATTATTATTATTGACAAGCTATAGGGATTTATGAAATTTATTAAGCAGTTTTTGACGGTCCCGTAAAAAATCCTCAAACCGCCATACCGGCGAAAAGCCGGTATCCAGAACATATTGAATTTACTGGATGCCCCAGGCTTAAAGCTTGCCGGGGCAGGCTTATCAAGTCCGGCATGACGGAAGAGGAGGTTCAATGTTGCTGCCATTGTTTTTTTTAAAATAATATTTTTCTATCTATTTGTTTTGTTAAATTAAAGGGGGTTATTTTATGTCCTTAAAATTTAAACTCACGTCTCTTTTTGTTTTTCTTGTACTATCATTTTTTGCTCAGGTTTTTATTATCGGGGCAATGGCTGCCGATGAACCAACGTTGAGCGATAAACCCGACCTTAATATTGTTGATAAGCAAGTTGCGCAAAATCTCAGCAAAATGACACCGGAAGAAATTAAAGACCTCGACAAAAAACTCGCAGATGCAGTAGTGCTTTATTATGACAGGGATTTCGCAAGGGCTCTTCCGATATTTAAGGAAATTGCAAGCAAGGCCGAGACATTGGATATAATGTTTTGGATAGGCACAAGCGCAATGAAGACCGGCGATAATAAGCTTGCGATTGAGAAATTCAAGAAAATGCTTTCTGTTAATCCTCAACTGCAAAGGGTCAGGCTGGAGCTTGCCGCAACTTATTTTTCTATGGAGCGTTATGATGAAGCCCGAAATGAACTTAACAAGGTCATGGAATCCAATCCTCCGCCATCTGTTAAGGCAAACATAGTTAAAATGTTGGCCGATATTGAACAAAAAGGAAAGAAGTTCTTATGGAATTTAAGATTGTCCCAGGGCATAATGTGGGACAGCAACATAAATTCAGGACCTGAAATGGGTAATTATTCGGTATCCGGAGGTGTGCTTAGGCCATCTAAAACGAATGCAGAAGAGGAGGATGAGGCTTCTGTTACCAGCATAGCCGGAAATATTCTTTATGATATCGGAGATTCAAAAGGGCTTATGTGGAATACGGGGCTGACATTTTATAATAAAGCATATTTCGACCACAGCCGGTTTAATTTTTTATCTGTTGATGTCAATACCGGGCCATGGTGGGTAATACAAAAAGATATTTTTAAACTTCCCGCGGGGTTCACACAAATGGATTTTGGGAATGACCGTCTTTCATACCTTTATCATATTGATCCTGAATATGAGCATTTTTTCAATAAGTATTTCAGTTTGAAAGGCTTGGGTTCTTACAGCAATGAAAATTTCTATTCCACTACAAGATCAGGGCTGGACAATGAAAGGTTCCGTTGCGAGTTGGAACCTACTTTTTATTTTTATGAGCGAAAACATATTGTTTCTTTAAAAACCGGTTATGATTATCTTGATTCTGATGACGACAGATATACTTATGACGGACCTTATATTGGCATATCTTATTTTACAAAGTTTCAGACGAATACCGAATTCTTCCTTCAGTATCTGTGGGCCAAAAAAGACTATAACGAAAAACCTGTTTTATATAACAATGGCAGGGAAGATAAGCGCAATAATGTAACCGCCGTGATAAGCCAGGGATTCTGCAAGAATTTTTATGCATCGCTTGCTTTCAGCTACACGGATAATGATTCCAATGCCGATATTTTCGATTATAAACGCACAACATACACATTTAATGTCGGCTACCGTTTCTAATCAGTATATATTATTTAAGTTTAAATATTTTCCATTTTTCCAGGGTAATATTACTAAAAGGGGGATCATGATATGTTGAACAAAAAACTTTCATCTGTATTTATTATAATATGTCTTATGCTGTCAGCATACAGCATTGCAATAGCACAAACCGATAATTTATCACCCAATTTATCACCAGACGCCGGAATGCAAAATCCGGCTGAAGGCTACGTCCCTGCGGGGTCTGATAAAGCTGTAGAGCATAGTAAAACCGGATTTATTCACTATAACAAAGGGCTTTTGGATGAAGCTATTGCAGAATTTGAAACGGCTTTAAAAATTGAGCCCGGAGATCCTTTTTCAATATATTATTTGGGACTTTCATATGTAAAAAAGGAAGATTTTGAAAAAGCTATAAATATTTGGCAAGGATACAGGAATAAGGAAAAACCGCTTGTTGAGGAAGAAATAGGAAGACAGCTTACCTTGCTCCAGATAGCTTACAGCCGAAAATTGGCTTTAAAATCATTAGCTGAAGAAGATCAACTCATGACGGTCAAATCCGATAAAAATACTGTCGCCGTTTGTTATTACAAAGACCTGTCACCTGATGAAAGCATGCGCGCTTTCCAAAAAGCTATTACGGCAATGGTAATCACCGATCTTTCAAAAATAAAATCCATCAAGGTGGTTGAAAGGTTGAGACTGCAAGCGCTTTTGGATGAAATGAAACTCGGGCAAACAGGCATTGTCGATGAGAGCAGCGCTCCGAAAATAGGAAAGCTTCTTCGTGCAGAAAACATAGTAGTCGGCAATCTTGTTAAAGGCAGCATAAACGCTTCCACCTCTGTTGTGGCTTCATCGGAAAAGGACAAAATTAAGGGCGCTTCATCTGCTTCAGTAGAACATGAAAAATTTTTTGAACTTCCTATTGCAATAGTAAAAGATATAGTCTCCATTTTGGGCATAAATCTTTCTGAAGAAGAAAAGAAGGCAACAAGCACTATACATACAAAAGTATATGAAGCATTTATAAATTATGGCAGAGCCCTTGATGCCCTTGATGACGGAAGATGGAAGGAAGCAAGCGATTTTTTCAACCTGGCGCTTTTTGCAGACCCGTCTTTTGATCTTGCAAGACAGGGTTTTGAAACCTGTCCCGCAGCGGACGCCCCGAATGTAAACAATGTTACAAACATATCAGGCGAGATCTTGACAAAGAATGCCGAAACCTCGATAAGTATTGCCAATGCCACCGACATTTCTTCAGCAAGCATTCAATCGTCAATCGACACATTAAGTACACAAAGCCGGACAGCAGATACAACCAAGACTACCATTACTAAAACTGATTTACCGGATTCTAAAGCTGAAATTGTATCTCAGACACTGACTGATCAAACAACTAATACAACGAATAAGCCGGAAATTCCTCACGAATTTTATGGCTATTTTTCCGCGTTAGTGACAGTATATGAATCTCCTTTCAAATATCTTGAAGGCATCTATATCAGCACTTCCATACAGGATTTTAGTCAGCCGGAATTTTCCGCTTCTCACGGTAATAATGAAATGCGTATAAAAAGTGGAGATCCGCTATATATAACCGGTCTTCAAACCAGGTCTGATACAATTTCAGGAAGCTATTCAATAAGTAATACCGGCACCGGAGAGGATTCTTACATGGTATGGGGCTACTGGACGCAGACAACGCCTATGGCCGGCAGTGTTTATACATATTTTGTCGATAATAAAGGTTATTGGATACGCGGCGAAAAAACCTCACATGAAGATATGCAAAGTCTGATGGCTGTCAACAGTTGGTGGTCATATTCCGGAGGAGCCGAGGGAACTTACTGGACAGATGCCGGAGGCGCTGATATGACAGGAACTTTTAATGCCAAAGTAAATTTTCATACGCAAGCAATAGCCGATTTTAACCTGTCAGTTGGTGATGGTGCCCAGCATAGCGTAAATGTGAATAGTGCAAGCGGTTCTATAGATCCAAATGGCCAGCTTTCTGTCAGCAGTCAAACTTTTACAGCTTATGGGTCATTTTACGGACCTGAAGCTCAAAACATGGGAGGTGTCTGGAAAGATGACTTTGCCACCGGTTTATTTCACGGAACCAAACAGGGTGTGATCGGCGCTCCGGTCGGTCCTTAACCCAAAGGGATTATTTTGATTTAATAATATAAGCTCTGTTCCAGTTTTTGCCGGGCGGATTTGTTTTGTATTCATTGCAGCGGGCCAGCATTATTTTGCTTGGCCCGTCGCTTATTGTAATATCAAGGGCTGATATGAAGTGAGATATCGCCTGGTCCCAGTTTTTCTTTCTGTATTCTGCGAGTCCTTTTGCATAAAAGTCAAAAGTCCTAAGCATCCTATCATCTATGTCTTCGGAATAACCGACAAGCTCGTATATGCTTACAGGTTCATTTCTGCCTACCACACTCACTGAATCTATCGCGCGTGTTACAATATTATTTCCAAGAGCCTTTGCCGTAGTATCACTAATTAAGGAATATACTCCGTAAATTTTGTTGACGCCTTCAAGCCTTGAGGCAATATTAACCGTATCTCCCATCATCGTATAGTTTTTTCTGGTTTTTGACCCCATATTGCCGACAACGGCAGGACCGCTGCAAATTCCTGCACGCATTTTAAGAGTTGCCCTTTTTTCCTGTTTCCACTTTGCTCTCAGATCAACCAGTTTTTTCTGCATTTTAATGCAGGCCATGCAGGCAACTTCGGCATGGTTTGGCAGGTTGTTTGGGGCTCCGAAAAAGGCTACAATTGCATCGCCTACGAACTTATCCAAAGTTCCTTGATATTCAACAATAATATCAGTCATTTCACTAAGAAATTCATTTAATAAATCTACCAGTTCTTTAGGAGAAAGAGATTCAGATATGCTTGTAAAGCTCTGTATGTCCGAAAAAAAAGCGGTGATTTCCAGTTCCTGCCCGCCAAGATCGAGCTTTTCGGGAAATTCTATAAGCTGTTTTACTACCGATGGGGCAAGATAGGTTGAAAATACGGCTTTGATAAATTTTTTCTGTTTCGATTCGGTAAAATATTTATATAGTGTTATAGTGACATACACTATAATCATCGCAGAAAGCGGGTAAACAAGATTTAAAATCCATCCTTTTGCTGAAAAAAGAAGCTGGCATATGATGATATATCCGATAAATAATAACGATAATGTGCCAACACCGGATAAAGCGCTTGTTCTTGTCATCATTGAGCCAAGCAAAAGACCTGCAATAATTATAGCAAGCAAATCAAAGATTTTAGCCCAGCCAGGTTGATATATGAAATCATTTGATAAAATACTGTCCACAAGGTTTGCATGTATTTCAAGACCTGGGTAAACATTGGAAAAGGGGGTTACTCTCTGATCATAGATTCCTATTGCAGTCACACCTACAAGAACAATCTTGTCTTTAATAAGATTCGGATCAACATTTCCTTTCAATATATCGGTAACCGGTATGTGCGTAAAGGTCTGGGCAGGCCCCCTGTAGTTAATTGAGATGCGTCCGATTTCATCTGCAGGTATTAAGAGTTTTCCTATGCCGATTTCTCCTACGCCATAATCATATATTTTCAGAGAAAGCTGTTTATCAAGATAAGCTCCCACAGATGCAAGTGAAAGAGGGGCATAAAAAGCATCCTTGCATTTCAAAACGGCAGGAATTTTTCTGACTACTCCATCTTCATCCGGAAACATATTGAAATATCCGGAATAATTAGTTGTATCAGAAATTTCCTTAATGTTTGATTGGGGGAACACAGCTTTTAACAGCGGCGCTTTCCGGGCAGATTTTGATAAATATAATATTGAATTATATTCAGAAGACTGGACATTGTGTTGATGCATTTCCATCTCTTTTTCATCAATACGATCAATTGCAGAATTATCAGTATGAAAAAAATATCCGAGCACAACCTTTGCTTTTGAGTTATGAATTGCGGCGGCAAGCATCCTGTCACTGTCGGTTTGATATTTGAGGTCTTCGAGGTATGATGAAAATGCAGGGGTTAACTGTTTGAGTTCCTTTGTTTTATTTTGAATATTTTCTATTGTTTTTACGATCAGCTTCTCATCAGCTTCTAAAAAACCAATATCAAATGCAATTACTTTTGCGCCTGCATCAGAAAGTTTATTAACCAGATCCGCTATTTTTGATCTTGGCCAGATCCATATACCTTCTTTTTTTATGCTTTTTTCATCAACAACCGCAAGAACAACATTTGAAGATGTTGCAACTGTTCCCCTCGATTCGAATCGCAAATCGATGGTCCTTAATTCCATAAGGTCTAAAAAATGTATGCCATATAGATACGAAACAGTAACAATTATAATTACGAAAATGGAAATTATAACAGGGCTCAGTTTTATTTTATTCATAGGCGCAGAGGGGAGGGGATTTAGAATCGTTTCATCCTTTTTTAAGAAGATTTGATATTGCTTCAAGGGCCATATAATATCCCAAATGGCTGAAGCCGCTCAAGCTGGCTGTTGCAACATCCGAAATCATGGATTTGTGGCGAAAAGGTTCTCTTTTATAAATGTTTGACAGGTGAACTTCTATTATTGGAACTTTAAGCAAAAGAAGAGCATCTCTTATTGCAATGCTTGTATGAGTATATGCAGCAGGATTAATTATCAGTCCGTCGTATATTCGCGAAGCTTCCTGAATTTTATCCACAATCAATCCTTCATGATTAGACTGAAAAGTATCTACAACAAGGCCAAGCTGTTGTCCAAGTTCAACAAGTCCTTTGTTGATATTTTCTAAAGTTTGTGTTCCATATTTATCCGGCTCTCTTTCTCCAAGCATATTAAGATTTGAGCCATGAATAACTAAAATTTTTTTAGCTTTCATTTGGTATTTTTGCTGTTTATTAATTTTTTTTATAGGCATAATTTTTATTCCTAAAGTTTAACTTAATATATTTCGCAAATAAATTAATTCCTGACGAAGTTCTTCTATAATATCCGGTGTTTCATTCGATAACCTTTGCGAAGATTTGCTTTCGCTTTTATCAGAGTTAAGATGCTTTATTGCTCCCTGAATTGTAAACTTTTTATTATAAAGAAGGTGTTTTATTTTTAAAATAAGCTCGATATCACTTTTTCTGTAATGGCGCTGGCCGGCAGGTGTCCGTTTCGGGTTGATTTTTGGAAATTCAGTTTCCCAGAATCTTATAACGGAAGGCGGCACGCCTGCTATTTCACTTACCTGGCCTATTTTGAAATATAATTTATCAGGTATATTTATTTCAGGATATGAATTGTCTTGCATCTTAATCACTCGGGCTTGAAGGTTTATCAGGCCGGCAATGATGCATCAAATTTATTGATTAGCCTGTCTGTAATATTTTTATGTATATTGTTAACCTCATCATCTTCCAGAGTTTTTTCAGAAGACCTATAGGTTATTCTAATTGAAACACTTTTTTTTGATGATGGAATCGGAGCGCCTTCGAAAATATCAAAAATATGCATATTTTCCATAAGCTTTTCACCAATATTTTTAATATCATTTATGATAGACATAGCTTCGATATCTTGATTTATTATAATTGTAATATCTCTTGTTGCAGCAGGAAATTTAGGCAGCTGTTTGGATGTCTTCGATAGATTAAAAAATTTAATAACCGAGCTGCAGTTTAATTCAAAAACAAAAGCTGTTTGTCTTAAATCGAAATTAACAAGAACATCCGGATGTATTTCCCCAACAAGTCCTATAGACTCGTTGGCTGCTGTGACATTGGCAGTATATCCATATCTTGTATAATTACATAATTCAAATGGTAATTTTGTAAATTTAACATCGTATATATTCAAAGCAGTCAAAAGGGATTCAACAATTCCTTTTATATCGTAAAAATCACAGTTGGTCTCTTTGGAATACCATGCCGAATCATAGCGGTTGCCTGTCCACAGGCCGGCAATCATTTCAACTTCATCAGGAAGGTTGTCCCGGCCTTTATTTAAAAATATTTTTCCGATTTCATATATCCTAAGATTTTTTATCTGATAAGACAAATTGCGCCGCATGGTTTCAAGAATGCCTGGAACAAGAGATGTCCTCATAACATTCTGTTCTTCAGTAATAGGATTTAAAACACGGACCAGTTTTCTTTTCGGATCATCTGAAGAAAGTTTAAGGCTGTCACAGCTTGATTCATTTGCAAAACTGTAATTAACCGCCTCAGTAAAAGAAAGCCCTGTCATTATATTCCTGATGGTTTCTCTTAAATCAAGTGTCTTTAAAGGATGTACGGTTTCGGCACGTATTAGAGGCAGTGTAGTTGGAATGTTGTTATATCCATACAGACGTGCCGCTTCTTCCATAAGATCAACAGACCTTGTAATATCAACCCTGAAAGAAGGCGGAGTAATTTTGATTGTATCAGGGTTGCTGTTTTCAGTTTTAAATTCAATTGATTCAAGCAACGACTTTATTGTGTTTCGGTTCAGTTCCAAGCCAAGCAATTTATTGGTTTCACTTATGCTGAGCTCAATTGCATGCGATTTTTGTTTCAAAGGATATTCGTCTATTATTTCTTCAAACATTTTCCCTTTGCCGATTTCTGCAATAAGACATGCGGCTCTGATAAGAGCTTTTATTGTTCCGTCAGGATCTACTCCACGTTCGAACCGATACGATGATTCAGTGCTTAAGCATAGTTTTTTTGAGGTTTTACGAATGCTCAAAGGATTAAAGTATGCACTTTCTATTAAAACATTCTTGGTTGAGCTGTCAATTTCGGAGTTTAGTCCTCCCATTACCCCGGCAATTGCCACGGGTTTATTGCCATCGCAAATGAACAGCATCTCCTCATCCATAACTCGATTTTTATGGTCAAGAGTTATAAAGGTTTCCCCTTTTGTTGCTGTACGAACTACAATTCTGTTTTCGGCCAATTGGTTGAAGTTAAACGTATGAGGAGGCTGACCGCATTCC
>DYJH01000160.1 GCA_020723255.1 Desulfonema limicola | reverse complement strand
CTGACAAAATCGACGAAATTCCTTCTTTATGCGCTTCCTCGGGGTATTGAATTCTCGGATCATCCATGACATCATAAACAGCCACAGGCCCCTCCTCAGCCGATTGAGCAATGGAACGCAAAGAGCTTAAAGGGCCCTTGTTAATATATTCATTACTCAATCCATAGGACGTTGCAAGCTCCAACTCATTGGTTTTACGATTGATTAGAAATAACGCACAACCCTTGGCTCCTAAAGCGGTCTTGATGCTTTCGACCGTCATTAGCGCTACTTCTTCCGGATCCTTTGAATGTGAAATGGCCTTTGTAACCTTAAGCAAAGTCTGATAATTAATAAGTTTCTTTTCCATTATGACCTCCTTTCATGCTCATGTTAGTTGTTTATGTTACTGTTAATAGGGCTTATTTCAAATGAGCTTCCACAAACGGATAAATATAATGGTAATTGCAGAATATGAGAATCTACTGTTAAAACCCGCTTTAATAGAGCCTGTCGATGAAGAGATGTCCAGAATCGGTTGCAATGGGCTTCATCCTGAGGGAATAGGAAGTATATAATTAAAGACAGCCCCATACAAAAAGAAAAGATTTATATAAAATATAAACCGATTAATCTATTTTATCAAACTATTTTTGCGTGGCATCTGATATTTTATTAAATTGATACCTTCAACATAATTCCCGCAAGCTGTTTTGATATTTACTTTTAATATAGAATTTTTTAAGTTGTCCTCCCCTTTTAAAAGAACCGGAATGTAATTTGAGGATAAACCTTTCAGTAGATTGCTTTTTGTGTCTCTTTTCTCTTCGATTAATACATCGATATCGGTTCCAACCGCTTTTTTGTAAAAGTCAGCTTTTTTCAAGCTGCCGAGCTTTCGCATTAATGCGCATCGCGATTTTATGATATCGGCTGGAACCTTTCCGCTTAGCTTTTCTGCTAGCGTATATTTGCGGGGTGAAAAAGGAAAAACATGAAGATAACTTACCGGCAGTTCATCAATCAGCGAGTATGTGTTTTCAAAGGCTTTATCCGTTTCTCCGGGAAAACCAACAAGGATATCTACACCTATTGCGGCATTTGGTATGCGATTATATATTTCAGTTACATGATTCTTGAAGAATTCACGGGTATAAGGTCTTCGCATTTTTTTCAGTATTTCATTATCTCCGCTTTGAAGCGGGACATGAAAATGATTGCAGATAATATCTGAATTTGCCACAAGTTCTATAAGTTCGGGAACAAGCTCATTCGGTTCAATTGAACTTATGCGGATACGATCAATTATTTTTGATGAGTTTAATATTTCAATCAATGAACATAAGGATGTTTGAGGAGAAATATCTAATCCGTATTTTCCGATATGAATTCCCGAAAGAACTACTTCACGGTGCCCGGCTTTTTTGATGTTTTTTATGCTTTCAATAACTGTTTCAAGAGGCATACTTCGGCTTTTGCCGCGTGCGTAAGGAACTATGCAGTAGGTGCAAAAAGCATCACAACCATCCTGGATTTTTAGAAAAACCCTTGTCCTATTCTCGGAATGCATAGCAGGAATCCGAACAAATTCATTGCTGCCAATTAAGTTTTCATTAAACGAAAGACCATTGGGAAAACAATTAGTCGCTATAGAAAGAATTCTATGTTTTTCCTTTTGTCCAACTATTTGATGGACTCCTTTAATTTTTTTTAATTCATCAGCCTCAGTCTCGGCATAGCAGCCGGTTACAATAATTTTTGCTCCAGGATTAGAACGTATTGCCTGCCTTATTGCCTGCCTTGACTGCATGGAGGCTTTTGCTGTTACGGTGCATGTATTGATGATGCATATATCAGCTCCCGTTTCATTCTCAGCCGGCAACCATCCGGATAAAATAAGGTGTTTTGAAATACATTCTGATTCACACTGATTTACTTTACATCCTAAGGTTTTTGTAAGAAATTTAGGCATATTCAATAAAACCTCCGCCCAGAACTTCTTCTCCTATATAAAAAACGGCGCACTGTCCCGGAGTTATTGCTGACTGGGGACTTTCGAACTGTAATGTTGCGCAATTATCGGATTCAGGAAACAGTATGGATGGAACTGCTTTATTGCGGTATCTTATGCGAGTTTGAACTTTAACCGGGGATGTAATTGGTTTAACTATCCAGTTTATCGTTGCTACCCTGCAATGATTCATTAATAGATCGTCTTTTGATCCGACAATAACACAGTTGGCATCGCTATCTATGCGAATAACATAATATGGTTTTGGAGCTGGACAGTTAATTCCGCGTCTTTGCCCCACGGTAAAAAGATGAATTCCCCTGTGGCTTCCTATTATTTTCCCTGTTGTATCTACAATAGTACCGGGACGGGGTTTAAATCCATTTTCTTTTATTAGAAACTCTCCGTAATTCGTACCTTTTATAAAGCATATATCCTGACTTTCTTTCTGAACAACAGAACGAAGCCCTTTTTCTTCTGCAAGCTTGGATACTATCTTTTTACTAAACCCATAGAGAGGAAAGAGTGCACATGAAAGTTGCTTTTGGGTAAGAAAGGAAAGAAAATAAGATTGGTCTTTTTTTGTGTCTGTGCCTTTTAAAAGATGAAACAGGCCGTCTTCTCCTAAAAATTTGCCGGCATAGTGTCCTGTGGCAAGAGATGTACATCCTAAATTTTTAGCAAAATCAAGAACTGTTCCGAATTTTATCGATGAGTTGCATACAAGGCAAGGATTGGGAGTTTTTCCGGCTTTATATGTTTGTGTGAAATAGTTTACGACAATTGTTTTGAACTCCTTCTTGCAATCAATAATCTCGATTTTGATGTCAATTTGTTTTGCAAGTTCAATTATTTTCCTGATATACTGATTATTTTCACATGAAATTAAATTGATGTTATCTTCATAACCGGTTATAAAATGTATTCCTGTAACCTCATGTCCCTGATTTTTTAAAAGGTATGCTGCAAAAAGCGAATCAATACCGCCGCTTATGGCAATGGCAGTTTTTTTTATCATTTACAATAAATTGTTGTTTACAAGACGGATTTTCATTACTCGCGGCGGGCAGGCAGGAACGCAGAGTTCGCAGACACTGCATTTGCTTTGATCAAAAACCACAATCATTTCCGGACGTTGAATTGAAAGAGCGCCGGTAGGACATACCGCTGTACATGCCCCGCAGTGTGTACATTTGTCATTATCCCTTTTTATTTCCTGTGAAGCGTTTTGAACACTTACGCCATGGCTTTTTAGATATTGGACACCCTCATTGAAGTTTTTTCTTGTGCCGGAAAGCTCAAGAACCATAATCCCTTCTTTTCTAGGAAGAATAGTAGCATTTAGGATATTAAACACAAGATCATAGTTTCTTGCAAGAGAGCATACCAAAGGTTTTTGAACTTCCGTTTCAGGAAATCGGAGAATCAGTATTCTCGAATACAATTTTATACCTCCGCTAAATTAATTATAATTTTAGCATATAATATTACTTTTTCTGCGGGTAATGTCAAGAGTGACACTTCGTAATATTGACAATCTTTGCAAGTGATTTTGCAAGGGCATGAATGGCCGATTCATCAGGCAAGGTGAAGGTCATCTTTATTTGACCGTTCTTATCCTTATCCAGACAACCTGCAAGATATTTTTCAAAGGTCTCAGCCAGTTGATTGACATCTTCTGTCTCTTCCTGTTTCGGGAACATCTCACCGATGAAACTAAAGGCTGCGCTAAGGAGCTGTCCGCCTGCATTTTCAATTCGTTGTTTTCTTGAAAGCATTTGTGCTTCATCTTCAACTTGCGCCCGCATTCTTTCATCTTCAGGTTCACTTGGCTTAAGCCCTATAAGTATCTCCAGTCGTTTTTTAAGTTCATCCATGCCGCTCTTCATATCAATGGATGAATCCTCAGAATCCGGATCCAGCGCCGCAAGAAAAAGAGCCTGCTTGGCGGACAGGGTTTCCAACAAACTTTCTTCCAGAGTATCTGTTGTAACCATGAGGAATACCTGTACCGGTCTTTTTTGGCCCATCCTGTGCGCCCGGCCGATGCGCTGCTCCAATACCGCAGGATTCCAGGGCAGGTCCACATTGATGATCGTATTAGCAGATTGAAGATTCAGCCCTGTTGATCCTGCATTTGTGGAAATAAACACCTTGCACTCAGGCTCTTTTTGAAATCGATTTATCAAACCCAACCGCATCTTTTGAGGAACAGAGCCATCCAGTCGCACATAATCCATCTTATGTTTTTCTAATACGGGCTCAATAATGTTGAGCATGGTGGTCCACTCTGAAAACAAGATAATCTTGCGATCTTTTTCAGCCTTGAGGTTTTCCAAAAGCATATCGATCTCTTCCAGTTTACTGGAGTATCCCGGAGCTTGTTTGTCCACCAGAAATGTGCTGTTGGCTGCCATCCTGCAAATCAATAATGCCTTTTGCAAACGCAAAAGATCCATTTCGGAGATATATCTTTTGGAAAGGATCTGACTCACAATGCGTTTGTTTTGATTATGAACATACAGTTGCTCTTCGGTTGGGGTTATCCGTCTTATCTCAGTGGTTCTGGGAGGCAGTTCTTTTATGACTTCTTTTCTTGTGCGCCGGATAAGAACCGGTTTTAGCGCATCCCTCAGGGCGCCCAGATTTTTGTAACCAAGGAGCTTTCCTTTTTCATCGGAGACACGGTAGGTATTATAAAATCGAAAGGCCGGCCCCAGACGTCGGTCATCTATAAATTCAACTATGGAAAAGAGTTCTTCAAGTCGGTTTTCGAGCGGCGTTCCCGTAAGAACCAATGCAAATGGGGATTTCAATGCCTTTACGACCCGGCTGGTCTTAGCCTCCCAATTCTTGATTCTCTGGCCTTCATCCAGGATAATCAGATCCCACTTTATTTTTTCAATGTTTTGAATATCCTTAAGAACCTGTTCATAGTTGCAGACCGTATAGAATGAATTGCTATTGTATTGAGCTGCTCTTTCCTCAGCATTTCCTATAATAAGCCGGCAAGGTCGGTCGGTAAAGCGCTTTATCTCCAAGTCCCACTGGGACTTTAATGAGGTTGGACAAATAATCAAAACCTTAGCTATATCGGCGTCCTGCGCCAGTAATTCGGCCACCCCGACTCCCTGGATGGTTTTACCCAGACCCATATCGTCTGCTATAACAGCCCTACCTGCTCCAACGGCAAATGCAATGCCGTCAAGCTGATAAGGGAGCAATTCGGTTTTCAGGAGATTTTTTCGCAATGGGTGCCTTGCAGGGTCTTTGCGGATATCTTCCACTTTGAGCTTGACCCCCTCACGATAGAGCATCCGGCTGATAAATTCTTCCGCATCCGGGTAGATAATCACATCATGTCCTGCTTTTTCAAGGAGGCGTACCTGTTCCAGCAGTTTACGGACATCTTTAATGGGCCGGTTTATAAACGGGCGGACGGCTGCCATGGATTTGTTGTCAAGATCCTTAGGTATCAGGAGCCGCAATTCCAAATCCGTGCCGTAATGCAGATATAAGCATATATTTTTTATTTTAAAGGTAGTTTTTTGAATGTTTTTGTTGAACCGTTTGCGCACACAATCTATCACGTACAGAATATGTTTGCATGTTCCAAGGGTGTTTTTGCGAAAATCAGGACATGTGCAATATGATTCACCTCTTTCCCATCCCCGCAAAGCAACCCTGTATGACTTGCCGGAAGCAAAATTTGTGATGGAATAGTCGGTCCATAACTCGTTTTTATTGAATGACTGAAGCTTCATCTTTTGGGTATTGGCACGCTCTATTCTATCTTTTAGTTCCTGTTCCACCAGATCTTCGTTGCTCAGGCTCTCAACAGGAACCCGCTCCGGCGGCGGCGCAGAAAGCCCAAGCGCCAGCTTTTCTTCAAGGATAATAGAAAGTGCTGCGCCTTTATGCTCGCAGGCAGTGTTGCATTCGCTACAAACACATTTCAGTTGCTTTTCTTTCATTGGATCGCAACTGATAGTGACAATAGCTTCGTCCATGTCCAGTTGAAAAAAGTCCCGGTTTAAAATTACTTGATCTTGGAGGCTGATTTCTAATTGGCCTCCCCGCCTGATAAGCCGTTCTCCTTCAGGCCCTAATAGTCTGCATGCCTGCCGGTATGATAAATGTGAGAGTATGTCTTTTATATCCAACATGCCTGGCGCTCCTTTATATCCGAGTTATAGTGCAACAAGCTTATCTTTGAAATAATTAGAATCAGATTGAAATATTGGATGCTTTTTAGCGGGGCTTAATGAAAACATCAACTTAAAAATGAAGTCGTTCATTTTTCCCCGTCCAAAAAGGTGTTGACAGCTTGGCGAACAAGTGTAATCATAGCATCATAAATGATAACATGATTACAGTGAGGAACAAAATGGTTCGCACGCAAATTCAATTAACCGAGAATCAGGTCCGGAAGTTAAGGGAACTCTCTCTTTCCAGCAATGAATCTGTTGCCTCCCTGATCCGCAATGCAATTGATCGGTTCCTGGAAACCGGCAAGCCAAATCGTGGCGCACAGTACCGGCAGGCTATGTCTCTGGCCGGGAAATATAAAACAGATCAATATGATACAGCTGTCGAACATGACCGCTATCTTAAAGAGGCTTTTGGTTCATGAATATTTTTGCTGATACGTCAGGATTTTTTGCGCTGCTGGTGAAAAACGATTATATGCACGTCAGAGCGAGGGAAAATTTTAGCTACTTTGCAGAAAATAACGTTCAACTTGTGACCAGTTCCTTTGTTCTTGTGGAAACCATGGCGCTTTTACAGAGCCGTATCGGATTAGAGCCGGTCAATGATTTTAATGCAAAAATTCTTCCTCTGCTCGAAATTGTCTGGGTAGATGACAATTGGTATGCAAAGGCTATACAGCGCCTCTTGGCGCAAAACAACCGGGAAATCAGCCTTGTGGATTCCCTCAGCTTTGAAATCATGGAGACCATTCAAATCGAGTATGCTTTTGCATTTGACAAGCATTTTGTGGAAAATGGTTTCGCAATAGCCGCTTTTCGCAATCTGGATAAAGAAAAATAGAAACAGTTTTAAAACCCTATCAAGCTAACAATTTATACCAACTTACCAAATATGTATATCCTCAATCACTGTCCACCGCTCACGGCACGCACATACTATATACAGGGCAACCGCATTTGGATTTTTCCAACACTCTGTTTTGATTAATATTATGATTATTGAGAAAATATAAAGCCGGATAAACTCCTTTCTTAATAAAGACTATATTGCAGCATGTTTAGTCGAAACTCAAAAACATTATGGCGTTATACACCATAGAGGTTCGGCGATTTTTACCGTTTGAAATTATAGGTTGAAATTATGCGAAAATTCGTTCTAATATTGTACCTTATAATAATTCGTAACAGTATTTATTTCACAATAACAATTGAACCTTATAAATCGGTTTGAACCGGGTCCGCTCTATGGCGGGGAACTTCAAAATATTAAAATATGGCGAAAACAAAGGCAGAAAAACGAAAAGCCAGGGAAAAGGCAAAAAAGCTTGACCGCCGGAAAGCACAGCATGCGGAAAGTAAAAACCTGAAATCGGAATTCTATTATGATGAAGCAATGTATTTGCTTCACTCTGACAATTATGAAAAGGCTCTGACATATCTGCAAAAAGCAATCAAACTTAGTCCGGCTGACGAGTATTATTTAAAAGAACTTATCAATATCGGACAGGAAATAGGCAGAAACGATGTTTTGCTGATCGGATTGGACAAATTATACCGTTTGAGCAAGCTGGACAATGACTATTTACCGCTCTATGTCAATGCCCTCGTAAAAGAAAAACGGTTTCAGGACGCATTATATATTTTGGAAGTATTGCTTGCCTGTTTGCCGAAAATGAAAACGCCAAAAAAGGGCCAACTCAAATCACAAATAGCAGGCACCCAAGAATACTGCCGTTTAATGCTTAAACATGAAAAGAGTAAACCGGTTCAACCTATAACACGGCCTACAATAAAACAGAAAAATCCCGAACCGGCTGTCCAAAAAGAAAATCCCCAACCGCCTCCCGGTCTCCAAAAACCGGATTTGCCCGAAATTTCTGCTACTTTTGCTATCGATATTTGCGGGAAAAAAGATAGCTGAATTGATTAACATAAGCCATCACGCATTAAAGATAAATGCAATACAATTCTATTGACGATAGTTGCAATAACTTATAATAAAGAATACTTTTAAAGTTCAGATTTGAGGGGTCTAAACAACGTATGAACGAGTGCACTGAAAAAACGGCTCTTGTTGTGGGAGGCAGCAGGGGAATAGGGCGTGCAATTGCCCTTCGTCTTGCGCAATCGGATTTTCATATCTGGTTGACATATCAAAGCAATCATGAGGCAGCAAATAAAGTTAAGTCTGAAATAGAAAAGATCGGGAAAAAATGCGAAACTTTAGCCTTTGATATTTCCGATTATGATGCAACAAGGGCTGCCCTTGAAAAAAAGACAGATGAACACCCTCCCCATGTGGTTGTATTCAATTCAGGAATAGCAAGAGACAATCTAATGGTTTGGATGACAAAAGAAGAATGGAATTCGGTGCTTTCCATAAATCTAAACGGATTTTATAATGTAATAAATACGGTGCTGTTTCCCATGTTGCGGGAAAAAAGAGGCCGCATTATTGTTGTATCATCGGTTTCAGGGCAAATCGGACAGGCCGGTCAGGTTAATTACTCGGCATCAAAAGCAGGATTGATAGGAGCAGTTAAAGCGCTTGCAAGAGAAATCGGAAAAAAAAATATTTTAGTAAATGCAGTGGCCCCCGGACTTATATTAACGGATATGATGGAGTCTTTGGACAAAAATAAATTGCTGCCCCTTATTCCGATCAACAGGTTCGGAAAACCGGAAGACGTAGCCTCTGTAGTAAACTTTCTATGTACCGAAGAAAACATGTATATTCACGGCCAGGTTATAGGCATTAACGGCGGCCTTGCGATATGATACCAAGTCGCATTCAAATTATAGCTGCGTTGGCTTCGTCGGTTCTGTCCTCGGC
>DYJH01000159.1 GCA_020723255.1 Desulfonema limicola | reverse complement strand
TTTTTGAAAAATTGTTATCATCGGCATTCACCAGAAACATCGTTTTGCCTTGTTTTTGGCTGGAAGTCTCAAATGATACATAATATTTTGAAGACAGTCTGCAACCTGCTCTTACTCCTATAGCAGAAGGATGGAGATACTCAAGAGTAAATAAACAGAAAGTGATTAACCAACCGATCCTTATAATAAAAGGCCATTTTTTCATGAAAACGGGCACTCTCCTCATATCACCATTTTTATAGTTGTCTGAATTTTTAAATTGGTTTCAACCCATTGTCAAGATAAAAACAATGATATATAGTTCTATATATTTACTTGTTTTGTCCGATATATAAACATATGGAGGAAATGAGCATGCAGATTACGTCCGATAAAACCGAACTGCTCCGCCGGATTGAAGCATTAAAGCAGAGAGTTTTCGAGCTGGAAGAAGCTTTACGTAAGTGTGAATGTAGTGCCGGAGATCAATATAAGGCCATAAACTCATCTGAACCTCGGGCGGTTGAATCGCAACTGGGGCGCGAGGCTTTATTGCAGCTTACGCAGTTTACAGTTGATAATGCGATGGACGCAGCATACTGGATAGGTACGGAAATGCAAATCCTCTATGTGAACCATTCTGCATGCAAGGCCCTTGGGTATTCCCGCGAAGAACTTCTGGCCATGTCCTTATCTGATATCGATTTAAGTCACCCAAAGGAAATGTTGTCGTCTTATTCAAATGAAATCAAGAAAAATAAATTCTATTTTTGGGAATCGATTCACCAGAGAAAAGACGGAAGCGTTTTTCCGGTAGAGATTACTGTCAACTATATTCAATTCGGGGATAAAGAATATCGCTGTGTCTTTGCCCGTGACATTACGGAGCGCAATAAGGCTGAAGAGAAACTTCTTGAAAGCGAGGAACGTTTCCGCAAATTGGTGGATCAGGCTTCAGAGGGATTTTTTTTGCATGATACCGGCAAGATCATAGATGTGAACAAGGCAGCCTGTGACATGCTGGGTTACTCGCGGGAAGAATTGATGCAGCTTTTTGTCTGGGATATGGACAATAAAACAGGACCGTTTAGCTATACGAAAGCATTCTGGGAGGAACTTGCCAGCGGCAGTAATTTTATATTTGAGAGTGAGTTCCGGCGTAAAAACGGAACCATATTTCCGGTGGAAGTTAGCATGGGTTGTGTAGAGTTGCGAGGTCAAAAGCTGACTTTGAAACTTGTACGTGACATTACCGAGCGCAAGCAAGCCGAGATTGAGCGGCTGGCTAATCTGAAGTTTTTTGAAAGCATGGACAGAGTCAACCGGTCTATGCAAGGGGTAAAGGATCTCGACAGCATGATAAGCGATGTGCTTGATGTAGTTCTGGATCTTTTTGACTGTGACCGTGCGCTTCTGCTATATCCATGTGATCCCGAAGCCGAGTCATGGTCATCGCCGATTATACGCACCAAACCTGAATATCCCAGGGTATTAAAGCCGGGAATGAAAATGCCCATGGTTGATACTGTTGCACAGATTCTTCGTATTACCTTGGATTCCGAAGGCCCTGTGCAATTCGGTTACGGAGCTGAGCATCAGATACCGGTTCAAATAATGGAACATTTCGGAGTTAAAAGCACAATGGTAACCGCTCTTTATCCGAAAACAGGCAAACCATGGTCGCTTGGACTTCAGCAGTGCTCTTACGACAGGCTATGGACATCCGAGGAGGAAAGACTTTTTCAGGAAATCGGAAGACGGCTAAACGACGCACTGACCAGTTTGCTTACTTATCATGATCTTATCAAGAGCGAAGAATTTCTCAGCAACATCGTGGATAATATTCCGAGTATGATCTTTGTAAAGGATGCCCAGGAACTGAGATTTGTCAGAATTAACAAGGCATCTGAGAAGTTTTTGGGATGCTCGGATAAAGAAGTGCTTGGTAAAAACGATTACGATTTGATACCGAAGGAGGAAGCGGACTTTCATGCAGCAAAACAACAAGATGTTCTCATCAATAAAAAGTCTGTTGATATCCCTGAAGAAAGGATCAGAAATAAAAACAATGAAGAACGGATACTGCATACCAAAAAAATCCCGGTTTTGGATAAAACCGGAAATCCGCAATACCTTCTCGGTATATCTGAGGATATAACAGAACATAAACAACTGGAAGCGCAGCTCCGTCAGTCCCAGAAGATGGAGGCCATAGGCCGGCTGGCCGGCGGCGTAGCTCATGATTTCAACAACATGATAGGGGTTATTGTAGGCCACACGGATCTATGCATGGAGTGGCTGGACCCTTCCCAGCCGCTCTTTGCCAATCTACAGGAAATCCGTACAGCCGCTGAGCGTTCTGCCAATCTTACCAGGCAACTTCTGGCCTTTGCACGCAAGCAAACTATTGCCCCGGAAGTTCTCGATCTGAATGATACCGTGGAAGGCATGCTTAAAATGTTGCGGCGATTGATCGGTGAGGATATTGACCTTGCCTGGCTGCCTGGTACGGGAGTTTGGCCTGTCAAAATGGATGCCTCCCAGATCGATCAAATACTGGCCAACCTGTGTGTCAATGCTCGTGACGCAATATCGGGTGTGGGAAAGATCACCATCGAAACCGGAAACGTTGCCATTGATGAGACCTATTGCAGCGAGAATGCGGGGTTTATTCCGGGCGAGTATGTGCTGTTGGCGGTGAGTGATAACGGCAGTGGTATGGATAAGGAAAGTTTGAATAGTTTGTTTGAACCGTTCTTTACTACCAAAGACAAGGATAAAGGCACCGGCTTGGGATTGGCTACGGTATATGGCATTGTGAAGCAAAACGACGGTTTTATAAATGTTTACAGCGAACCGGGTCAGGGCTCTACTTTTAAAATCTACCTGCCACGGCATACTGCTGATGCGATACAGACAAAACAGAAGAGACATGCGGCTCAACTCCTGCGGGGTGACGAAACCATACTATTGGTAGAAGACGAGGTTGCGTTGCTGGATATGGGGAAGCAAATGCTTGTGAGATTAGGATATAAGGTGCTGACCGCCTCGACACCGCACGAGGCGATTCGTATAGCTAAGGATAACGCCGGTAAAATCCACCTGCTTATTACTGACATAGTCTTGCCCGATATGAATGGGCGGGACTTGATGGAAAAAATAACCTCTCTTTTTCCTGAAATCAAGTGCATGTTTATGTCCGGCTATACAAGCAACGTCATTACTCACCACGGCAAACTGGACGAAGGTGTATATTTCATTCAAAAACCATTTTCATTACAAACTCTGGCCACAAAGGTTCGTGAAGTTATGGACGGCAAATAGTGTCAAACCCCGGTTGCTTAGCACTACATTACATATGTTTTAATATAATATAATGAACGGAGGTTATATGTATGAGATAATTATAGTTGGCGCAGGCCCTTCCGGGCTCACCGCAGCAGTATATGCAGCAAGAAAACAGCTCAAAACTCTTCTTGTCAGCAGGGATGTTGGCGGCCAGATGAACTGGACTCTTGGCATCGAAAATTACATGGGTTATCAGTTTGTAGAAGGCCCGGAATTGATGTTGAAATTTGAGCAGCAGGTCAAACAGTTTCCTATTGATACCTTGATAGGAGAAGATGTTAATGCTGTAAGTAAAATAAATAATGGGTTTGAAATCCGCACAGAAGACGGGGCAGTTAACCAGGGACTGGCCATGATTATTTCAACAGGGAAAAAACCACGCCCTTTGAATGTTCCGGGAGAGAAAGAATTGGTGGGCCGAGGTGTTAGCTATTGCGCAACCTGTGACGGCCCCTTCTTCCGTAATCTAAAGGTAGCAGTTATCGGCGGCGGCAACTCCGCCCTTGAGGCTGCAAATGATCTTTTGAAAACATCAAAGCATATTTATCTGATATCCCTGACGCCTCTTACTGCCGATTCGATACTGATAGATAGAGTCAAAACATCTCCAAAAGTTACTATTCTCACCGAATATGAAACATTGGAAATCAGGGGCAAGAATTCAACCGAAGGAATTATAGCCAGAGACATAAAGAGCAAAGAAATAAAAAATCTTGATATTGATGGGGTTTTTATCGAAATAGGGCTTATACCGAACTCCCATATTGTCAAAGATATTGTTAAACTTAATGAATCCGGAGAGATAATGATAAACTGTGCCAATGAAACCGGGGTGCCCGGACTTTATGCGGCAGGTGATGTAACAAATGTACCGGAAAAACAGATCGTTGTTGCAGCGGGTGAGGGAGCAAAAGCAGCTCTTCAGGCGCATAAATATCTTCGATATCTTGCAGGGCAGTAAAAGCTCAGAATATAGTCATATATCAAGCCTGATTATCTCAGGTATAAGATCATTTGAATTTATAACTACTTTAGCAATTGTCACGGGCAAAGAAGACCTGCGCGGGCCGGCGCTTCCCGGATTAAGATAGAATACAGAACCCTGCTTTTTTAAATCCGCTCTGTGCGTATGCCCGAAAATCACCATTTCAAAGCTGGCTGCACCCGGATCAATATCAAGACTATCTAATTCATGCAATAAATAAAAAAAATGACCGTAAAATTCCACTGCTTTTGTCAGCGGGAGCTTTTCTGTCCACTTTCCTCTGTCAGTATTTCCTCTTACAGCATGCACCGGAGCTATCTCGGAAAGAGAGTATAATACTTCCGCATCCCCGATATCTCCAGCATGAAAAATTATATCACTATCAGATATTGCTGATACTACCTCCGGCCTTAAAACGCCATGGGTGTCAGATAATATTCCTATTATTTTATGCTTATTCACTTTAACAGATTATGGCTTCAGATCATTTCATTTAACGTCATCTTCTGTTTGACGTTCCATACCACACCGCCGGCATGATGTGAGCAGCAAAAAGCGCTTCCCCATGAATTTCAGAATCAATACCTTCGGTTTCCAGAAGACTTTTTAACATATATGCTTCTGTTGGATGTTTTGCAATAAAAACCCGTTTCATATTCAATCTGGGTAATTACGGTGGTCATGCGGTTGGTGATGGTAAAACGGGGGAGGAAAAAATTTGGAGGTTTCCCATGTTCTCTGTTATCAAAATAACTATTATATGATATATTATATAAAAGCTTATGCATTGCCCGGCAGTGAAGATATAACTTTTTTAGACTTTACCAGATAGTTCTGCAAATTATTGCCAAAAAACAAAAATATTTGATTTAAGTCAAAGCAATCCGGTTTATTTGATTATAAGTTATAATTAACTATGAAAAACTTAGCGATGCAAAAATCTGATCCAACTGAAATCCCGATTAGAAATGATGGCAAGGAAAAACAGTTGGTTAAAATTACAAACCATCTTGCCAGACAAAATGTCTCTCTTTGTTGGCAATGCTTAACGTGCAGCGGAGGCTGTCCTTTTGCCGATCATATGGATTTGCTGCCAAACCAGGTAATTCGATTAGTCCAACTGGGACAGGTGAAAGAGGCGATAAAATGCAAAACCATATGGATTTGTGTCGGATGCCATACTTGTTCCACCAACTGTCCTAATAGCATAGATATAGGCGCAATTATGGATGCCCTCCGTCAGCTTGCCATTCGTTATGGTGTTGCAATACCTGAAAAGGACATCTTCCGGTTCCATAAATACATATTCGGTTCTATTCAACGTAGCGGCCGGCTGAACAAGCTGGAAGCAATGATACAATTCAAGCTGGGAACCGGCCGGGTTTTTTCGGATATCAAATCCGGTATAAAGATGTTAAACCGCGGAAAACTTGAACTAATCCCGCAGAAAATAAAAGATACCGGTGAATTGGATAGAATACTGACCCATTACGATAAAAGAAGAAGGAGCTTTAAAGCGCATGAGTGAAATAAATCTGGCTTACTACCCTGGGTGCACCTTAAGTTCAACTGCCAAGGAAATCGATATCGCTTTGCACCAGGTATGCAATACACTTGATATACGGCTGACAGAACTGCCGGACTGGAATTGCTGCGGGTCTTCTTCCATTCATGCTATCAGGCCGCAACTTGCTGTTTCGCTTGCTGCACGGAATCTCTTTCAGGCACAAAGTCTGGGACAGGATTTGCTGGTAATGTGCGCCGGCTGCTCAAACCGCCTCCGTGTCGCATCAAACCGGCTAAGTAATGATTCCACAACACGCCGTGTTAACCAGGAGATTTTAAACAATCAGTTAGATAAAGATTTGAAGGTACATCATCTATTGGATTTGCTGCCGAAAAGACTGAACCAAAAACCCTGGGCTGATGCTTTGGAAAAAAAACTTAATGGGTTAAGCTATGTTCCTTATTATGGATGTCTGCTTGCCTCGCCTCCTGAATTGAATAATTATCCCAAATTATATGGCAGCATGGAGTCCGTGATGAACCGGCTTGGCGCAGAGCAGCGGGCATGGGGATATCATGCAAAATGCTGCGGATCATTTCTTTCAATAGCAAGGCCTGATATTGTTGAACCCATGGTCGCCGACATTATGAATAACGCCTTTATGGCGGGCGCTGAATGCATTGTAACCGCTTGCGCTATGTGCCAACTGAATCTTGAATTAAGAAGTAAGGCAAACAAACAGGTTCCGATATTTTCAATTGTAGAGCTTTTGGCCTATGGTATGGGATCAAGCGACTGGCAAAATTGGTTCAGCAAACATTTAATAGATCCGCTCCCGTTGTTTGAGAATAAGCGCTTAAACTGATATAAATCCTTTAAAAACCCTTAACAGTAAAAATATTTTATATTATAATATGCCATAATTTTACAAAAAGACATTCAGGAGGTAATTATGGCTAACAGGTTGACAGGCAAGGTTGCCCTTATGACCGGTACAGCAGGTGGTCAGGGCAGAGCGGCGGCACTGGCTTTTGCCAGGGAGAGTGCAAAGGTAGTAGGCTGTGATCTTAAAGAAGGGCCTGCACAGGAAACCGTCGAGATGGTTCGTGCTGGAGGAGGAAACATGGTCTCCATGCAGCCGGTAGATCTTAGCGATGAAAAACAGGTCAAAAACTGGCTGGACTTTGCCGTAGCAAAATTCGGAGATTTCGATATCCTATACAACAACGCATCGGGCGGGAGAGGAGGCACTATCGAGAATCTTTCCAGAATGGATTGGGACTATGACCTCACCAACGAAGTGACGATCATTTTTCTTGCCGTCAAACATGCCTTGCCTGTTTTCAAGCGGAAAGCCGGTGGTGTTATCATCAACACCGGGTCGATCGCAGGCATGGTAGGCGCCGGAATGCCCGGCAACTGTCCTGGAAATCTTGTACACAATGTTGCCAAGGGAGCTGTTTTACGGATGACCGTCCACCTTGCTGTGGAGTTGGCTCCTTACAATATTCGAGTAAACGCTATATCACCGGGTGTTATCGATACCCCGGCTACCCATGGCTTGCTGGTAGCCGGGGGAGAAAAACCTTTTACCGACTGTCTTTTGATTAAGCGAATAGGCACTCCTGAAGACATTGCAGAGGCCGCTGTATATCTCGCCTCCGATGAAGCTTCTTATATCACGGGCATCAACTTGCCGGTAGATGGGGGTTGGACTGCATCCGGTGGACTAGGGCAGCCGAATCCTGATATTGCCGGGTTGTTTGCTGTGGCTATGGGTAAACTCGGTAAAAGTACCTGATAATCTATATGGGTCTTTTTGGTTTCACCTTGCATTACAAAGGCAAATTGTTATAAAATCGTAAAATAAAAAAGCAGCATTATTTTCGGAGAGCACCTTAATTATTTCTAAGATAAAGATCTCGGTGGGAAAGGAGAAAACATTGAAACTGAAAGGCAAGGCCGCAATTGTTACAGGGGGAAACAGAGGTATCGGCAAAGGTCTGGCGCTGGGGCTGGCCCGCGAAGGCGCTGAAGTGGCTCTGAACTGGCTTAACCATCGGGAAGAAGCGGATTCCGTGGTTGCTGAAATCAGGGAGATGGGGCGCGAAGCGATGGCGATTCAGGGCGATATGGGCAAGGTTGCCGATATTGAGAATATGGTCCGGAAGGTATCGGAGCAGTTCGGCAAAATTGATATTCTGGTTAACAATGCCGCAATCTATCCTTCAAAGATGTTTCTCGATAAGACCGAGGAAGAGGTGGATCGGGTTTTTGCCGTAAATCTAAAGGGACCCTTCTTCTGCACCCAATGTGTGGCTAAAGACATGGTGAAAAGGAGCATCAAAGGAAGCATTATTAATATTTCTTCCGGTCACAGCCTGTTGGGAGTGCCCATCGGGCTATCCGACTATGCGGCAACAAAGGGCGGTCTTAATACCTTGACAAGGGTCATTGGCGCTGAACTGGCCCATTATGGCATCAGGGTTAATTGTATGATTTTAGGGCTTTCCAGGACTCCCGGCATGATGCGTCAAGAGGGGATGGACATGTTTGAAAAATATCTTCTTTCTGCATTTCCGGTTCCACGCTTAGGCGAACCGGAGGATTATATCGGCCTTCTGGTATGGCTTGCATCCGATGAAAGCAGTTACAGCACCTGTTCCTGCTTCACGGTGGACGGTGGAGCAACCAATGTGCTTTTGATGCCCCGGCCGCCGGCAGTTTAATAAAAAACATAAAGGCATAAAAAAGATATGTTTATAGGTTTAATTTATTTTTGGGGAACAAAATGGAAATAGTATCAATAGCAGCAAGCAGAAAAAAAGGCACGAGAAAGACCTGTACGGCAGAAGCAGAGCTGGTGGCTGACCATGGAATCAATGGTGATGCTCATGCAGGCAAATGGCACAGACAGGTTAGTTTTCTTGCATCGGAGAGCATCGAAGACGCCAAAAGCAGAGGGCTTGATGTTGCTTTCGGCGATTTTGCTGAAAATATCGCAACAACAGGAATTGACTGGAAAAATGTGCCGGTCGGAACAAAATTCAGACTTGGTGAAAAAGCTCTTGTTGAAATCACGCAAATAGGAAAAGAGTGCAAGCAAAAATGCGCCATATATTATCAGGCCGGTGATTGTATAATGCCAAGGGAGGGTATTTTTGCAAAAGTATTAGAAGGAGGCATAATACGATGCGGCGATAAGATACAAATCATTTCTCCCAAGACGGAAGCTATTCACTGGAAAGAAGATGGTTCCGTGACGGAAAGTCAGAATCTTGTCGGAGAAGAGCCTTTGTCCATACGTATACAGGGGAAGCCATATTCTGT
>DYJH01000158.1 GCA_020723255.1 Desulfonema limicola | reverse complement strand
GGATAATCAGCGGGTCAGGACGGATGGTAAACAGCGCCATTGCTTACCCTTGTGTTACTCTCTTTCTATCAGTAATAAACATTTTTAAAAGAATCCGGTAGGGTTTGCTTGTAAGTGTTTTGCGTAAAAGCAGCGGTATTTATAACGGGGGAAAATATAACACAGACCTTAGTGTTTCTCGTTATGTGATATTTTTACAAATCACAGTCTCGCCAAAACCTTTGACAAGAAGAATATCTTTAAAACTTTGAAACTATCCAAAATAATAGCAATTATCAGATTTTTCCCTTGCACCTGATATGTTACCTGATATATTCTTTAACAACATTTAAAACGGTTAAACTGCAATTACTATTTTGAATTGAATAGATGCAAGAGGGAAAAGCGCTGCCGGATTCGGTGATAGCCTGTATGCAGTGCCGATCCGGGCATTGCGGGAAATGACGTAAAGGTCGATATAAAAGAACTAAAGGGTGGATATCCTAAAAACAATAACAGGGAACGTTCTTCAATGAGAAATATGCCCTTAATTTTTAACTTTCGATGAATTGAAGTTATAGTAGACTGATTTAGATAATTTTATGGAATTCCGAATCGCTGATACTTTCACAGACAGTCTCACAAAATTAAATAATGATGAGCAAAAGGCTGTAAAGACCACTGCCTTTGATCTTCAGTTGAATCCGGCAAATCCGGGTATGCAGTTTCATAAACTTGAAAAAGCAAAAGATCAAAACTTCTGGTCTGTTCGTGTGAACCGGGATATTCGGCTGATTGTTCATAAAAACCAGGAAAGTTTAATGCTTTGCTATGTGGGGCATCATGATGATGCTTATCGGTGGGCGGAAAAACGAAAACTGGAAACGCATCCTAAAACCGGCGCTGCTCAGTTGGTTGAAATCAGGGAAACAGTCGAAGAAATCACTATCCCTAAATATATTGATGTAAAACAGCAGCCGGTTTCAAAACCGTTCTTGTTTGAAAATTTATCTGATGATGAATTGTTGAACTATGGAGTTCCTGCTGAATGGTTAAATGATGTACATAAAGTTAATGAAGATACTGTTCTTGATCTTGCCGGTCATTTACCTGGTGAGGCTGCAGAAGCATTGCTGAACCTGGCTATCGGCATTAAACCACAACCGTCAACAACATCGTTTGCATGCGAAAATCCATTCGATCACCCGGATGCGCAGCGCTGTTTTCGGGTTATGAGCAATACGGAAGAACTCGCAAAGGCTTTGGATTACCCCTGGGAAAAATGGACTGTTTTCCTTCATCCGGAGCAACAGCATGGTTGAGAAAGATTATAATGGGCCTGCAAGGGTTTCAGGCTCGGCAGGTACAGGTAAAACGGTGGTTGCGTTACATCGGGCTGTTTTTCTTGCACGCACCAATCCGGATGCAAGAGTATTGCTGACCACTTTTTCGGACACACTGGCTAACGCACTGAACACAAAGCTAAGGCGTTTGATTGGCAATGAACCACGTATTGCCGAGCGCCTGGAAGTGCATTCACTTGATTATATAGGGCAGCGGCTTTATGAATTAAATTTTGGCCGTCCGCAAATCGCATCAAAAGAAACTGTTCGCCAACTTCTTAAGGAATCGGCCAAAGATGTTGAGCAAAACAGGTTCAGCCTTTATTTCCTGATAACTGAATGGTCAGATGTTGTAGATGCCTGGCAGTTGAAAACGTGGGAAGCATATCGTGACATCAAACGTTTGGGGCGCAAGACGCGCTTACCCGAAAAGCAACGCAAAATACTCTGGTCAATCTTCGATCACGTTTGGTCCGGCCTTAATGCACAAGGGATGATTACAAATTCAGAAGTATTCACAAAAGTGGCATCCAAAATTTCAAGCAGCAATCATCCGCCTTTTGATTATATTATTGCAGATGAATCTCAGGATCTTAGTGTGCCCCAATTAATGTTTCTTGCGGCATTTAATTCAAATAAAGCAAACCGCCTTTTCTTTGCCGGAGATCTTGGTCAAAGAATATTCCAGCAGCCTTTCTCATGGAAATCTCTTGGGGTGGATATTCAGGGCCGCTCCCGAACACTTCGGATCAATTACCGGACCTCACACCAAATCAGGAAACAGGCAGACCTTCTTTTAGGGCCGGAACTATCCGACGTTGATGGCAATACGGAAAACCGGCGAGGAACTATTTCTGTGTTTAATGGTCCAAAACCGGAATTTATAGTTTTTGATACACAGGAAAAAGAGATTGAATTTGTCGGCAAATGGCTTACAGAACGTCTGAATGAAGGCGTGGCGCCATATGAAACAGGTGTGTTTGTCCGATCAACAAATGAATTATTCAGGGCTTGCGAGGCTGTTCAGAAAACCGGAAAATCCTTTAAGGTTCTTGATGAAAAGGTTGAAACTACGAGTGGACATATATCAATCAGCACTATGCACCTTGCCAAAGGGCTGGAGTTTAAAGTCGTTTGCGTGATGGCCTGTGATGATGAAGTAATTCCATCTCAGGAACGGATCGAAACGGTAGCCGATGACATAAATCTTGAAGAAGTATATAACACAGAACGCCATTTGCTTTACGTTGCCTGCACCCGTGCGAGGGATAATCTTTTGGTATCCGGAGTTAAACCGGCATCGGAGTTTCTTGATGATATAAGAAGTGTATAAAATGAAGAGTTGTAAAAATATTAAAGAAAAAAAAGAACGACTTGTTTCAATTCTAAAAAGCTACAATTCGCTTGCGATTGCCTTTTCCGGAGGGGTGGACAGCTCCTTTCTGCTTGTTTTAGCACATCAGGTTCTAAACGAAAGAGCAATTGCAATTACAGCAAAATCGCCTATCCATCCTGAGAGGGAAACCGAATTTGCAATAAATTTTACATTGAATCGTAATATCAAGCATATTATCATTCAATCAGAGGAAATGAATAACCTTGAATTCACTTTAAACACAAGAAACAGATGTTATGTTTGCAAGAAAAACCTTTTTCCCAAGCTTCTTAAAGCCGCCTTAAAATCAGGGATAACAGATCTGGCTCATGGCGCAAATATGGGTGATCTAGATGATTTCCGGCCAGGTTTTTTGGCCGCTTCAGAGTTGAAGATAGCGGCTCCCCTGATAGATGCCGGGCTTTCAAAAAAGGATATACGTGAGCTTTCAAAAAACATGAATCTTGAAACATGGAATAAGCCTGCAATGGCGTGCCTTGCCACAAGAATACCCTACGGAACTGCTATTACGTATGAGACTATAAAAAAAATCGAACAAGCAGAAAATGCTTTAACTGATCTTGGTTTTGGCGCCTGCCGTGTACGTCACCATGGAAATATTGCAAGAATTGAAGTGCCTCCGAGGGATTTTGAAAAAATATTATGCGAAGAAAACAAAAACGCTATCATAAATAAAATTAAAAAAGCAGGATATTTATATGTTGCTCTGGATCTTGAAGGCTATATCCCGGGCAGTATGAACAGAGATTTGAAATTTGATATTTGAAATTTCAAATCTATTGTGGGCATTCATCCCCTTTAAATTTTATATCAACAATAATTTTATCATTGTTGACTTCAAAATATCCGGCGCATTCCTTATTTTGTATTTGATGTTCAATAGTCAACCCGCCGTTATTTGTACTTGTACCGTAAGAATAAGTTCCTGTTTTAGTATTATACATATCAATATCATTGCGTTCAGGCTGTCTTAAAACCGGGACAGGATAAAATTTTTTTATGTTTTTAACAAAAATATATACATTGTTTCCGTTAGGGGCCTTAACTGAATGGTCAGGATAACCGTGCTTTTCAATAACCTTGTTTATATCAACCCCGATCCACTTGCTTCTGACCTCATCAATTGTTTGTCCGGCAAAAGCAATGTTCGCTGCTGCAAATGTTAAAAACAAAGCCAAAATGGATTTAAAATAATAGCATTTATTTGTATTACTTTTATATTTCATGTAGTTCCTCTTAAGTGTGTTGGTTTATAAATTTTTAAATATTAAAATACTAAAAAAAAAAATGAATTGCAATATAATCTGACGGAGTTTTTACGAGTCCATCAATATCTGATGAAATCGTAAAAAGTCAAAAAATGACTTTTTACTCAGCGGGAGAGGGATTCCCTCTCCCGCCACTTGAAGTAAATTCAAGTGGTTCCACCCTCACCCCATGCCGGGGCTTACTCGCCCTCGGCCTGTTGATGGACTTCTTACGAGTCCATCAATATCTGACTTTGACAAGAAAAAGTCCGTTAGGCGGAGCCGTGGTGGAGGCGTTTCTGCGGTCTTTTGAATCAAGAATCTTTTTTATATCAGACGGCTCCAGTTTGCCAAGCCCAACACTAACAAGAGTGCCCACAATATTTCTAACCATGAACCTCAAATATCCATCAGCTTCGATTTCAAATTGGATAATATTGTCCTTCTCCTGTGTTAGCTCTGCTCTTGTAACTTTTCTAATGGTGCTTTTTCTTGGGCTGCCGCTACCTTCAAAGGATTTAAAATCTTTTGTTCCGATAAGAAAAAAAACCGCTTCTTTCATTGAGTTAAAATCCAGAGGCTTTTTTATAAACCATACATAATTTCTTCCGATAGCAGTTGGAAGTTTTGTGTTTAGTATTTTGTATCTATATATTTTACCTTTTGCATCGTAGCGTGAATGGAATTTATCATAAATATATTCACAATTCTTGATTACGATATCATCGGGGAGAAGACTATTTAGCCCTCTGAAAAAAGAATCAGGCTCAAGGTCAGTATCGCAAATAAAATTGGCGACCTGGGCAAGAGCATGAACACCTGCGTCAGTACGGCCTGCGCCTGTGAGGATTATCTTCTGTTTTGTCATAACAAAGATGGCTTTTTCAATCTCACCCTGTATTGTGCGGCTGTTTTTTTGTATTTGCCACCCGCTGAATGCCGTGCCATCATATTCTATAGTGAGTTTAAAATTTTTTTCATCTCTCATATATAAATGCCGGATTTATAAAAACACCCAACCTTCATGCTGGACTTGATACTGCATCTGGAACATGTTAAAGGATAGACTAATATACATTACATCCTGAATAAAATAATTTAAGGTCTAAATATGCCTGTAAAATCAAAACCAATATTTAGAAAGGTTATTTCTCCTTTCTATAATACTGAAACAGCATGTATCGTAATTATTTTTTTAATGCTGATTATACTTTTATTCGGGATAACAGGCATAGCTGTTGCCCTAGAAACACCCCGATATAGTGATTATATATGGGTGCCGGTAATAATCGTATGTTTAAGTTTTGTGGTTTTTGCTTTTGAACTGATCCGTTTTATAAGGCATTATATTAACCGCAATTGAAGCCCACCGCTGCAAACAACAAAGAAACTTCAACAGTTCTGATATATTTTATTTTTCCATTTAAAAACTATTTAAATTTTTAGCTGTTTCGGAACATTTTAAAATAAGTTCTATAAAGTGATGAATTATTCTGGCAGTAACGCCCCAGATTTCAATATCGTCCAATGGATAAATAAGCTCATGAATGTCCGGCATTCGCCCGTAATATTTTGAATCGATATGTGTTTTAATAAGAGTTTTTAATGGTATTTCCAGCACCCTCGATATTTCCTCAGGATCAAATATAATCTCTCTTCTGTTTTTCCATATACCGATATATACTTTTATATCTTTATGATTTATGGTCGGGAAATGGCCTAGTGGGCCTATAAGATCAACCTGATCTTGAGTTATATTGACTTCTTCCTCAAGTTCTCTGTATGCAGCCTCAACAAGACTGCCATCTTCTTTTTCCACATGCCCACCCGGAAGGGCCACCTGATTTCGCCATGGATATCCTTCATTATCAGTCTTCTGAATAGTAAGAATATTAAGTTCGCTGTTTTTATTAAAAAGAAGTAAGAAAACACATGTAGAATCATATGACAAGGTAGGAGGAAAGGCAGAACGGTCAGCATTCCTGATTATTTCAGTAATCGCAGAAAAATCAGTTTCTATCGTGATGCCGTTGTGGCAAAACTGCGTTATCATATAAAATCTATTTTTCTGAAGAACCAATTGTATCCATATAGGATTTAATGGACATTGTTTTATAACTATCCGTATATACGTGCTTTAACGCTATCAAAATCATATCAGGCGGCATATAGCCCGGATATTTTGTTACGACTTCCCCTTTTTCTGAAATAAAATAAATGCTGGGCAGGCCTCTAACTCTATAAGTAAATGTAAGATCTTTTTCTTTATCCGTATTTACTTTCACAGGAATAAAATGTTTATTGATATTTTCGATTACTGATGTGCTCTTAAAAGTTTTGTTTTCCATTTCTGCGCAATATCTGCATTGTTCTGAATAAAAATAAAGGAACACTTTTTGGTTATGTTTTTTACCGAATTCTATACCGTCGCTATATGCATGCCACTTAATGCCATCTGCTGCAAAAGAATTGGTAGATATAAGCAAGAAATATAGAATCGAGAAGAAGAACAGACCAGCAGCTTTCAGTTGTTTCATATAATACTCCATTATTTTATAAAAATATGTTCGTTAAAAGAAAAAGCCCAACCAATACAAGCAATATCCCAGCGGCAGTATTTATATATTTCATAGCAAACGAGAACTTTTTAATAAATTTAATAAAAAGATTGATAAAAATTGATATTAATATGAAAGGAATAGCAAGGCCGGCAGAATAAATAGCAAGAAGCATAACTCCTTTAGAAACTGTCTCAATGCTTCCGGCATATATCAGAATAGCGCCCAGCAATGGTCCTATGCAAGGACTCCATCCTGCAGCAAAAGCCATTCCTACAAATAATGCACCGATATAAGTCAACGGTCTGTTATTTACCTGGATCCGCTTTTCAAACTCAAGGCTTTTAATCCGAACAATTCCTGTTAAATGAATTCCGAGCAATATAACTACCAGACCGCCTATTATTCTGATAACAGGTCGGTATTTAAAAATAATTCCGCCTAAAAATGAAGCAGATGCACCCATCATAATAAAAACAGATGAAAATCCTATGACATATGAAATTGTAGAAAAAAATACTTTTTTTCTGATTTTGGAATTATATTCAGTAGTTAATTGCTCTAAAGAAAATCCTGTAATGAATGTGAAATATCCCGGTATAAGAGGAAAAATGCAAGGTGATGAGAATGAAATAAGTCCTGCAATAAAGGCTGCCGGATATGAAATTGACTCAGCAAACATTTTAATAAATTGGCATCATAAAATTTAGAATAAAGCTTTTTTCGAAAGAATAATTTAAGCCAGATTGCCAGATTAAGAAAAACAGTTAATAGTTTATATATATTACAATTAAAACCCTTGTCAATATTAAACAACAGAGCAATCGAATATGTTTTCGTGAGTTGATAATATTTGATATACTATATACATAAGATTTTAGTTGACGTCTGTAAACAATCTGCAAAATTTATAAAAAAGATTTTTGTTATATCGTAATTCATGCTAACTAGTATTAAATATCATAAAATATTTATGGTAAATTTTTTATAAACTCTGAAATAAATGGAAAAGGGGTTAAATGAATATAAATGAAAAGGATTTTTTCCATCAGGCTACCATCCGTATCTGCGGCAGCCTCGAAATAGATCAGGCATTGAAGCATTCTTTCCTGTATCTTAAAGATTTTATTCCGTTAGATGAGCTGTGGCTTGCCTTGTTTGATAAAGATATTGGCGCATTGCGGGCCATTGCAATTGCCGACTTATCCAGCGCCAAAAAAATGGACACAATCATCCCTCTTTCTCATAGCTTAAGATCAGAGATTGATAAGCAGGATTTCTATACCAAAAAGGTTACAATAATAAACAGGATAGAGCTTAATCCAATGGCGCTTAATTTATTAAATATTCTTGGATATCCTGACTCCTCATGTATGATTTTCCCTCTTTTGACGGATAGCGCAAGACTTGGTGTTTTAGTTATGAGGGCAGAAGGTAAAGACAGGTATCTGGAGTCACATGCAAGATGGGTTGCCATGCTCCACGACCCATTTGCAGTTGCCATGTCTAATGCTTTAAGGCATGAGGACGTCATTAAGCTGAAAGATATGCTGGCAGACGACAATCAATATCTTATCCATGAGCTTCGCCAGTTGACCGGAGATAAAATTGTAGGCGCTGATTCCGGCCTAAAAAACGTTATGGATATGGTGCATCAGGTTGCGCCGCGTGATAATCCTGTACTGCTAATGGGCGAAACCGGCGTCGGCAAAGAGGTTGTTGCAAATGCGATCCACTATACCTCGCCACGCAAAGAAGGCCCCTTTATTAAAGTAAATAGCGGTGCAATACCGGAAGGTCTTATAGACAGCGAATTGTTTGGACATGAAAAAGGCGCATTTACCGGTGCAGTATCTCAAAAAAGAGGCCGTTTTGAAAGAGCGCACGGGGGTACTATTTTTTTGGATGAGATAGGAGATTTGCCCATGCAGGCACAGAGCAGGCTGTTACGGGTAATACAGCAAAAAGAGCTTGAGCGTGTCGGCGGAACGAAAACAATTACTGTAGACACTCGTATTATTGCTGCAACTCACCGTAATCTTGAGCATATGGTTGGAAACAACAAATTTCGTGAAGACTTATGGTACAGGCTAAGTGTATTTCCTATCGTCATACCTCCATTGCGGCAGCGAAAGTCCGATATTCCAGCTCTTGTTGAGCACTTTTTAAAACGCAAAACAAGAGAGCTGAATTTCCGCGGCATTCCTCCTATAGCGCCGGGAGCGATTGAACGGCTTATGGATTATCCATGGAAGGGAAATGTAAGAGAGCTTGAAAATATGGTGGAAAGGGCATTGATACAATATAGCGGCGGGTTGTTAAATTTCGGGCGCTTCATATTTTCTCAGATTGATAACACCCCCGTTCTTTCCAAAGCAAACAGCAGGAACCCCAAATTGGATGAGGTTATTGCCTGTCATATCAGATCAGTACTTGAAGAAACTCAGGGAAAAATCAGCGGCGCAGGAGGTGCAGCTGAGATCCTTGGTGTAAATCCTAATACACTAAGATGCAGAATGGACAAACTGGGAATAAAATACGGGAAAAAGAAAAGGGAAGAGCAAATAAACAGCTATCAATCTTGATGAAATCTTAAAAAGTCAAAAAATGACTTTTTACTCAGCGGGAGAGG
>DYJH01000157.1 GCA_020723255.1 Desulfonema limicola | reverse complement strand
GATAGTGGGTTTTTTGACTAGTTACGGTTTCATCTTTCTTAATTCAACGACATTGTGTTATAATTTATAAATATGCCAAATGTAATCGATAAAAGTTATTTTACAGAGCTTGCCGGTAAAGATCCGAAGGATATTTGCCAAAAAGCTTTATGTAAATATGATGAGCTGAATAAAAGTTATACTTTATCCGTTTGGGGTGATGAATACATAATCTATCCCCATGAACTTAGAGTCGATTGTATCAGTAGTACTACTAATAAACACGATGAATATTTCTGTTTGTTCATTATATACTATCTTATAAAATCAATAGAAATTGAAGCCTGCAATGAATGGATATCGGAAAAAGATATTCCCGGCGGCGCTACTTTTTTTCGCGGTCCTCACGAAATACCTACTCATTTAATTTCCGGATTATACGGCAATAATATAGAAGAATTCAGAAAAAGATGCTTGCAACTTTACGGCACTCCGATTGATATAGCGGATGCGGCATTTCGCTTTAATATAACACAACGCATACCTGTGGCTGTTTTATACTGGCAGGGAGATAATGACTTTTCTCCTCAAGCCAAAATATTGTACGACAAAACCATTATCAGGCATTTAACGTCTGACATAATATTTATATTAGCATTAGAAATATGCAACAGAATTGCAACACCTTAGATGGAACAAGCCAAAGCTTTTTCTTCCTCTGCAAGTCCTTTGAAAAATGTTCAATTTTGCTCAAGTTCAAGGAAGGTGAGAATTTCAACCATAGGAATACATTGAGTATTTTGAGGATAGCGCTTACGCTTCACTCCGTGCGAAATTAGAGCCTTACGAAGAAATCGGGCAAAAAAGGGGGGGCAAAGGCATCTATTCATACTCATTAGGAACAGCGCATATCATCACAAACAGCTCTGCTGAAGACGTGTTTCTATACTGATGTTTTTCACCCGGAAGAACCAGCGCAAATTCCCCGGCTTTTATTTCATTTGATACCCCTTCGGCATTTACAAGAACCCCCTTCCCGCTGATCACATAATTCAGATGCTCAAAAGGGTGCGTGTGATAGGGTGTATGGCCGTCAGGATCTATAGTAAACACACGGAAAGAATAATTGGGCGAGCCGTCAT
Organism: Desulfonema limicola; assembly: GCA_020723255.1. Taxonomy (GTDB): domain Bacteria; phylum Desulfobacterota; class Desulfobacteria; order Desulfobacterales; family RPRI01; genus RPRI01. The sequence goes on along the minus strand of DYJH01000157.1, from coordinate 8,123 downwards.
TTTTTGATATTGGTACCTGTTTGGATACCTTCCTGGCTCCTTCCATTGATACTTTTTCCTTTTCAAGCTCGTTTAGTCTTATTATTTTCATAAAGCAACCTTTCTCAATTTCTTATAGTAAAGAATGTAAGATAATGTATTCCTGAATGCTCTTTCCTTCTATTTGCTTTGTTCATCTATTTCCTGATTACGTTTATCAGACCCATCATTGAGCACTTTCGCAACACCTTTAGCTTTTTCAAGCACTCGCACCTGGTCTTTAAGAATATGTTCTTTACCGGAATGTTCTTCAGCAGTTTTGTCTTCTTTGTTGGAACAGCCACATAGTAAAAAAAGCGTGAGAAACAATATCAAAATTAATAGATATTTTTTAATCATGATGCTTACCTCTCTTATTTAAAATGAACCTGCATAAGGCCCTGGCAGGGATACATTGATTACTTGTGATATTTTCTATTATCAATTATAGTTATATTTATCAAGTTAATTAAAAGCGGTAGGGGGCTCCAATATAAAAAGAAAAACACTCCTTATAAAACCGGATAAAGCAACCGCCTGGGATGATTTTGTCCTTAACCATGCAGACGCCCACTATTGCCATCTTTTCCATTGGAGCAGTGTTATTGAGGAGGTATATAACCATAAACATTTCTATCTGGCAGCAGTAAATTATCAAAATGAAAGCATCGAAACAAAAGAGGACATCTGCGGGATTTTCCCGCTTTTCCTGTTTAATACACTTACCAGAAAACCCAAATTTATATCCATTCCCTTTTTCGATCAGGCAGGTATGCTTTCGATAAATCATGAAATAGAATCCATGCTTTTTGAACAAGCCACCAATCTTCTACAAACAAGTCGTGTACAGTTGCTTGAAGTACGTCGGCATTCACCCTTTATTCTATCGGAACTGCCCGGTCAAAGCAAATTAAACTCAAGCTTATCAACAGAGAAGGTTTCTTTAAAAATCAAAACAGGGTTGACTCAGGAAGAGATGATGCAAAGGTTTAAGTCAAAGCTGAGAAACCAGATAAATAAAGGAAATAAAAAACATCTTGAGTTTTTCATTAAAATCATGGACCAGTACCGCCTTTTCCCTCCGCCTCAAACTTTTATTCCGCCTGCATTAAAACACAGTTTTGGCAATGGCGCTGAAGGAATACAGAAACTGTTGAACGAATTTGGAATCAGATATGTAACCACCCGATTTGAAAAAGCCAGGCAGTTTTCAAAGCCGCTGCATCCTAAAATTACATGGGAAAGCGGTGTGCTGCTGGTTGACAGAGGAAAACCTGAACCTGCATGGAACGATATAGGACATCATCCTGCCTTTGATTTCGACAAACCATTACTCACCCTTCACTGGGCTAATATTCTACATCAAAATCCCGAAATGAATCTTAGTATTGTAAACAAATGGGTTAACTTTATTCAAAAAGGGGTAAAAACTCACGGCAGTTTGCTCACCAGAAACATAGAAGCCTGCTTTACACAGTATCTTCATAAACTCTTCTCAAAAATTTTATATCAAGATGGAGAATATTCGATAGATTTGAACTGGATCGAGAAACTTCCCCAAAACATACTTGGCAGCTCTTTGTTTTTAAAGATTACAAAACCACCTTCTGTGGATTTTATTGTTTCAGGGGCGGAGGGTATATGCATTCAGAATGAGCAAAAAGCATCCATTTTTGAGATCAAACCCAATAAAGAAATCAGAAAAATACTTATCAAACCGGTTCAAAAAACATGATTTAATACCACTCTCTTTTATCATCGAAAATATCAATATCTGGCCAAAAGTTTATCGAGACTACCACTTTGACATCTGATGCATCTTGCTTACAATTTGCATGGAATTATTATTAACCTTAACTTTTTAAATGATTTGAAAAAGGAAATAAAACCAGTTGCTGATGGAAACAGAGCATATACTTGAAAAAGGAACCGGTGGAATCAATGAAGATACGCTTGTTATGGAAAATAACATTTTCGGTGTCTTTGATGGAGCCACAAGCCTTAAGAAAGAATTTTTCGGCAGCAAAAAAACCGGAGGAATGATAGCATCTTCTGTTGCCTGTTCTGTTTTCTCGAAAAATTGCTACCCTCTTGTAGATCTGGCAAAATCCGCAAACAATGCGATTCGTAATGAAATGATCTCGCATGGTGTAAACCCTTCGGCAAGGGAAAGCCTGTGGAGCACAAGTGCTGCTGTGGTCAGAATAAAAGATAAAGGTCTCGAATGGATTCAGACTGGAGACTCTTTTATTGTCCTGATATACACGGATAATTCATACAAGGTGCTCATAAAACGTGAAGATCATGATTTCGAAACACTTTCTATCTGGAAAAAGATGGCTGAAAACAGCACTTCTTTGATTCATGAGGCGCTAAAAGATCAGATCCGGAAAACAAGATTTGGTATGAACAGGTCATATGGTGTGCTCAACGGGGAAAAAGAAGCAGAAATTTTTATAAAGTCCGGAAATGAATCTATTGAAGGTGTAAAAGAAATTCTTGTTTTCACAGACGGGCTGGATATTCCTGTGGAAACACCTGAAAGGGAGAAAAATTTCGATGTTCTGGTAAAACAATTTCTCTGTCTCGGCCTTAATGGTTTAAAAGAACATATCCGGGAAATAGAAAAAAAAGATCCTATGTGTATAAAATATCCTCGCTTTAAATGCCACGACTACATCGCAGCCATTTGCATCCGGCCTGATATGTAATACCCAAGCTTTAACCCGCAACAAAATAATATATTACCCAATAAGGGGCAGGCATTGAAAAATACAGTTGACATAATGACTAATTTTATTATAATTTAGTCATACCAAAGACGGATTATTTAATGTATATTCAACAGAGACAATTGGAAAATTTAGACAAGGTGCTTTCTCCGGGAAAAGTAGTTGTCATTTATGGGGCCAGACAGGTTGGTAAAACAACGTTGCTGAAGAAGTTTTTAGAAACAAGCAAGGAAAAAGCTCTTTTTGTTAGCGGCGACGATATTATAGTAAGACAGTACATGGAAAGTCAGTCCATTAATAGATTACAGGATTTTATCGGAAACAATACGCTTCTTGTTGTTGACGAAGCTCAGAACATCAAACAGGTCGGATTAAATTTAAAAATTATTGTGGACCATATTCCTGGCATTAAGGTTATTGCTACGGGTTCGTCATCTTTTGAATTGGCAAAAGATATCGGAGAGCCATTAACGGGTCGAAAGATAATGCTGCGACTGTTTCCGCTTTCGCAAATTGAAATTTCACAAATTGAAAAACCGCATGAAGCAGAGGCAAACCTGGAGACCAGGCTTATTTACGGGGCATATCCCGAGGTGATTACCCAGCGTGATAATATCCTGCGGGAAGAATACCTGCGTGAGGTGGTTCAATCTTATCTTTTTAAGGATATTTTGGTTCTGGAAGGTATTCGACATGCTGATAAACTGATCAGGCTCCTTCAACTATTATCTTTTCAAATAGGAAAAGAGATCTCTCTGACAGAGCTGGGATCCCAGCTCTCCATGAGTAAAAATACGGTTGAAAAATATTTGGATTTGCTTGAAAAAGTATTTGTAATTTATCGAAGGTCAGGATTTAGTCGTAATTTACGAAAAGAAATCAGTAAAAATCATAGATGGTATTTTTACGATAACGGCATCCGAAATGCGCTTATAGGCAATTTTAATCCGATCCCGATTCGAAATGACAGCGGCGAACTGTGGGAAAATTATATCGTAACAGAACGCATGAAAAGCATGGAATATCAAAGAAAAGGGGTTAACTCATATTTTTGGCGAACGTATGATAAAAAAGAGATTGACCTTGTGGAAGAACGACAAGGAAAATTATATGGATATGAGATCAAATGGAACAAGAAACGTGAGAAAGCACCTCCAGACTGGGGAAAAGGATATCCCGATGCACAATTTCAGGTGATTTGTAAGCAAAATTATCTGGATTTTATTCTATGATATTTATACATGGCAGATATTAATAGCTAGGCGGCAAGAAGGTTTTCCCGTAGGCGTATATGCAATACGTCGAGGAAAGAACCTTTGATGCCAACGCAGATAGAATTTGAATGCGACTTGGTATGAGGACTTCACGGACTTTTTGTTCTACTATAAGGATTGTAGTTTTGTTTTCCCGGTTGATCTGGACGATTTTTTCAAAGTTTTTGCTCTTGACTAAATCGATAATTCCCTATATTGGTTGAAAAAGACCAAGAATTGAATATTTTTTCATCCGGAAATTATTTTATGTCATATCCTACCCAATTAGTCCGTAAAGTAACTAGAGCTACAAATAACCAGCTTAAATACTGGGTTAAAGTCGGAATAATAGAACCGGAAAAAAAGGGTAAGGCCTTTTTTTATTCATTTAGCGATATTATTAAAATAAAGCTCATTATCAGTTTGAAGGAAAACGGTTTAAGCCTTCAGAAAATTCAAAAAGGAATAAATAACTTAACCAATTTATTGCCGGATTCGGATGATTTGCTTACCCGATTGATTATTTACACAGACGGACGGGATATGTTTGTAAATGAAAAAGGCAAATACTTCAGTGCAACTTCAATGCAGCGGTTCTTTGGTTTTGATACCGAACAATTAAACAATGATATTATTGAGCTGTACGACCATGAGAAAATCTATGTTCAGGTAAAGAAAGTATTATGAAATACTCACAAAAAAGAGCGTTAACATTGAGATTAATGACTGCTCTCAAGGAAAATGGCAGTTGGTGCGGAGAAACACATATTCAAAAAGCGATGTACTGCGTGCAGACGATTATGGAATTGCCCACTGATTTTGAATTTGTTCTGTATAAACATGGCCCTTTTTCATTTGATTTGAGTGATGAAATAGGCGCATTGCGTGCCGATGAACTATTGGATATAAAGCTGAATGCCTATCCATATGGCCCTTCTCTGTTTGTAACAAAATACGGTCAAGCACTGATGGACAGATTCCCAAAAACCGTAGGGGAATATGCAGATAAAATCAATTTTATTGCTGAAAAGTTTGGGGCAAGAGGTGTTGCCGAGCTTGAAAGACTTGCTACAGCATTGTATGTCACATCAGAAAACAGTCATAGTACAGAGGAAGAAAGAGCTAATACGATACATAAACTTAAACCTCATGTATCCAAAGAAGCCGCTATGATTGCGGTTTGTGAAATTGATTCGATTATAGAAGAATCAAAGGAAATCAAAATCCAATGAAATTGTGATATGATTTACTTTGCGGCTATGTGTGAAATAAATTAAAGAAACAGTTCCTTCAGCTTTTCAGTATTTCCCTTCAACTCATCCGGTTTGCCTTCAAAGGCAACTTTGCCGAGTTTAAGCGAATAGACCTTATGGCAGATGTTGAGAACTTCACGGACTTTCTGTTCTACGATCAGGATGGTGGTTTTGTTTTCCCGGTTGATCCGGACGATTTTCTCAAATACGCTTTTTAATATAGATGGAGCAAGGCCGAGGGAAGGTTCGTCGAGCATGAGGAGTTTGGGTTGTGGGATGAGAGCGCGCGCCAAGGCAAGCTGCTGTTGTTCACCGCCGCTTAGTTTGCCTGCATCTTGTTTTAATCTTTCCCTGAGTATCGGAAAAAAATTCAGCATTTCTTCTATTCGGCTTTTTAAGAGCTGTTTTTTAAAAAGTGTCACTTCTATTTAAAAATGTTACAGAATGAATAGTAAGCTCAATTTATGACTTTAATTTTCTATATAATTTATAACCATTGTTTTTGTTTCCTCAATTATATGGTGCTATAAGGTGGGGCCGTATTGGAGCGGAATATGCAGAGAGAAGGAAGATATTTACGTTAGGGCTTTCACCTACTATATAAACCACCATTTATATCTATTGTTGCTCCAGTCTTATAGCTATTGTTTTCGTCCAAGAGAAAGATCACTGCGGAAGTCAACTCATTTGGTTTACCAGCTCGCTTTAAAAGTGAACTTTCTAATGTCGCCTTTTTCCTATCTTTATCCATTCTATCCGACATTTTTGTTTCAATTACTCCAGGGCTAATCGTGTTAACCAAAACTCTTTGACCAAAATGTTTAGCTAAGCCCTTTGTAAGCCCTTGAAGTCCACACTTGGAAACTGAATAGCCAATATCATGGCTTCCTAAATATGATGCTCCAGACGAGATAAATATTATTCTTCCTCCATTTGAAATTTGAGGACTCAATTCTTGTGTAATAAGAAAACATGATTTAAGGTTAACATTCATTACTTCATCCCATAGATCGATGCTATAATCATCGAATTTTTTGATGGGATAAACTCCGGCTGAAAATACAATACCCCATAGTTCTACTTTTGATTTAATAGATTGGCAAACATCTAATATTTGGTCTGATGCATTAAGGTCAACATTATAAAATTCATTTATTTCGCAGCATAGTTGAGTTTTGTGTTTATCAACACCTATAATATAGTATCCATTCTCTTTTAGCGAATCACATATTGCCGAACCTATCCCGCCATTACAGCCGATCAAACATATTTTTTTCATCATAAAAACTCATTTTTTATCTAATGCGCCATTGACATCAGTAATCATGTCTTTAATATTTTTTTCTATAGTTTTTACAAAATCGGCTTCTGAAATTGTTTTAGGCCCATAATTATAAGTGATACTTCGTGATGCATTAACCACAGCCCCAAGCTTATCAGGGTTAAAGCAATTTACAATGTCTTTACCTGTTGCTCCTTGTGCTCCATAACCCGGAACTAAAAAAATATTATTCGCCATCAATTCCCGCAATAATTCTGCCTCGTTAGGATAAGTTGCACCAACAACTGCTCCGATAGAACTGTATCCTTTCTTCCCGACTAAACCTTTACCAAGTTTTTTTACTAGCTTGGCTAAATTTATATAAACTTTTTCTCCGGTTTCAGTAATTTTCAAGTCCTGAACATCAACAGACCCAGGATTAGAGGTTTTTACCAGAATAAATATTCCCTTACCATATTCAGAACAGTCTTTGACAAATGGCATAAGGCTATCTTCACCTAAAAAGGGGGATACTGTGATACAATCAACATCGTAAATGGGAACTTTTTTGCTAAATATAATCGTCTTTCCTAAAAAAGTATTTGAATAAGCTTGGGCTGTTGACCCGATGTCATTGCGCTTCGCATCTACAATCGTTATTAATCCTTTCTCCTTTGCAAAAGCTAATGTATTCTCAAATGCCTTCATCCCTGGTAAACCATACTGCTCATAAAAAGCTACCTGAGGTTTCACGCCTGGAACTATATCGGCAATGGTATTTATGATAATTCTGTGAAAATCGCTAATTGCTCCAGAAATTTTATCAGATGTCGATTGATTTCTATGTTTGTATTGAACAAAATCCGGCATCTGATCAATTCTAGGGTCAAGGCCAACGATGCAAGGATTACCTTTTTTTTCTATAGCATTTATTAATCTATCAGCGTAATTCTTCATAATTTAATATATAAAATGGTTAAAATGTTGCCTTTTATTTTCTAACAGTTGTCTTATTGTCTTGTTAGGGTTGTTTATAACAACAGGAATTCTTTCTGAAACCACAAGCCCCCCATGTACACAAGCCGCTATTTTGGTAGGACTATTTGTAATAAGCTTGATACATTTCACACCGAAATCTTTCAGAATTTTAATTGCGAAATCAAATTTTCTGGCATCAGAAGATAATCCTATCATTTCATAAGCATCTGCTGAGCGCAACCCAAGGTTTTGCAATTCAAACGATCTGATCTTGTTGAACAACCCATTTCCTTTCCCTTCATGACCAGGTAAATAGATAATAATTCCTGCCGTTGATAAAGTAATAATTTCAATTGCTCGATCCAGTTGCCATTTACAATCACAATTTTCCATTCCAAAAACTTCACTGGTCACACATCCGGAATGAATTCGAACCATTAAATCTCCATTAGCAAAATCTTCCGGTGTTCCTTTATATATGCAAAGAGCTTCCTCTTCATTTTCTTTAAAACTTGCACATAGGAACTCTCCCCCATGTAAACTAACCGGTATTCCAATAATTTTTTTCATTTACCTTTACTCTTTATGAATGTCTCATAAGATTTTTGGGCTTTTTCAAAGCCATCGA
>DYJH01000156.1 GCA_020723255.1 Desulfonema limicola | reverse complement strand
ATCTCACGTATTTCGCCTGAAACCATCAAATCAGGCAAAGCCCAGAAAGTGATCTTGATTTCTGAAGCATTTTTAAGATCACAAATACGGTTTTCCGGAATATAGATTTCAATCTCTAATTCTTTCTCCTCTACCAGAGTTATTACGACCTGCCCGGGCGCCACAACTTGTCCCGCCTCGGCGCTGATTCCGGAAATCACCCCAGAGCGGTCCGTACGCAAAGAACTGTATTTTAATTGGTTGGATACCTGGACATATTGGGCATTCGCCTGTTGGTGCGCCGCTTGCGCCACTTCGTAGGCGCTCTGATACCGGTCCAGTTGAGCGCGGCTTATGACATCCTGCTCATATAGTTGCCGATATCGATTCAGATTGCTTTGTGCCAACTGCAACTGGGACTTGGCAGCGGCAACCTGGGCGATATGGCTATTTACGATTTCCATTATATCCTGAGGATCGATCTGCATCAGAATCTGTCCCTGTTTAACCGCAGAACCCAGCTCCACATATCTCTTGATTATTTTGCCGCCCACCTGAAAAGCTAATTGACTTTCCCGTCGGCCGCGAACTTCTCCGGAATACGAATAGTTTTTTACACTATCAGCGCTACCAACAATCATGGTTCGAACAAGAGGCGCATCGTCTTCTATAAAAGTAGTTGTTTGAAAATGGTCTTTAAAAAAGAACACGGCAAAGATGGAACAAAACACGGCCGTCGCCGCAAGGATCCAGTATATTTTTTTTCTGCTCAGATTGAAGACAAGCAATTAATCACTCCTTTTTTTATTTGTAAATCTCCAGCAGGTTATTCCCTGCAGCATAATGGGTCACAGCTTCAGCCTTACGGTAATCATAAACAGACCGGATGCGATTCGTTTCAGCATTCGTCAATAGTGTCACGGCATCAAGAACCTCTGTAGCCGTACCTTCGCCTTCCTCATATCGTCTTTTGTTAATGCGCAGATTCTCCTGGGCTTGGTCCACGGCATCCTGATTTGCCAGAATGCGCGCATAGGAGTTATGAAGATCGAGGGTACAGCGTTTTAGCTCCAGTTTGATTTCATCAGCAAGCTTGGCCCGCTGCTCCAGGAGCTGATTCTTTCGATACCCGGTTTTTTGAAGATCGGCCATAGACCGACCACCCTCGAAGATATTTATGTTGACGCCAAACATCAATGACCAGTTGTTCTCATGGAGCTGATAGGAATTTTTCATATAATCATTTGCTGCCCTCACGTAAAACTTTGGCAAAAATTCCGACTTTTTTGCAACCACTTCGAGATCGAGTGCGCTTAATGTCCGGTCAACAATTTGGAGTTCCGCACGCTTCTTGGAGGCCTCAGACCATACCTGCTCAAGGTCGGGATCGGAAGGCGGCAAAATCGGCTCGTTTGCCTCCTCGGCACTGATCTGATTACTTAGCGGTCTTAAGAGAAGATTGTTAAGCTTCGCCGCGCGCAAAGCCACCAGGTTTTTCAGCGACAGCAGCTTCTGTTTGATGTCGGACAGACGTACCTGAACCTGCAGGAGATCGTTTCGGGTAGTCGCACCTGTCTTGTAAAGCTGGTTTGCATCCCGGTAATGTGCTTCCAGCCGCTGAATCTCCTTATCTGCCGCTACAACGAGATGCCGGGATTCCAGGAATTCGTAAAAAGCCAGAGTGAACTCCAGGGCAATGGTATTTCGTATTCTTGCCGAATCGAACATTTTTGCTTCGTGGAGCATGCGGCTGGCATCATAACGCGAGAGGCTGCCATAAAAATCAAACAGGATCTGCTGGATGCTGATACTGTATGCATAGTGATTGGGATCGGAAGTATTAATTGCCATACCGTTAAAAGTCATAGCCGGTTGATGGGCCAGATTCGTGTGCCCCGCAGATGCATCGATTCTCGGCAGCAAACCGGAGCGAGCGATATAAACGTCCGACTCAGCAATTTTTTCGCTGAATTTGGCAATTTTAACGACCCTGCTCTCCTCAGTGATAATTTTAAGACCTTCCGCGAGAGTGATCGGTGCCAGAGTGTCTGCAGCAGCGGTGCCTGCTACAATACAGCATAGCGTTACCGTCGTCAGCAGAATTGCCTGCCACTTACTACTCATTAGTAAACATATCTTGCTATATTCGGTAATTATTTCGCTATTCATTGATCTTCCATCATGATCCAGCAAGTGTGATCGACCAGACCGTAGCACTTCAAAGCATTAGCCAGGCTCTGCCCCATATCCGTTTTAGTACCTGTAAACTCCTTTTTTTGCCATGAGAGCATTATGGCAATATCTCCGCTGATGGCGGAATTAATATAAAGATTAAGTTCCGGGAGGCCCAGCTTTTTGAAGGTACGGCAAAATTGAATCAAATATTGGCGGGCCTGCTCTTTAAAATGCCCGGACGTCCTAACGGCTATAATCTCCAGAAGTTTCATTATAGTATGCCTCCCTTTCATTAATCAAATTAGACTTAGCCAAAAACGTGCCAAAATATTTATATCTGTAAATACAGGTGATTAAACGGCTATGGCAGACAAGGACGTGGTATGCCACGTTTTTATCCGTTGCATTTCACGGTTATTGCGCTAAAGATTGGGATAAGATATATTTTATCCATCAATAACAGGAGATGCTCATGCCAATAGATGAAAATTATTTTTTCCGGGAGGTTTCGTTGCGGATCTGCGGTAGTCTGGAGATCGAAAAAGCGCTATGGGATAGTTTTATGTACATCCGTGACTATATCCCGGCGGATATCATGATTATAGATATTTATGACCCATGGACAGGGATTGGGGAAACCATTGCAAAGGCTGATTTGAACGGGGGGGAACTTATTTCCATTAAAACCGTCGCCCCACCGGATACGAAACAGCTTATCGAAGAAATTAGGGTAAACCCTGAGATTATGCCGAGGGTGTTGGTAGCCGACCGAATTGGCGACCATCCGATTATGGGGCCTATGTATAAAATTATTGGCCATCCGGATGCCGCCTTTATGGCTATCGGGCCAAAACCGGAATGGGATTTTGTTGCCGGCATTCTTGTCGGTAATAATATTGGTGAAAAATACTCAGAAAAACATGTAAAACTGTTTACGCTTTTGAATGAGCCATTTATCATCGCTCTTTCCAATTATTTGCGTTACCGGGAAGTTCTGCGACTCAAAGAGATTCTTGCGGATGACAACCGGTATTTACAGGAAGAGTTGCGCCAACAAGCAGGAGAAGAGATAGTGGGCGCCAATTTCGGCCTGAAGCAGGTCATGGAAAAGGTCAGCCAGGTGGCGCCCCTTTCCAGCCCTGTCCTCTTGCTGGGGGAAACGGGAACCGGAAAAGAGGTCATAGCCACGGCTATTCATAACCTGTCTCTTCGCAGAAACGGTCCTTTTATTAAGGTGAATTGTGGCGCTATCCCGGAGTCCCTTATGGACAGTGAGCTATTTGGCCATGAGAAAGGCGCATTTACAGGAGCTTTTTTTCAGAAACGCGGACGCTTCGAACGGGCTCAGGGTGGCACGATCTTTCTCGATGAGATCGGCGAGTTAACACCAGGGGCGCAGATCAGACTTTTACGGGTAATCCAGGAAAAGGAAATCGAACGGGTTGGTGGGACAGAAACCATCAAGGTTGACATTCGTGTTATCGCTGCTACGCACCGCAACCTGGAGGCTATGCTGGCAGAGGGCAAGTTCCGCACGGACCTCTATTTCCGCCTGCGGGTTTTTCCCATTGTGATTCCGCCTCTGCGTGACCGACGCGCCGATATTCAAGCTCTGGTACAATATTTCATGATGAAGAAAACCCAAGAGCTGGGTTTTTTAAAGATTCCCACCCTCGCACCCGGGGCCATCGAGAAAATGATAAACTACAACTGGCCGGGAAATGTCCGGGAACTTCAAAATGCAGTAGAACATGCCCTTATTCTCAGCAGGGAAAAACCGCTGGCCTTTGACAATCTGGGCGACATTATCCCTCGCGAAGAGACCATGATACCTGAGAGTGCCGAGAGAAACCCTCTCAGTCTTGAACAAACGATGTCGCGAGCGATTGTAAATGCCCTGAACATGACCGGTGGCCGTGTGGACGGGGAAAAGGGTGCAGCTAAACTACTTGAAATAAATCCTTCGACGCTCCGTACGAAAATGCGCAAGCTCGGCATCCATGTCAGCCCAAAAAGGGCTAAGTGAAAAGGCCAACGTCAATTGAATATCTCCTTATCCAATGTCGCCCATGGCAATTTCCACCTCGTCTTGGAAGTTATAGTAACCATATTGTGCAGAGTGACCAGTATGATAACGCAAAGCCCGAGCGAGACAAACCACAGCGCCCACTGGCCCCAGGCTGGCATATTAGCAATGTTCAGCGCGCAGACAATTGGAACATCCATTATTCCCCACCCGGCTGAAAATGCAAAGAATGGCAGCAAGGAAATGAGCGGCCGCTTCCAGCCTTTTAGGACCGGCACAAAAAAGTACATCAGAACACCGCTGAAAAGCCATGAAGTCGCATTTATCCAGATATTATACACCGGAAAACCCAGGATAGAAAGCATTTGGGGCGGTTGATACACATACTGCTGCCCCAGGTAGATGCCCGGAACCTCCATCGCCATGTTACTCACAGCAATTGCAGCCCACAGAATGATAAAACCTTTGGTATTCAATCCTTTTTTTAGGTAACGGTAGGCAATGTAAGATACGAGCGGAAATACAGCGATGTAACCAATGAATAGCCCCAATGGCATAGGCATGCCGTAGTTCCAGAATACAGGAAACATTGCGTTGGCCGGCTGTGTGACATGAACAAGGACTTCAAGGTTCCCCTCATTAAAAAAGGCGATAACCCCGGCCCCCATCGTGAAGAGAAGTATCGAGTCTTTATGGCGTTTGAGTCTATATATCGCATAAGCGATGACACCCACGAGCATTACAGAAGTCCAGAAAATCTGATACTTTTGGATAAAGTCAGGCGCTAATTGATTCACTTGCAATGGAAAGAGGTTTCCGTAATCAGCTGTTTCTTCAGCCTGCACTATGCCGCTGCAAAAAAGAAGAACAATAAATAAACACGGTGACAATCCTAACCATTTTAACTTTCTCAATTGTTTCACTTTCATCTTTCCTCCTTTAATCATTGGTGAGGCATTGCCTCTCGCCATATCCCGGCTATCATACCCCTATTTCATGAATCTGCTTTGTATCAGCTACAATTCTTTCACCCTCTATTTCGAATTCAGAATGACATTCAGACAGATAACGATAATAGTGCTTTAACCCTACCTTTTGGCCCGGAGCCAATTGTACTCCGAAGGCGCTTATAGGAACGTCTTGAAGTATCTGCTTAACCGTATAGATAGCCGTTCCTTTAATCTTAGGTTCGTCAAGCATGAGAATCATCTTCCGGGGGTAAGTAACTCCTGTTACCGGCGATATTTCAAGGTTGTCCAACTCAATGTACATGTCGGCATGACTTGAATATTCGAACAGCTTCTCCCCTTTCAGCGCCCATAGCCACTTGGCTCTCTGGAAACCAAAAGTCTGGTTAAGCTGCGTATCCCACCAAATAATGGTGTACTTGGGAAGATACAGGCTCCCCCAGTACCAGTAGTGGTTTTGAAACTGCCCCATGGAAGCATTTTGCCACTGATGATCTGCATAGCCTTCCCCCTCTACAGGGATTTCTTTACCTGCAACTATCAATTTGCCGGTTATTTTACTTCGTGGACGAAAGACCCAAGCCATGTATTGGGGTGTGGCAGGACATTGCTCCCTGCCAATGAAAACCCCATCAGGAGGTTCAAAAAGCTCCTGGGTGAGGCATTCATAAACAAGATCTGCTCCTATATCGCCTTGACGAAAATGGATCTCATATCTGGGAAATTTTCCGAACATACGGTTTTCGCCAATCCTTACATCGCAGGTTTCAGTTGAAGCTACAACCATGCTGGGGTGAAAGACAGGAGTCACATGAGTCAGGTTTCCATCGGAATCGCAGATATGAAACCATATACTGGCTTTCGCGGGAGTGAAATGAAACATCAGTTGCATGTAATAACCGTTAGAAAAGATTGCATCATGAAACCACCACTGACTTGCATCAGGAAGCCCGGGCTGAGGGTGAAAAGCCATGTGTTTTTCACGAGTCCTATAAAATTCCGAATTTCTCTCCATAGACTAATCCTCCTTTTATTTTTAATATTAGATGCCTACCGCCGCGTTATTTCAAAAAAACTACATTACCTTCGCTACCTTTTTAGTTATTTATCGCTTTGAAATATAAATAATCACAACCACAACTGATTTTTCACAAGTTCTATATCATCAGACGTCAAACGGAAGGGATAATTCCTTATCTCCGGAGGAGGAAAGTTGCCATAGGGCCTGTTACAGGCAACCATTCCGTCTTTTCCCTCACAACCACTTGTCATAAAGGGTAGTCCTGAATTAATAATTTCCTCTAATTCATTTTTAGGTAATCCAAAATCTCCGATACACCCTGAACTATCGAAATCAAAATTGTTTATGCGGGTGATATTTTCATCAATTAGATACCTGGCCAGTTGAATCCTCCGATATTGACCGACAGGAGGTGGTGGTTGTTGTTCCATTTGAGATCCTGGCTCAGGATAGAATGAGAAGAGATGGGCGCTTCCACCCATATCGGATGACCTTTGGATAGCTTCGGCCATTTCTTTCTCAGTCTCACCCAATCCAACTATGAGATGAACTCCTGCATTGCCTCTGCCATATATTTCTATCACTTTCTGATAAATATCCCAGTATCTTTCCCATCTATGAGGGCCTCTTACTCCTTTGCCCCTGTACTTATCGAACAACTCCTGGGTAGCTGCATCTATAGCTACCCCTATCTTATCAGCGCCGCTTTCCTTAAATTTAACCAAATCAAATTCCGTGATAATTGTGGGACAGATAAGAACGGAGATGGGGGTGTCCAATCTGACCCTTATTTTTTTTATGATGTGAAGTACATCCTGAGGCGACCTCTTATTGGTGATCATGGAGATGCAGATCCTTTTAAACATATCTTTACATACATTCATCTTCTCTATGATATCCTCCAGGGAGTAGGTGGGCCAATCTACCCTGATAAAACTTTTTTCCTTAAAATTATCGGATCTCTCTCTTGAAAGACCGCAATAAGCGCAGTTCGCCGCACATCCCCCGGAATAAATCTGAAGTAAATTTATACAATATAACCTGGCATTTCGATAAAAACGCCCATTTTTAAAACCTAAGGTCAGCGCAGCAGCCATGCTCATTTTTAGGTATTCGGGGCTTTCTTGATGTTCCATTTTTCTTCCTTCGTCAATCATTCCCCCTTAAAAAAGGGGGATTAAGGGGGTTGTTTCCTTGTTCTATATTCAATATTCAAATTACTTTCATATGCCATCTTGCCCGGAATGGTTATCCGAAAATCTCGGTACTCGTAGGCTTCAAGAAAATGTTTTTGGCAAGGCCAGAGGGAGGAATCCGCGGAGGCGTACTTTCCGGTACGCCGCACAAGGGATTTCGACCGATAACCCAGCCAAAATCTTTTTCTTGGAGCCTACATCTTGATTAGGTTCTGCCTCAACCCAAGTTCATTATATCCATATCCCATGGCAATTCCCAATGCTTGAGTTATGGGTAAGGATGGCAGAGCCTTTATAATTTCATCTTTTACTTTTAACCCCATCTGATTTACATCATAGGTCATCTGGCAATTTCCGCAGGCGGTTACAATCATGTTTACATCTTCGGCAAAACAAGTTTCTAAATTTTGCTTTAAGATACTGATACATAGATCCTGATCTGTAGCGATCAAAGTTTCCCCACAGCAGGCATCTAGATGAAATACCTCAGATATAAACGAAGATGCGAAATCTTTAACAGCATCCTTACTAAAATTCATTATTTCGGCGGGCCGGTAAATCTGACAAGGATGTTGCAAGGCAACCTTTAAATCCAGATTTTTCCTGATATGTTTTTTTACTTTCCCAATCCCTATTCCTTCAGTCAAAAGTCTTAAGATATGCATGACCCCGTTCTCGTTTTTGAATTCAATTCCTATTTTTTTTAGAATCCGCTTTACATGATTAGCCTTGTTCTCATCACTTTCCATAAGCCGCTTTGCTCTGGATAAGATATTGGTACAGCTTCCGCAAAGAGTCAGTATATCAAGATTTTTACTTTCCGCCAATGCGAGGTTTCTTGCTGCCACCGCAAGCCATAAATCTTCGTTCCTTGATTCCAGCATTTGTGAACCACAGCAGCCAAACTCAAGGTCAATCAGTTCAATCCCCAGACCTGTCAATACTCTTCTTGCAGAAATTTCGTAATATGAAATTCTGTAAGGTATTATGCAACCTGGAAAAAGTGCAAACTTCATTGAACGTCCTTGGGCAAACATAGACCAAACAGTTGCGAATAATCTCTATGTTCTTCTCCCTTCAGTGAAAAAGCATTTCCCGAATTTCTTATTCCGGTTATCAACCTTTTGTAGGCCTCAGGATAATTTTCGGATCTTCTCCGAAGCCGAATCATAAGCTCCCGAGGCTTGAAATCTTCGTGGCAAGCATCGTCGCAGGCAAAGCACATAGTGCAATGCCATATTTCCAATGTATCAATAATATCTTCTTCTTTTCCGGCAAGATGATTTCTGATTATATTGCCGATTCCAAAACCGAATGGGGTGAGGGGACATGCCTTTTCGCAATCCATACAACCAGTACACTCAGACACAAGCTTCCTCCTGAACACTACAACAAGTCTTATGAAACCCGATCTCTAACCCATACTCCTTTGCTCTTTTTATCGCCGCATCAGACCAGATAGCTATCCGGTTCGCCCCGGAATCTATAGCCAGTGTCTCCAGCTTTTCACTAATCTTTCCCCGTGGGCGGGCGCAACCCAGGGAAATAATGGTATCCGGCATCTGTATTCTTGCCATAGCTATTAGCTTTGCCACATCAAAAGGGTCCGGTGGTAAAATGTCCTGCATCGGGGTTCCGGTTAAAGGCATTAATACTACAATAACCAGAATCGGGGGTTCAAATTCGGCGATCATCTTTAATGCGTTCAATTCTCCCTTAATCTTTCCATAGTATAAACCCGCCACGATGTGAGGAGCAATAGAAATTCCTGCCTGTTTTAAAGCCTTTAATGAATTTCTTATTGAGTCAATACCTGCATTTGCGTGACAAACGGTTTTGAAGGTTTCATCGTCTCCGATAACATCAATAAGGACTTGATCTATTCCAGCATCCTTGAATCTTTTTGCTGTTTCAAGATCTATCAGACCGGAATGGATAGATATGTTTAAGGTAGTAAGCTTTTTGACTTCAGAGATGGCCTCAATGAAAGGTTCCCATGGCAATCT
>DYJH01000155.1 GCA_020723255.1 Desulfonema limicola | reverse complement strand
TGTGGCGATTGCTCACCGGATACTTTTGGGGATTTATCATGTCATCAAGGATGGGCATTGATATATTGACATAGCACATTCTGTTCTTTTGGATATTGGATGGAGACTATGCACCTAAATCTGGTGTTCTTTGCAGTGGCTGTTTATAATATCTAAAAAATAAGAGCCATATTTTTTTTGCTTCACCGACCCTACTCCATATACATAAAGCAGGCTTTCTTTTGAACGCGGATAAAACACCGCCATTTCTATCAGGGTTTTATCGGAAAATATTACATAAGGAGGAACACCTGCTTTATCTGCAAGATCTTTTCTGAGCTTCCTAAGCTTTTCATACAATATGCGGTCATAATCATATTCGGTTTCTGTTTCTTTCTTTTTAACATTTGCCATGCGTTCTACTTCGATCATTCCAAGTACTGTTTCTTGGCCTTTAAAAACATCATAAGCCTTTTCGGTAAGCTTTAATCCTCCGTATTTTTCATCCTGAATCATCAAACCTTTATTTATGAATTGTCTTGCAAGATGAAACCATTGTTTTCTTGTATAATCTTTTCCTATTCCGTAAGTGGATAATTTTTCATGTTCAAAATTGTATACTTTTTGTGATTGTGAGCCGCGCAGAACATCAATAATATGATTTATTCCAAACATCTCATTTGTGCGTTTAACACATGAAAGAAACTTTTTGGCTAAAACGGTAATATCAACAAGATTTTTGTCGCCTGCAAGGCAGTTGTCGCACATGCCGCATTTATTGGCAGGATAATTTTCACCAAAATAGGAAAGTAAAGGACGGCGGCGGCATATTTCTGTTTCTGCAAATTGTAAAAGTGCGCTAAGATGAACATTTGCAATCCGCTGCTCAGTTTCACTTTTCTGGTTTATAAAATATTTTATTTTCTGAATATCTCCATAGTCAAACAGCAACAGGCAGAAAGAGTTTAAGCCGTCTCGTCCGGCGCGACCGATTTCCTGATAATAGGTTTCAATGTTTTTGGGAAGATCAAAATGAATTACAAAACGCACATTCGGCTTGTTTATTCCCATGCCGAAAGCTATTGTGGCAACAATAATCTGCACATCATCTTTTATAAATAATTCCTGATTATAAGCGCGCTCCTTGTCTGTTAATCCAGCATGATAAGGCTTTACTGAATAACCATTCTCTTCTAATGTCCTGTACAGATCATCAACCTGCTTTCTTGAAAAGCAATATATGATACCGGATTCTCCCGAATGGCTTGAGAGAAAGTCCAGAGTTTGAGAAACGGGGTTGTCTTTAGATGTAATATTGATAAAAAGATTTTTTCTGTCAAAGCTCGCAATAAATTCATTTGAAACATCAAAACCAAGACTTGATTTTATATCTTCCCGAACTCTTTGTGTGGCCGTTGCCGTAAGGGCAATGCATGTTGCGGATGGGAAACGGGTTCTTACATCGGAAAGCTGCCTGTATTCAGGACGAAAATCGTGTCCCCATTCCGAAATGCAATGAGCCTCATCAATCGCCATGCAGTCAACTGCAAGCGAAGAAAGAAGAGACAGCGTTCTTGGCATGAGAAGAGTTTCAGGTGCAATATAGAGCAGCTTTACTTTGTTTTTCTTTAAAAGATCAATGTTGCGGCCATATTCTTCAGTCGATAATGAACTGTTTAAAAACAGCGCTGAAACACCAAGTTCTGTCAGTTGCTCCACCTGATCCTTCATCAGCGAAATCAAGGGAGAGACAACAATGGTCAAGCCATTAAATATAAGAGCCGGAATCTGATAACAAAGCGATTTGCCGCCACCTGTGGGCATAATAACCAGAGTGTCTCTTTTTTTAAGAACATTTTCTATGATTTTTTTCTGATGAGATCTGAATTCGCTATATCCGAATACTTCTCCGAGAATATTTTTCGCTCTGTCTGTCATAAAATCCGCTTTCTTATAGTTTTTTCTGATTTGCATACTTATCTCACAATAAAAAAGATTATTCAATATTCTCAAGCCTGCTTGCCTTGGCATGTTGCTTCTGCTAATATTATAAATAATGTAAACATTAAGTATGGAGTGATAACATGAAAAACCTTCGGAAATTATTTTGGATAACGGTTGTTTTATTCCTAACCGCATGGTTTGTATCTTCAGCAAGCTCTATACCGCCGGAAGAAGAAGATGACATACTGGTCGGACGCATATCTTATGTAACTGGCAAGCTTCTTCGATTTGTTCCTGAAGAGAATGATTGGGTCGTAACAGTTAAGGATTCGCCATTTGGACTTAATGATGCACTCTATTCTGAACAGGGAGGAAAAGCGGAATTTATAATGCCTAACAGTACGATGGTGAGAATTTCAGGTGAAACACAAATACAGCTCATGTCGCTTAGGCCCCAGGTCACCGAGGCAGATATCGCCTACGGCATGGCCCGGTTTTATGACAAGAGTTCCCAGGGAATTATTAAAGCCACCACTCCTTTTGGTTTTGTATTTGCGCCCTCCGGCGCCGTTTTTGATCTCTATGTAGGTGATGAATCCCTCGAAGTCATTGCCTTGAAAGGAACAGTCGATTTGGTTTTAGATAGCGACCAGTCAAGATATGAAGTCGATGCGGGTCAAGGGTCAATCATTGTCGATAGAAACAATGTAGTTTCAGGTGAAGGAGAACCTGATATCGAATGGGACGATTGGAATCATGAACGTGACAGCCTATGGGCAAAAAGAGCCAAAGCCAAAGGAAATTCCTTAAGGTATATTCCGCCGGGTTTGGAAGACGAGGCCTATGATCTGGAAGAAAACGGCAGATGGGAAAAGATATACTACGAGGGAGCCTACCGTGACTTCTGGCGTCCGATATACATAGGTTCCGGATGGAGGCCATATACAGTAGGAAGATGGAGCGTCTATTATGGTGACAACTGCTGGATTCCCGACGAACCTTTTGGATATATTACCCATCACTATGGAAGTTGGGTGTATATTAATGACTTATGGTATTGGATGCCTCCTGCAATGAGCATTGGAGTTAATGCCGGTTCTGCAACCGGTGTTGGATTAAATTGGTATCCGGGAAGAGTAGGGTGGATATTTTCCGGTACAGAAGTAGGTTGGTTTCCCTTGCGTTGGTTTGAACCTTATTACTGTCATCATCACTGGGGACGCCAATCAACCTTAATTAATAAAACCAATATTACCAAGATAAGCATAAATATCGACCGGTATGCCTATGTTAAACACGCTGTATCTCTTCATTCAGACCGTATTTACGGTTACAATAACTACAAGAAGTATATCAAGCGTTTAGACCAGAGAACTATTGAAAAATTTAAAGCCGCACCAGTTGTAGATAACAGAATAATCAGTAATTTTGACAAAAATCCAAATAGATTTCGCCAAACCAATATTATCTCCGATTTTAAGCCTCAAAGAAAAGCCATAAACAAAATTGAGCATATTCGGGCTGTTTCAATGCAGTCCAGGGCTAACAGCGCCAATGCCATTCGGCAAGATGTTCAAAGATTGCAACAGAAGACCACACAAGCCCAGGAAGCTCACACTCCGATGCAACATCCAAGACCTGTTGATAGACCGGTGTACTCGAATGATGCTGAAAAACCCTTTTCTGGGTTGAGGTTCGATAAAAGTGAAATCAAGATGCGTGAACGCCCGGCAAAAGAGCAGCCCGAAGTAATTATTCAGACTCAGAAAACAGTTCCTATCACTCCGATTAGTCAAGTACCTATCGAACAGATCAGGAAGCCTTTGGAGCGGGACAAGGCGGTCCCGCCCACACACAGTCAAGATATTAAAACAGCAGTACCAGAGTATTCCGGAACCAGGGGCGGCTCTGACCGGCAGTTGAATAAAACGCATCAGGAGCTTCCTAAAAGAAGTCAGGTGCAGCCTTCGGAGAGTGTGCATAGGTCAAGAGATCACTGGCAGCAGATTCCGGAGCAAAAGATACAACAACCAGCAAAGCCTGAAGGTTCCGGTGGAACAATTACTGTAAATCAAACTCAACCGCCTAAACACCAAATGCAACAGCAATGGCAACGACCTCAACAGGAGATTCCGTCAGACAGACCACAGGCGCCGGAACGAAGAATGCATCATCGTATGCAAAAATAGCCATAGCACATATTTGGAATTTTAAATTAAAAACATGAAATATCAAGGTGGCATTCGTCAAATAATAAATTTTCCGTTTTCATAAATACAGACCGTTTTTCCGGACGAAAGATTAGCTGCGACTCTTTTCTTCTCGGTATTAACCAAATCCCAGTGAAGGGCAGAGTCGTTAAAGCCAAGGTTCTTTTTGATTTCTTTTGTCAGGTTTTTGGGATTTCCTGAGAATGTGTCCGAATAGGATGAACCTAATGCGATGTGGCAGTTGCCGAAGCTTCCGCCGAAGTTTTCGTCAAAGAGAGTGTTCGCCATAAACTTGTTTATTTTTGAAAATCTTTTGTCGGTTAAAGAAAATTCTCCTATCTTGTTGGCTCCCTTATCCATTGCAAGCTGATTTCTTGCAAATTCTTCTCCTGTTTGGGCTTCAATCTTTACCGCCTCTCCTTTTTTAAACTCAAGCCGTACATTTTCAACGTAGTTGCCGCTTCTGTATGATGGCTGGTTGGCGAAGTATACGCCTTTTGTATTTCTCCAGTCGGGAGATAGAAAAAGCTCGAAGCTTGGGATATTATGGCCTGATATGCCTATCCATTTTCTCTGATCGCCTGGTGTGATTTCAAGATCAGTATTTTCCGATTCGATATGCAAAGTTTTTATATTCATGCTGTTAAGCCATTTTTTTATTCTGGCTGCATCATTATATACTTTCTGCCATTGCTCCACAGGCAATTGTTTATTAAGAAAACATGCGGCGGCAATTTCATTTGTGTATTCTTTAATTGTCAGTTTTGCGTGCTTTGCCAATTCTTCAGTCGGAAGCATGCACAAAGTCCAGCCGAAAGCGCCTTCCTCTTCTCTTTTGTCGAGAATATCCTTTAAATGCTTTCTTGCAACTGTAGCCTTGCCTATTTTTTTAGGATCAACGAAGCGAAGATGAGTTATGGATTCGGGCGCATGAAGAAAAATGCTTCCGTTTATTTTCTTGTAAAGTTCTTCTTCACCCGGAGCAGTAAAAATAAGCTGCTTGATATTTGCGTTATCAAAAAAACTTCGTTCCATAACAGGTGTTGCGCTCATTCTTAAAACCGGATTCATTCCCATTTTGAGCAATTTTTCATTTAATATTTCAGCAAGCCTTATTGCAGGAAGATTAAATCTGATTAAAATAATATCACCTTTTTTATATTTGCCCGATCTCGCAGTTTCAAGCCCCCATAAAAGCACATCAGCATAGTTTAATAATTGTTTTTCCGTCAGCATGGATTATCCTTTCGCGTATTCTTATGTTTTCATTTAATCTTTCAGAAAAAGCAGATGATATTCCTGTTCACTTAAATGCTTTTTCATTATTTTTGTTATCATAAAAAAAATCTCGGAAAGCTCTTCGTCAGAAAGCCTTCCGATCAATTTCTCCATTAGCGTATCATCTGAAAATTTTTGAAGATAATATTGAATGGTGTATCCATCTGTTTCTCTGTCCAGGCCAAAACCTACAAGGCCGGTATAGGTTTCGACAAAATTGTGTGAGTGTATTCCCATATTTTCCCCTTTCTTGCTTCTATTTCACCCGACCATATTTCTTTCTATGCATCCAAGTATTTTTTGATGTTATAATTTTTTTCAGCCTTTCTTTTTCAGATAAATTCTTTTCTACATAAATTTTATTTTTTCCGAAAGGATTAATTTCCGTATAATACATTAAAGTCGAATAAGTTGACGGAGTAGGTGTAAAAATCTGAACCTGTTCGGTATTTACCTTTAACTTATTCGATATAAAGAACTTCATTTTATTTATATCTTCTTCATTACAGCCTGGATGGGATACCATGAAATAGTATGTTAGATACTGGTCTTTTCCAGCTGCTTCTGTGAGCCTGTAAAATTTATCAACAAATTCGATAAGTTCTTTTGAGCCAGGTTTTCCCATCAAATGAAGAATTCTGTCTTCAGTGTGCTCGGGAGCAATTTTTAACTGGCCTGATATGTGGTGAAGGATTATCTCCTTTAAATAATTTTCACAGTTTTTTTTATCTTCTAACAGAAGATCATATCTTATACCCGATGATATGAATATTTTTTTAATTTCCTTTATTTTTCTTAAGCCTTTGAATAAGTTTAACTGCTTTTCATGATCGGGTTTTAACATGGAGCAAATTGTTGGATACATGCACCGTTTATTGGTGCATTTTCCTCTGGAAAGCTTCTTCTCACATTCAAATCCGTACATATTTGCTGTGGGGCCTCCGGCATCAAGGATATACCCCTTAAAGTCAGGAAGTTCAGCTATGCGTTTTGCTTCTCTGATTATTGATTTTTCACTTCTCCAGCTTACGGTTGTTCCTTCATGTACTGAAATTGCACAGAAGTTACACTCACCGTAACAACCCCTGTGAGTTGAGATTGAAAATTTAATTGTGTCAAGTGCTCTTACCAGCCCGTACTTTTTATAATAAGGATGCGAGTCTCTTTCAAAATCCATGTCGTAAATAGCATCAAGCTCTTGTGATGAAATATACGGTGAGGGTGGATTATGAATAAGATATCTGGTATCGTGTTTCTGATATATGCCTTTTGCTTTAACTGGGTCATTGTTTTTGTAAAATATGTTAAACATTTCAATAAATGCGTTTTTATCATAAAGCAAATCGCTGTATGAATAAAGCTCAATATAAGCTTCTTGAGGTTTACCTGATATATAGCAAATACCGGGGATATCTTTTGTGTCACTGCCGTTTCTCAGTCTTTTTGCCAGTTCAACCGTAGTTTTTTCACCCATACCGTAAATAATATAATCGGCCTTAGCATCAAATATTATGGATTTTCGCAAACGGTTTGACCAGTAATCGTAGTGTGGTATCCTTCTAAGACTGGCTTCTATTCCCCCAAGAACAAGAGGTTTTGTGTTTTTGAAATATTTTCTTACAAGATTTGAATAAACAATGACAGCGCGATCCGGACGGCGGGTATTATGCCCGCCTGCTGTGTAATCGTCTTTTTTTCGTTTTTTCTTTAAAGCGGTGTAATTTGCAACCATCGAGTCTATACAACCGCCTGTAATGCCCCAGAAGAGATCAGGTTCACCCAGGCGGGTTATATCTTTTTCTGAATTGATATCCGGCTGGGCAATAATTCCGACGCGGAAGCCTTCTTTGATCAGCACTTTACCAATTATAGACACCCCCACAAAAGGGCTGTCTATATAGCTATCTCCTGTTACAAGAATCACATCCAGCGAATTCCAGCCCAGTATATTGATTTCTTCTTTTGTTGTCGGAATAAACATATCAATTAATTTCGTTGACTTTTGTAATTTTAAATATGTAATTTATCGTAATTATTTATAAGCTACAAGCAATTTAAGAAGATAGGGTAGGGGAATTAGCTCTGGGTTTGTCCTGTTTGCAGCTTGCTTTTTATTTTATACGTGATTATATTCGGTAACATGGAAACAACATATGAAAAAATACCAAAAATTGAAGAAATAGAAAAAGAGATCGGCAGCTTTCTTTCAAAAAAGTTTGGCGGAACAGTAAGGATTGCTTCTGCCGCACCTATGACTCAGGAAGAGGAGACCGAATATAGCGGTTGTTCGAATAAGAGTGATAGGGAATTAAACTTTGATTTAAAACCGGAAAGTCTTATATCTTATCTAGACCAGTATATAATAAAACAGGATGAGGCGAAGGCCGTGCTTGCCACAAAAATTTGCACTCATTACAACAGAATCAAAACCTTCAAATCATACCCTGATCTTGCAGATGACATGTTTTGCGGTGTTAAAAACAATGTCCTGATGCTTGGACCTACCGGCGTAGGCAAGACTTACATGATAAAATTAATAGCAAAAAAGATAGGCGTTCCTTTTGTTAAAGGCGATGCCACAAAATTCAGTGAAACAGGCTATGTAGGCGGAGATGTGGAGGACCTTGTAAGAGACCTTGTCAGGGAAGCCGACGATAATATCGAACTTGCACAATACGGTATTATATACATAGATGAAATAGATAAAATTGCATCAAGCCATAATTTGATCGGTGCTGATGTTTCGAGAACCGGAGTTCAGCGTGCCCTGCTAAAACCGCTTGAAGAGACGGAAGTTGATCTTAAGGTGCCCCATGATCCGATTTCAATGATGCAGGAAATCGAACGGTTCCGAAGAACAGGCAAAAAAAACAGGCGGATCGTAAACACAAGAAACATTCTTTTCATAGTAAGCGGAGCTTTTGTTGATCTTGCCAAGATTATCCAGAGACGTGTTTCCGATAAGACTATAGGTTTTGGAACAACTGCTCCAAAGACAAGAAGTTATGCCAATGTGTTAAAATACGTAAAATCTGAAGACCTTATTGAATTCGGTTTTGAATCTGAGTTTGTAGGTCGGTTGCCTGTTAGAGCCATTTTCGAAGATTTAAATGAAAACGATCTTTTTGATATATTAAGCAATCCGAACAATTCCATAATTCTTGGGAAAAAATTCGACTTTGCGGCGTATGGGATTGACATCAAATTTGAAGATAGCGCCCTGCGGATTCTTGCAAAACGTGCTTTCGATGAAAACATTGGCGCCAGAGGACTGGTAAGCGCTATTGAAAGAGCGCTTATTATATTCGAGAGGCATCTTCCTTCAACAAAAATTAAGAAATTTCCTGTTACTGCATATGCGGTTGAAAATCCGAATGCTTATCTTGAAAGCATTATATCGTCAAATAATGAAAAGCAGGAGAAGCAGTATACAGATGATTTTGAGAGGCTCGTAGAGCAGGAAAAAGAACTTATACGGAATTATCTTGTAACAAATAAAAATACACTTTCGCAAAGACATAATCTCACGTTAACAAAATCGCGCATAAATCTTGTGGCGGAATATTATTCCGGGCATATTATGGATGTCGGCGTTATCATACAAAAAATAAAAGCATTATGTGATGAAATAAAAACTTTCGAATTAAAATTTTTTAAAAATCATGATATAAATATCGTAATTGAAGATGATGCAATTGATTTTGTCTTGGAACAGGTTGTTAATTTATCCATTAAGCCGGAAGATTTTTATAACCGGATGAGCACAAATTTTGAATACGGTTTGAAACTGATTAAAGAAAAAACCGGGAAAAACCGTTTCTTTCTTACACGGCAAGCCCTTATTGATCCTGATAATTATATCAGCAGTATTATAAAAAACGGACTGGGCGGTATTGTAAAACAACAGGAAGGGTCTTAACTAACAGAATGATCGGAATATCCAAATGATATTGCGGCACTGT
>DYJH01000154.1 GCA_020723255.1 Desulfonema limicola | reverse complement strand
TGACATGTTTTAAAAACCGTTCTGATCTGTCCAGCTTTATGATCGAAGCAGTTTTTGCCCCTTCAAGCAAAAGAGTCAAAACACCATTATCAGGCGCTATAAAATAATGGCCTTCATTTTCTACTGCAAGAATAGCCCTGTTGCTTCCGACACCCGGGTCTATTACAACAACATGTATTGATCCTACAGGAAAATATCTATAATAATATTGAACAAGGTATGCTGCGCTCACTATATCATAGGATGAAACTGAATGGCTGATATCAACTATAGAAGCTGATGGATTTATGGAAAGAATTACTCCCTTCATTAAACCTGCGTACTCATCTTTGATGCCAAAATCTGTAAGAAGGGTAATTACCGACATAGTTATCCATCACAATTTCTTATACAGATGCTTATATGCCTCTTCTGATGCTTTTCTGCCGGAAGATGTTCTCATGATTAAACCGATTTTTAATAAAAACGGTTCTACGACATCTACGAGTGTGTCCGATTCTTCCTGAAGGGTGGCGGCAATGGCCTCAACTCCTACAGGCCCGCCGTTGTAAAACTCTATTACTGTTTTAAGATAGCGGCAATCAAGATTTGTTAGTCCTTTCTCATCAACTCCTTCAAGAGCAAGAGCTTCCTGCACGGTTTTATTTGTAATTGTACCGTCTCCTCTAACTTGTGCATAGTCCCTGACTCGTTTTAAGAGTCTGTTGACGATTCTTGGCGTGCCCCTTGAACGCCGCGAAAGTTCGTTAGCCGCATCTTTTTCAATTTTAACTTTAAGCAAATCCGCTGAGCGCGAAACAATTATCATAAGTTCTGAATCAGAGTAAAAATCCAAAGTTCTAAATATGCCGAACCGATCTCTTAAAGGAGCTGAAAGCAACCCGACTCTTGTTGTGGCTCCGATAAGCACAAAGTGTCTTAATCGATACTTATGGCTGCGTGCATTAACTCCTTTGTCGAATACAAAATCTATAGCAAAATCCTCCATAGCAGGATACATGAATTCTTCTACCACTTTCGGGATTCGGTGAATCTCATCGATAAACAGAATATCACCATCTTCAAGATGAGTAAGAATCCCCACAAGGTCTCCTCCCTTTTCAAGGGCTGGTCCGGATGTAACCGTGAGGTTGGCGCCTGTCTCATTTGCAATAATATGGGCAAGAGTTGTTTTGCCAAGACCCGGCGGACCATGGAAAAGAATGTGATCAATTGGTTCCCCTCGCTGTTTAGCCGCTTCAATGGCAATTTTCAAGGTTTCAACAACTTCACTTTGACCCACATAATCGGAGATGGATGCCGGGCGCAGTGAAAGTATCTCAGGCTCAGTGTCAACAGACAGACAGGAGCCGGAAAGCATTCCGTCTTGCCCGGAAGAATAAGTGAGAATATCATCGTTCATCTGCTTTCTTCTCCGCGATATACTTCTTCAAAAAGTTCTTCTGGGCTTGTGATAAACCTGTTTCGTTTCATTGCTTCCCCTACCATCACCTTAGCTTCCGATTGTTTATAGCCAAGTTGCAACACAAGCAGATCAATTACCTTCTGCGCTAAATCATCTGAAACAGATGCATGCGGCTGCTCCGATTTTCTGATCAGGGCAAACTTGTTCATTTTTCCTTCAAGAGTGGCTATTATTTTTTGAGCTGTTCTGCTTCCTATCCCTTTTAGTTGCGTTAAAGCAGCAGCATCTTTTGATTCTATAGCCCTTGCAATTTCGCGTACCTGCATTGTTAGAGCTTTTAAGGCTTTTAGAGGTCCTATATCTTCAACAGAAATGAAATATTGAAAAAACTCCTTTTCGATTTCAAGATTAAAGCCTATCAATACGGGCTTTGGCTGTCTTTCCGACTGATGAAAGTAAATATACAGAGTTATTTCGTCTCCAACCAATCTCGTATTTAAAGTCTCCATTACTATCGGCGGAAGCAGTATTTCGTATCCTATATGATTTACGAGCAGAAGTATGCGCTCGCTTTCTTTCTTCAATAATTTTCCTTCCAAATATCCTATCACTAAGTTCTTCTCCGGGTATTATTAAAATTTAATTTTCACTGCCTGTTATTATATCGGAAAAGGCCTAAAAGAGCCATAGCAATTGCATCGGAAGCATGATAGGGCCTGACGGGGGTATTTGATTTCAACAACCGCCTTATGGTAAGTTCGAGTTGTTCCTTGTTTGCATTGCCGTTACCTGTAAGAACATGTTTGACTTCCCGAACGGCAACCTCAGTTGCCGGCACATTAGCATGGCATGCCGACAGAAGAATAACACCGGTAACCTTACCTAGATTTATCCCCGATTTAGGATATTTATCAAGGGAAAACACATCTTCTATAACCATAAGATCGGGCTGTTCATCTTTAAGAATCGAGAGAAGCTTTGAAAAAATATGGTTAAGGCGCTCGGCAAGAGTCTGATTTTTCGAAGTGTTAATGCTGCCGAAAGAATATCTTTGGATCTTAAGCCCTGTTCCCCAGATAATTCCCACACCTGTTGAAGACAGTCCCGGATCTATACCGATGATTTTTATCATTTTTTATTAAAATTTTTTCAACTTTACAGAAGCGATCTTGGCTTCATTTGAATCCGGAAATTTTTTTATCAGTTCGCTCAATACAAGTTTTGCATGTTTTTTATCTCCAAGGTTGTAAAAAGAAAGCCCCTGCTTCAATAACGCAGCCCTAACTTTATTGCCTTTTGGATATTTTTCAATGACCTTCTGATATTCAACTATGGCTTTTTCGTACCATTTTTCCTGATAATAGCTTTCTCCGATCCAGAACTGGCAGTTATCCGCTTTTTCGGAATTCGGATAATTGGTCAGAATTTCCTGCAGCTTCTCACGGGCTTGCTCATATTTCTCCCCATCATATAGTTTAAGAGCAGAAGCATATATCTCATCTTCAGCAATAACCTTTTTTTCTACAGAGGCAGCAGCCGCAGCAGGAGCTGCAGCTTTTTCTTTTCCCTCAGGATTCAAAAATTGTTCGAGGTGTGCAATTTTATTATTATTTGTCCCAGAAATATCTTCGATTTTGGCAAGCCTGCTGTCAGTCTTTCTGTCAATTTCTTCCATGTCTTTTAATCTTAGCTTAATGAGGTGGTCAAGCTCTTCCAATTTGCCGTTTAACATCTGGATATTTTCTTTGCTTTTTTCAATTTCAGCGTACTGTTCAGCCGTTAGACCTCTTATTTTTTTTTCTTTCTCATCCTCAATATTTTTTATCTCTTCTGTTTTCTTGCTTATTCCATCTGTTTTAGTTTTTAGCTGGGATATCTGGTTCTCCAAAGTTACTACACGAACTCTTAATTCTCCAATACGGTTATCAAGTATCAGCACATCTTTACGCAATGCACATCCGAAATTAATAGATAAAATCAGGACAAGAATGATTAAAAGTTTAAAATGGGAGAAAACAGTAAGCGCTTCAGGAATTGAGAGATTTTTCAACAGCTTTGGCATTTCCTTGAGCATACTAAAACAACCTCCATGAAATAATTTGCTTTATGGACTTTTTACAAGTCCGTTAAATTTCTTAAACAATATACAATTAAGACATTAAATATAAATTAAATATAATCGGTAGTTATATTAAAACAAAATGAGCCCTTCTGTTCTTTGCCCAGGCTTCTTCAGTATGGCCGGAATCAAGCGGCTTCTCTTCCCCATAGCTGATTGTTCTCATACGTGACGAGCTTATGCCAAGATTAATGAGGAAATTCTTCGCGCTTTGAGCACGTCTTTCCCCAAGCGCAAGGTTATATTCATTTGTTCCGCGTTCATCACAATGCCCCTCAATTGTTACAGAAATACCTGAAAATTTTTCAAGGTAAGCGGCTTTCTTTTTGAGAATGTCCTGAGCAGCTTCAGACAGAACTGCGCTGTCATAATCAAAGCGCACATCCTCATTAACAAGCGTCTGCATTGCTTCGGCTTTTTCTTTAGCGTTCCTTTCTTCTTCCGCTCTCATCTTTTCAGCTTTAAGCCCCTCAGCCTTTATCTCATCAGCCGAAGGTCCGGTATGTTCTGCAACAGCACCGGCTGTCGAACTTGAACCGGAGCCGGAAGAGACAGCTTCTTTTTCAGGTAGTGTTTCCTTAACTTCCCCAACATCAGCTTTCACAGTCTGTTTGCCGCAAGAAGTAAAAAGCAATAAACCAGGAATTACAAGTAACAAAGCCAAAACCATTAATGTTTTTTTTCTTCATTTTAAACCTCCTTTAAGTTGTATACCGATATTATTTGTCAGCAAGCCTGGGTGACCATTTGGGATTTGTCTGTTCACCGGATATGGCAAGCAAGCGCTTTTGATCCGTTCCGTAAGAGGTCATTACGTATATTCTGGAAGGCCCCTCACGTGTTGAACTGAATACGATAAGAGTTCCATCAGGAGACCATGAGGGTGATTCGTTATTACCTTCATTATGTGTTAATTGTACAGGATCTTTCCCATCAAGACCGATAATAAAAATATTATGTCTTCCTTCATCCGTTCCGCAATATACTATCTTACCGCCCTTAGGCGACCAGCATGGCTGGGTATTGTACTTGCCGCTAAATGTCAGTCTCTGCACATATCCGGTATAAATATCCTGTAGATATATTTGAGGTGTTCCCGACCTGCTTGAAACAAAAGCCATCTTCTTTCCGTCCGGAGATATTGTAGGAGATACATCACTTCCGGGACCATTTGTCAACCTTTTAATTATTTTTCCGGCGCCTGTCATAAGATAAATATCCTGGTCTCCCGAATAGGAAAGCGTTGCGGCAAGCTCAAATTTTCCGGGCATCCAAGCCGGAGCTATATTTATTCCATTTTTTGAGACAACATTAATGCTGTTATTGGCAACGCTTTTTATATAAAGATCAGGATTGCCTTTTAAATAAGAAGTGTATGCAATCCATTGGCCGTCAGATGACCAGGCTGGAAAAAGAGTGATTGCTTTGTTGTTTGTAAATTGTTTTACATCGGTTCCGTCGAAATCACAAATATAGATTTCCTTGTTTCCTGAGCCGGTTGACACAAAGGCAATCCTGGTGTCGAAAACTCCTCTGTTGCCGGTTAGGAAGAAGACGATCTCACTCGCAAAAAGGCGTATTATCTGTTTTAAATCATTATTTTCAGCTCTGTATTTCTTACCGACGAGCTGACTTGCTTTAATAGTATCAAAGAGTCTCAATTCTATTTCAAGATTGTTGCCTTTTGCCTGTATTATTCCCGTGACAAGAAGCTCTGCTCCAACTGTAGTCCAGTTGTGAAAATCTATATTCTCCAATATTGTTTCCGGCTTTATAGGATTCTCAAGAAAGCTTCTTTTGTCAAGTATCTTGAAATAGCCGGTAAAATCAAGCATTGTTGAAAGCATATCGGATGCTTTTTGGGGCAATTGAATATCGCTGTTATTTAAAGTAGTTGCTCCGGATTTAAATAACGGCACAGCAATTGGTATTTTCCTCATAGAGGGGCTGTTGATATCAATATAATCATATCCAGCAAAGCTTGTTCCAGTTGACATTAATATCAAAGCAATAAAAACTATAGAAAGATGAAGATATTTCATAACCAAATTCCTTAGCCGCATTGATCCGAATTCATCTGTTACTTCTGCTTTAGCCCGCTTGTCCCGAAACGAAGGCCAACCTCATAATATGGCATAGAATATCCTTCGGGAAGGGGAGGAAGTGGGTTTGATTTCTGGACAGCCCTGTATGCAGATTCGTCAAGATATCTATTTTGTGATCTACTTTCAAATCTAATTTCCTCTATTTCACCATTAGGCATTACTTTTATTACAAGAACAGCCGCTGTGCCGGAACTTCTTCCCCCTATCTCTTCAGAGTATGCCCAATTACCCTGAATTTCATAAAAAATCTCAGCTTTATATATATCCAGCGCACCTACAGGCAGATTGCTGCTACCGCCACCGCCAGATATTCCCTGCGCAGATCCTTTAATTCCGCCTCCCTTAATACCAGAACCCTTAACCTGATAGGAGCTTTCATTCCTTCCGGTCTTATCGGTGCTTTCAATCTGATTTTTTATTTTGCTTATCGCATCTTCAACTGATGATGGTCTGGATTCACCAACCCTTTTTTCCATGTCTTTTACAGCATCTTTAATCAAATCAATTGCTTCAACTTTATTTATAGGAAAAGTCTTAGAATTTAATGATACAGTCCTGGTCAATTTTTCAGAAGTTTTTTCTTCAGTTTTTTTAGGAATTTTTGCAGCCTTAACCGCCGGTTTTAAAATCTCTTTCGGCTCTTCCTCTTTAATTGGAGCTTGTTTTACAGCTTTATTTTCTTCAAACACAGGACTATTTATTGAAGCGCGGCTTCCGGCAGGCAGTTCCGGGCGGCTCGCCGGAAGTGAAACTAAGCTAACATTTATTGCTGAAGCAAACGGATTAAATACAGGACTGCTGTATCCGGGAAGAAAAAATAAAACAGCTATTAAAACGGCGTGACAAGCTAAGGAAATGCCGAATGTTAAAGCCGCTGTTTTCGGTGGTATGCCGCTTTTCCCGTTAAAATATCCGGAAGATAGAAGGCTTTTTTGCATTATTGGTTTTCTATCGGTTATTTTTTATTTTCCACAGTTTCTGTGACCATACCGAGTTTTTCCACACCCGCTTCCTTTATTTCAGACATAAGTTTAACAACCGCACCGTAAGATATATCTTTATCAGCTCTAAGATATACCTCCTGGTCAAGACGGCCTTCGAGGATCTTTTGTATTTTAATCTTAAGTTGTTCAGGAGCGACCTTGTAATTATTTATATATATATTCCCGCCCTTATCAAGAGTTATTAAAAGGTGATCCTTTTCCGAAGCAAGAGGTTTAGCGGTCGCTTCGGGCAGGTTGACATTCACGCCTTGCACCATCATAGGTGCGGTTGCCATAAAGATAATCAAAAGAACAAGCATTACATCGACAAAAGGAGTAACATTTATATCTGACAAAAGGCTATTTTTATCTCCACCAGTCATCATTTTTTATTCCCCTTTGACTTTAATGTATCCAGTTCTATTATATTGAGGAAATCCGCTGCAAAACTTTGCAGCTCTGACTCGATGTTTCTTATCTTTTGCATGAAATAATTAAAAGCAATCACAGCAGGTATTGCTGCAATAAGTCCGGCAGCAGTTGCAACAAGAGCTTCAGATATCCCAGGGGCAACAACGGCAAGTGTTGCTGACCCCCTAAGCCCTATTCCGTGAAATGAATTCATTATCCCCCAGACCGTACCGAATAATCCTATAAAGGGAGTGGTATTTCCGGTTGTTGCAAGAAAAGGAACCAGTTGAATCAATCCTGTTATTTCGGTGTTAATAGCTCTTCTTAAAGCACGTTTCACGTTATCCATACCGGCAAAACGTGAACCTATAGTCATGTCTTCGTTTTCCGAAGATTTGGAACTTATGGAAATTCCTGACTGGCTTAATTTTGTTAGTTCCACATAGCCTATGCGGAATATCCTTGCAAGCGGGCTGCCAGTCAATTCTTTTGATTTTGCATAAACATCTGAAAAATCGCGGCTTCTCCAGAAATAGTCCGTAAAGAATTCGGATTCTTTATATGCCCGCCTGATATAGTTATATTTAATAAAAATAATTGCCCAGGAAGTTATGGAAAAAAGAACAAGAGTGATCAATACTCCTTGAACTACGATTCCTGCATTTCCTACCATGTGAAATAAGTCCTGATTCTGGGAACCCATAGAATTTGCTCCGCTATATTGCGTACTTTACGACAGATAATAAAGATAATTAATAGTAACTCTTGAGGCTGTACAATTTTATATCGGCAATATACTTTTGTGTCAATGATAAGTTGCTGTTGTGCTGAAGAACAAATATCTTGACAACAAATTATATAAATATATAAATACATATAATATATTGACTTTAAAAAATCATTACATTCTGGCATTCCATTCTGCTGCTCATAAATTTTTATACCGAACGCAAGTATTTTATTTTAATTTAAACATTATGCATCGAGCCAAAAAAGGAGGCGTATATGGCAAAAGATAAAATAAAAGCAACGACTGGTAAAAAAAGAGTAACTTTTGTTATTGAAGCTCAGGAAGCAAATAATGTTTCTTTGATGGGTGATTTTAATAATTGGAATGAAAAAACACACCCAATGAAAAAAGAAAATAACTATATTTGGAAAAAAACGATTTTTCTAAATCCCGGAAGATATGAATATAGATTTCTAGTCGACGGACAGTGGCAAACTGATCCCAATAATGATATGGTTTGTCCGAATAATTTTGGTACATATAATAATTTTATAGAAGTTCAGTAAGCAGGGTTACAAGTGCATATTTAAGGATGATAGATGATTAATTATTCAAATGGAATTAACGGTAAAAAGCTTGTAGTGGGCATAGGATCTGCTCTTGTTGATATCCTTGCTTTGGAGGATGACGATTTTATTAAAAAAGCCGGAGCTGTAAAAGGCGGAATGATTCTGGTGGATGATGATATTATAGAAGACACATTATCAAGAACAACAAAAAAGCCAAGCGTAGTGCCGGGAGGCTCTGCATGCAATACGGTTGTGGGCATAGGGAAGCTTGGCGGATTGGCTCGTTTTGTTGGGAAACTTGGCGATGACGAACTGGGGAAGTATTTTGAAAGTGATTTGAAAAATAACAATGTTGAGTCATATCTTTTTACTTGCGCTTCTCCCACAGGAAGAGTTCTTTCTATAGTTACTCCTGATGCTCAACGTTCGATGTTTACTTGCCTTGGCGCATCATCCGAAACAAAGCCTGAAGAAATTACAATTAATTGTTTTGAAGGGGCCGCAGTTGTACATATTGAAGGTTATCTTCTTTTTAACAAAGAATTGATACTATCAGCTTTAAATAATGCAAAAGCAGCAGGCGCCCTTGTTTCCCTCGATCTTGCAAGCTTTACGGTGGTAGAACAATATAAAGATTTCATTGATGAAATAGTCGAAGATTATGTGGATATATTGCTTGCCAATGAGGATGAAGCATTTGCCTTCACAGGTTATAGGGACGAGATGAAGGCTCTTGATGTTATTTCAAAACGGGCGGACATAGCGGCGCTAAAACTTGGCGAGCGGGGAAGCTATATATCCCACAATGAGAAAATTATTAAAGTTGAACCCATTGGAAACGGTTTTGCAGTAGATACCACAGGAGCAGGCGATCTATGGGCGTCCGGATTTTTATTTGGATTTGTTAATGGGTATAGCATTGAAAAATGCGGTGAAATAGGGTCTGCATGTGGATATGAAGTATGTCAGGTTGTGGGTGCTAATATTCCGGAAAATGGCTGGGAAAGAATAAAAAGAATGCTGAAGTAGTGTCGTGTCATGCATCAATTGTCATCTCGACTGAAAGGAGAGATCT
>DYJH01000153.1 GCA_020723255.1 Desulfonema limicola | reverse complement strand
ACCGTTGCTGTCCAATCTGTTTTTGCATTTATTGGACTGGATATGGGAGAGGCGGGGGTTAGATCGGCAGATAAGAGCACGTATCATCCGATATGCTGATGATATTGTTGTGCTGTGCCGGAAAAGCAGTGAACCTGCGATGATCATACTGCGGAGAGTTCTTGAACGGATGGGACTTCGGTTAAACGAATCCAAGACACGGGTAGTAAACACCTATCATGGGATGTTTGCCTTTCTCGGGTTTGAAATCCGGATGGCAAAGAGCCGCCGAACGGGAAACCACTATCCTCATGTCCAGCCTTCGAAGAAATCCCTGAAAGCGATCAAAGATCGTATTACCGGATTGACAGTGTCATAACAGCTTCACCGAGAATTGCTGGGCATACAGGTTCTCGTGCTAATGCGGCACCGATAGGGGCGTCGCCAACGCCACGCATCACCGGCAGCAAAAAGCAGAGTGACGAGGAACGAGGAGCGGCGCTTTTTGGTGTCCGAGTGCATGCGATAGTTAGATGCTCAGTCAAATTTCAACTTGTTCGCGACGTCCTGCACATTCCCTTTGTGGTCAGCTATATTACTCTTTTGAAGTTCAGCTTCGCGCCTTCGCCGCTCCAAGACCTTTGCTTCTTCTTCATTTGCTACGCGCACACAAAGCACGAGCGTATCTCGATGATATCGTTCTACTTCTTCGATTGTGGTGCCGTCGAGAATAATCTTATTGCCCGTAACAGTCGCAATACCAGGACGATGCATCGACGTGAATCTTGGCGGTCGATTCCACGTTTGGATAAAGAGATCGCTCCATAGGGACGATGGTTTCTTAGATAGTTTAAAAGGAACCCGGTATAGTGCGGAGCCAGGTGTGCCATCCAAATTCGGTTCGGTAACCTCATCGACGATTACACCCAAGATTTTTAGTGGTTCAGCGGGATCAGATGGCAGAGACTTGCTGGATGCAGTTACAGAAACTGGTGAACTAATGGGCGCAACATATGGCGCGGGTGTTGCTTTTTTGCCTAGCGGCTTCGACCCAATTGGAGGTGGCGCAGCCCTCGTGCCATGGATCGTCGTTATAAGATCATCATATCCTCTCTGAAAATCAGACCCATCTCTTAAATCAATCCCGTACTTTCCCCTTAACCATGATGGGGAAGCTTCGTTCCATTCTCCTTTGGCCAATATAGGGATATATTTACGATCATTTTTTGACAAATATACTTCGGCGGTCATAACGTCTCCCTCGTATCCGACTCCGCCAGTACGATCATCTGACTTCTTCCGATAGTGGGGCGTACAAATGATTAATACGTAATCGTTTTCGCGAATTTCCCGCTCCATAAACTGTGGCAACTGATCACCAGGGACCGCATGCCACTGATCTAATTTCGCATTAATTCCATCATTGCGTAATCGAGTCGATAGAGCACGAACCCAGTTCTTGTGTTCCTCACTTTCCCAGCTGTAG
The DNA here is from genome assembly GCA_020723255.1 of Desulfonema limicola. Classification (GTDB taxonomy): domain Bacteria; phylum Desulfobacterota; class Desulfobacteria; order Desulfobacterales; family RPRI01; genus RPRI01. Next base: position 7,942 of record DYJH01000153.1, on the reverse strand, counting down.
GATAGGAATGCTGTGGGCGGCGGATTCGCGCCACCAACAATAGCAGCAGATATGTTCTTGGTGTTTCTCAATGTATTGATAGTCTTGGCCAGCTGCCCGTAAATAACAAGCATCGCGTCAGTTGTACACATATCCATGAACCCGTCGCGTAATGCTGGCCCGGCTTATAGCGCGTCAAGCCCGCCAGATCCGGTACCCAAAAGTGGGCACTCAATCAGTTGGATTTCCGGATTGGCATTAGCGTGTTCACCCAACCGCTGCCCAATGGTTCTGAGAATATCGATCGAAGACCTGTATTCCATTACGGATGCGGCCCAAGCAATGTAGCGAGTGATACTCCCAGCGCCAGGAAAACGATGGATTTCAATTTTCCCCAGCTCTTTGTCGTTTGGCAACGGTAGGCCAAATTTTGCAACGTGCTTTTCGGCAGTCTTACTAATGTGGCTCTTGGCTGAACATAGTAAAACCGTAAGGTCTGCACCTTGCTCGAAAATATCACCTCTTCTGAAAATAACCGACGCCATTGTGTGTATCCGTGTCGTAGTTCTTTTTGCATCTAACGAAGTTATCAGATTACCGTTATCCATCATTTGTATCGCTACTCTTAAAATGTTTAATAATTTCCTTTACTTTATAATCAGCTTTAATTTCAGCGCTTTTAAATTCATCCTGAATAATTTTTATAAGAGTCTTTTTCTGAGCGGCACTTAACTCGACTTTAGCGTCAGCAGTAGCCTCATTTAATATTCGAACAGCAGGAGTTATATGTAAGAGATCATCTGATAATATTACTTCCGGTTGATTTAATTCGGACGTGGGCTCTTCTCCGGGCTTATCCGGATATGGCACACCCTCACCGGTTAAAAGCCATGATTTATTACACTGGTAAAAAGACAGTATATCCTCTATTTTTCTCCAGCTCGGACGTTTCCCGTATTCATATGGCTGGTATGTACCATAGATAATACCTATTTTTTCAGCAGCCTCCTTTTGCTCTAACCCGCTGTTTTTTCTTAACCAAGCGATACGCTTTCCAAGCTCATAATCCTTTGCCATAGTGCAATCCCAATACCCTATATTTTATAAATTGTTGATATTTTAAAATATATATAGTAATTTATTAAAAACTGTAAAATAAAAAACGTTAAACCGTAAAAAAAGCATTGACACATCTTTTTTAATAGTTTAAACACATAACTAATAACTCTAATAGCGGAGTAATAATTAAATGCGATCAACTCCTAAAAACATGAGCCCTGAAGAAATACGCATCGCCATGATTAGAGCGAAAGTTACCCAAGTAGAAATCGCCAGGGAACTTAATATAACCAAAACCACTGTTTTTCTGGTTATTGAAAATATGGCTGTATCCGACAGGATCAGGCGAAAGATTGCCGAAAAGTGCGGCCTTGATGTTGCCCGCATATGGCCCGATCCGTATCTTACCAGCGGCCCCCGGAAAAAAGGACGTCCAAAAGCGGCCTGAATATCTTTTACCTAACTTATAAAGTTATTTTTTAAGGTTTGCAATGACTAAGTCAAAAAAAAGAATAGACAATGATATAAGATAGTTAAATGTATTAATCATAATAAAAGAGCGTCACATGTAAAATCTACCGACTGGAAAGGGAAGCAACACTATGAAATATATCTGCGCATGGTGCGGCTGCGAGACGGTGCCGCCGGACGGGAACGAGGATGAACTTGAGACTAATGGGATCTGCGAGAAATGCTATCTGATTATTATGGCCAGGATCAATGCCTTGAGATCAGAGGCCAGGGCAATAAACAGGGAAACGGCGGAGTTTGATTTAAGAATTTGAGATGAGCGTAGATATTGCCTTATATTATTCCATTCGGATTTCGTCCAATATTTTGGGCATTTAATTGGTGATGCATCATTTAAATACAATATGTATGCTGTTAAAAATGCCAAGTTGCCTTGAGGTAATACGAATGCTCAACCTCTGTTTTGGCAGATTGTACATAATCGCCACTAAATTCCGGGTGCTGTTTGTCGGAAAGATTCTGTCCTACAAGAGATATTTCAAGATTTTGAGTGGGTTTCCATCCCAGACGGGCATCTATCATACAATATCCATCCACATTCGTATCCGAAAGATCATCCACATAGCGAAGCCACAGATCAAGCTCAAAACCCTTGGGAAGATCCATCGAAGATCGAAGGGAGAATTGATTGCTTGGAATATCGGTATCAGAAGACCCACTTGGGACACCTGAAAGATTGGACGTTAGGTTCATATATAAATAAGTGTAAGCCGGGTTTATTTTCCACCATTCAAGCGGCTTCCACTCCGCAGACAATTCTATGCCATAGTTATGCCCATCAATATCATTACTAGTAATAAATGGTATTACAATGTGAGCCGGAAGAGTAGAAGATTCAATATAAGGGCTTTGATAAGTATTCGATCTTAACTTATCATATTTATTGTAGAAAGCAGCGATATCCACCGAAAGTGACTCCAACATCTGGTTACGATATCCGATTTCATAGGCAAGCACTGTCTCCGATGTAAAATCTTTGTTTTGGACAAATGATACGAGCGCAGGAAGAGAAGATATGTTAGGTGGTGTAAATGCAGGTATAACGGCAACGTTTGCGCGTGTATCACGTTCTGCCCTTGAAGGAGTCCTCACTGCTCTGGCAAAAGAAGCCCATAGTGAGTTGTTTTTGTCCGGAGTAAAAAGCGTCTTGATGTTTGGCTGGAATTCAAATCCTGTATAGTCATTATGTTCAATCTTGGCGCCAAGAGTCAGTCGAAGATAATCTTCTATAATTGTGATATCATTCTGGATAAATGCGCTAAAGAGCTCATCAGTACTGCTTGCGGGGGCAACAGATACCGCGAAGGAAGATTTTGTATCATCGCTTGTATGCCGGTAGCCAATGCCCCATAAGACTTCGTGTTTTTCCCAGGGGAAAAAGCGGTGTTGTAAATCAAAATCATATGTATCTCTTGTATCGCTTAGCACGGTCTGCTGTTGTCTTGTCCTGTCGTAATATATTTGCAGAGACATATCCGATTTCTCCGATAATGTCCGATTCCAGCGGAAAAGAAAGTTCGTGCCATCGGCTTTGGCGTCTTCACTAAAAGTGCTTGTATAAGGTGCAGACAAAGATGGAACAGTCATTGTTTGACCATCATCTGAACGGTAGTGATTTCCCTGAAACATAACAGAATCCATTGCAGTTGGGTTCCAATCCGTTCGAAATCCATAGGTATAAATGTCCCAGTCATCTGCAGCATCACGCCCGGATGCAAGCTTGGCTTCGTCTCTGTCATAATATTTGCCAAAGAACCGGTAGGTTGCATTTTCGCCAAGCGAATCGCCGAAACGAAAATTTCCGAATCCTCTTTCTTCCTTTCCGGCTCCAGCGCTGACAAGTCCGCCTTTTGTATCGTGGCTATTCTTGGTGATAATATTTATAACACCGTTTACGGCATTTGCCCCCCACAAAGCGGCGCCAGGCCCGCGGATTACTTCTATTCTGTCGATGTCTTCAAGAAGTGTGTCCTGAATATCCCAGAAAACACCGGAACATAGAGGTGTGTAAACAGAACGCCCATCCATCAATACAAGCAGCTTATTGGCATAACGGCCGTTGAAGCCTCGCGATGATATGGCCCACTTATTTGCGTCGATTCGGGCAACCTCCAATCCGGGAACCATTCGCAAAGCTTCGGCAATACTAGTTACACCTGAGCGCCTGATATCTTCCTGTGAGATAACAAAAGCAGCGGCGGCGGTATTTGAAAGTTTCTGGCTTTTTTTTGAGCCTGTGGTAATTTCAATTTCCATCAGGTCCCGGATACTTAGCTCGGTGAGGTCATTGGAGGATATGCTTTCTGCGTTGCATGTCCCGACCAACACTGTGCAGGGCAAAGAAGATGAAAAAATACATAGCAGAATCCAGATTAATTTGACAATCAAGAAAGCTTTTGAACATTTTATGATCTTTCTTATAATAAAGCGTCCATCTAACATAATCCATCCTTAAATGATGCAAAGACAATAAAGGTTATTAGTATAGAATTTAGCTAATTATGATTCTATATATATTTAAATTTTATAGTCTTTTTACAAACCCATTAATTTATAATTCTTCTTGCAAGCGCCAAAAGATCCGACCTGATTTTCAGATGGGACTCCCCGGCTGTTTTTAAATTAATATCAAAACGTATTTTATTCTCCACTTTGACAAACCCTATGATGCCACCGTTTTCTACAAAATTACCCATATCGCTGACGGTAAGTATATTATTGCTTTTTGCGGCATTCAATATACCGGTAAGATTGTCTTTTTCTGAAGCGCTTATATAAACAACCTGACAGTTATTCATTTCTCTGATATTTGACAATTGTCTGACAATCAGCTTTCTTCCCTTTATGGTTTTTCCTTCAATGGACATAAGATCTTCAATTAAGGGATTATAACCAATTACGCCTATTATAAACGGCTGGCTTTGTGTATCATTGCTGACCGCCAACGGCCAATCGACAAATTTGGCGAAGTTATAAATAAACGCCGCCTTAACTTTGGATTCCATTGTTAATGATTCTGATGCATAAATATATGATATAGGAATCGATAGAAAAACAATTGCAAGCAAGATAATTCTAAGGATATATTTTATTATATGATGTGCCATATTATGAGCTGTATCTGCCTTATATTATTTAAATTGGTTATGCAAAATCATTAAAATACCATACGGATACTGCTAAAAACGCCATGTTACCTTAAAATAAAATGTGCGCTCCACCTCTGTTCTATCTAAGTTTAGAACCTCTTCCTTGAATTCAGGATGTTGGTTGTCGAAAATATTCTGCCCTACAAGAGATAATTCAATATTTTTATTGGGCTTCCATCCCAAGCGGGCATCCATCGTGCAGTATCCATCAATATTTACGACCGGAAGATCGTCAACAGAACGAAGCCAAAGGTCAAACTCCATATCCATTGGCAGATCCATAGAAGATCTTAAGGAGAATTGATGCCTTGGAACTGCGGTGTCAAAAGTTCCACTATCAGAGCCATCCGGAGATCCCGACAGGTTCATATGTAAAAAGGAGTAAGCCGGTTTAATCTTCCACCATAAAACCGGATTCCATTCTGCAGATACTTCAATGCCGTATGTGTGTCCATTAATATCGTTAGTCATTGCGGCAGGTACCACCAGGTGGGGCGGAAAAGGAGAAAGCTCCAGAAATATAGAGGCATAATCAATTGTATATGACCTGAGATCATTATATTCATTATAAAAAGCGGTAATATCCGTTGCAATTGATTCGCTTATCTGCTTGCGATAGCCGATTTCATAGGCATAGAGGATTTCAGATTTATAATCATCGTTGGGAATATTAGATAGAACCATGGGAAAGCCTGATATGTTTGGAGGATAGTCAGGGGGAATCACAAAAATATTCAAACGCGCGTCATGTTCAGCTCTTGAAGGTGTTCTCACAGACCTTGAAAATGATGCCCATATGGAGTTTTGTTTATTAGGGGTCCAGAGTGCTCGGATATTGGGCTGGAATTCAAAACCACTATAATCGTTGTATTCAAACTTTGCACCAAGTGTCAACCGCAGTTTATCTTCCACTATTGTGATATCATCCTGAACAAATGTGCTTAAAAGGTCATCAGTGCGGCTTTTAGGATAAAAAGATATCATATATGAAGATTTTGTATTATCGCTTGTAATCCGGTACCCCAGGCCCCATATGAGTTCGTGCTTTTCCCAGGGGGAAAACCTGTGTTGAAAATCAAAATCATATGTGTCTCTTGTTTCACTGAGCACTGTTTGATGTATTCTTGCTCTGTCATAATACAATTGCAGTGTCATATCCGATTTGTCTGAAAACAAACGGTTCCACTTATAAAGAAAGTTTACCCCATCGGTTTTAGTCTCTTCATTAACAGGAAATGAATAGGGTGAAGTCAGAGATTGAAAAGAGAAAAACTGGCTTTCATCAGCGCGGTAGTGATTTCCCTGAAACATTACAGAATCCATTGCTGTGGGGTTCCAATCCGTTCGAAATCCTAATGTATAAATATCCCAGTCATCTGCTGCATTATGCCCCGATGCAAGTTTTGATTCATTCCTGTCAAAATATTTGCCGAAGAACCTGTAGGAAGCCTTTTCGTCAATTGAATCACCATAACGAAAAGTTCCGAAACCTCTTTCCTCCTTTCCTGCTCCAGCGCTGACAAGCCCGCCTTTTGTATCATGTGCGCTCTTTGTGATGATGTTAATAACCCCGTTTACCGCATTTGCTCCCCATAAAGCCGCCCCGGGTCCTCGGATTACTTCTATTCTGTCAATATCTTCCAAAGGAGTATCCTGGATATCCCAGAAAACTCCGGAAAAAAGAGGCGTGTAAACCGAACGGCCATCCATCAATACAAGAAGTTTATTGGCATAACGGCCGTTGAAGCCGCGTGATGATATGGCCCATTTGTTTGCATCTATTCGGGCCACCTGTAAACCTGGAACCATACGCAGAGCCTCGGCAATACTGGTTACACCTGATCGCCTGATATCATCCTGTGTGATAACAAAAGCGGCAGCAGCGGTATTTGCCAGTTTCTGGCTTTTTTTTGAGCCTGTGGTTATTTCGATTTCCATCAGATCCCGGATACTTAGTTCTGTCAGGTCGGCGGAGGATATGCTCTCTGCATTGCATGTGCCGACCAACATTGTACCTGGAAACGAAGGTGATAAAATACATAGCAGAATTCCTATTGATTTTAGAATCAAGTATAATTTTGAATACTTAATTATTTTCCTGACTATAAGACTATTTTTTATCATAACGAATCCTTTTTGGTGCTAAAGGCTTAAATGAAACCAGGCTTAATTATATTTATTCATTTTTAGCAAAGAATATGCCTATCAATATTATAGGTTGTAGCTTACTGAAATATCTCTCTATATTTTTTTAAATTTTTAAAACATGCCGTTTATGTGTAGCAGGGATATAAAGCCTATCTTGAATAGTGTCAATTTAATGACTATTTAGCGCCAAAATATGACGGGCAAATCCAGGATAGATGCTGTAGGAGCAATTCGTGTTGTGATAAAATTGGGAAGATAACAGGTACGTTCGTGTTGGTTGTCTTTACCAACAATACAATTATAATTTATTATATTATCAGTTAACCAGTTCAAGCTGATACCGGCTGAACTCAACGTTGCGAAATTAATCAGATTCTGCTTATCTTTTCAGCCGTTTTTCGCCGCAGTAGATAAAAAGCCCTCCTTCTTTTGCAAGGCACGAGATTGTCATATCAAGTTCTTTCGCTAGCTTTACCGCAAGTTCTGTGGGGCGTGAGAATGCAAGTATAATCGGAATCTTTGCTCGTGCGGCTTTTTGAACAAGCTCAAAACTTATTCTTGACGAAAGAACCAGAAAAGACGCTTCCGGAAGCTTTTTATCAAGAAACATTTTTCCTATAGCCTTATCAAGGGCATTATGGCGTCCGACATCTTCGGAAACGCTCATAAGCTTAAAATCTTTATCATAAATTGCAGCAGCATGGGAAGCATGAGTGTCTTTTTTTAAAGGCTGATAGTCTGAAAGAGATTGCAGGCAATGAACTGCTTTATTAATATCTATTGCGAAACCGTCAGTCATAGGTTTTATATTCTGGTAAAGATCTTCTATAAGCTCCTTGCCGCACAGACCGCAACTTGTCTGACTCACAAAACCGCGTCTTTCAAGAATATCGGACACCGTTTCTTTTCTCGCAGCAGTTAGCGTGGCAGTAACCACATTGGTGTCGGTTCCGTCGCAAAAAGCAAGGGATGCAAAATCATCCGGGGCATCTACTATCCCTTCTCCCAAGCAAAAGCCTGCGACATGCGGTATTTCTTCACCCGGAGTCCGCATCACGAGAGAATATGGCTTTCCC
>DYJH01000152.1 GCA_020723255.1 Desulfonema limicola | reverse complement strand
TTAAGGGGGAAAAGGGAGGAGGCATAGAAGGCGGACTTGTTTATCCTTTCGGACCTACGCTCGACAACGCTGATTTATCTTCCGTGTTTAAATTCCTCAATCTCTGTAATCAATACGGGGTGGATACCCTGGAGCTTCCATTTTCCCTGTCTGCTGCCATGGATTGGTATGAAAACGGAATTATTACCCAAAAGGATACCGATGGAATCGCATTGGAGTGGGGCAATGTAGATACCATCATTGAGATGATTCATAAGATCAGTAAAAGAGAAGGATTTGGTGATATACTGGCTGAGGGGGCGGCTCACGCCGCCAAAAAGATCGGTAAAGGGGCGGAGGCTTATGTCAGTCAATGTAAAGGAATGCTTGCCGGCTCTGACGACAGCCGAACGATGAAGGGTCTTGTCTTAAGCTCTGCAACGACTACGATTCCTACCCATCACGAAGAGGGCATGGCGCCTCCCTTGTCTCCGGAAGCGGCAAAAGCCATATTGGGTACTGATGAAGAAGTTAATCCCACCTCTTATCGTAAGTCAGTGACCACCGTCTATTATCAAAATTTATGTACGGTCATGGATGCCATTGAGATTTGTAAATTTGTCTCGGGCTGGTCCACCGAGGAGATCCATTTTAAGGAGGCGGGAGAGCTTTTTACGGCTGCCACCGGCATAGAGATGGATGCTGAGGCCATGAAATTAGCCGGTGAAAGGATCAATACCCTGGAGAGGGCCCTTGCCGTCAGGGAGGGAATGACCCGCAAGGATGACCACTTAAGCGGCAAAATCGCCACAGAGCCTGTTCATACGGGTCCCCAAAAAGGAGAAAAAATAGATTCCGATAAGTTTGAGGAAATGCTGGACAGCTATTATGATCTAAGGGGCTGGGACAAAAAAACAGGGATTCCGACAAAGGCCAAGCTGGAAAAAGTCGGCTTATTGGATGTGGCTGAGGAATTAGAGCGAATGGGCAAACTCCCCCAATCAAGTGCTTTAAAAGGAGATAAGAAAAAATGATTAAGCACATAAAAATAAATTCCGAGTTGTGTAATGGTTGCCGGATTTGCACGATGGCCTGCTCCTTAAAAAAAATAAAAAAGTTTAACCAATATCATACAGGAGTATGGATTGACTCCGATGATGAAAACGGCACCAATAAGCCGCGAGTCTGCAGGCAATGCCGGAATCCTGTGTGCGTCAAGGCCTGTCCGGCAGAAAAAGCTTGGAAAGGAAAAACTCCTTTTGAGCCTCCCATCTTTCGTGACAAAATAACGGGGATCATCCATCTGGATAGTCAAAAAGAAAGTTGCATCGGATGCAGAGAGTGCATGGATGCCTGCCCATTCGGGGCTATTCGTGTCGTTCCGGAGGACATTCAGTTGGTGAAATGTGATCTCTGCGGCGGGGATCCTGAATGTATAAAGTTTTGCCCCACCGGAGCCATTGAGTTTATAGAAGTAACCAAAATGCCCTATCAGCGTATCCCTAAACCAGGTCTTGGTCTTGCAGAGCAAGGTCCGACAATGGATCCCTATGCTCAGAATAGCCATTAAACCTTTTTTTAGGATCAAAGAGATTATCGGGAAGGCTCTTCTGGAAATGGAGGTGACCGAAGGCACAACTGTCAACGAGCTTCTGATACATTTGATTGAAGCTTATGGTCCTGAGTTTGAAAGGGAACTGGTCGATTCCGAAAAGGGGGGGATCAAATCCTCTTATGCTATATTGATTAATGGAAAGATATCGACGCAATTTCCTGAAGGACTCCATATTTCAGTGAAAGATAGCGATATCATCTCTATCATGATTATTTCGGCCGGTGGATAAGGGTTTGGTCGAGTCCAAGCATCATCATCAAAAGTGTTGAGGATCAAAAAACGGTGAATCTTTATTCAAAGCTTCTCAAAAATACTTTCAAGTACACATCTGTGGATAGCCATGGGCTATAGGCGGCGTTTAATTTGATCAGAAAATGGCAGATGCTTCGATAATCATGTTTTAAGATAGTTTTCTCCGGCATGAATCAGCCCTTTTGTTGTTTCATGTATTGCCTGACAATGCCTTTATAGTTGATGTGATCCTCAAAAGGGCTGATTCATGCCGGAGAAAAAATAAGTATAATAACTATAAAGGTAGAAGGAGGAAAGATAAAATGCAACAATTGAGAATTTTAAAGTATTTTGGATTATCGCTGTGTTCATTGTTTTTTCTGCTTTTGTATGCCGGTATTATTCAAGCTATGGATTTGCCCAAAGTGATCGACAAGACCAACTGCAGTCAATACAAAGACCTGCTCATTCCGGCTATGTACCGTGCGGTTGAAAGAGATGACTATGTTATTACACCGGGGAAAATAAATTTCGACTACAAGCTTCCTGACAGCTTTATTGCAGCAAGTGCAAAGAATGCAGGAAAATTCGACGTAACTCCTGATGACGATTTGATCAATAAACAGACCGGAAAATATCCGGAAAATATTTACGGTCTTCCTTTTCCCAACATTGATTTAAAAGATCCCAAGGCCGGAGCAAAGATCATATATAACTTCTATTTCCAGAAATACCGTTTTATGGGCTCAATAGACCACATCTATATGACGTGGATAAACAAAGAAGGGGAGGAACGTTATGCGGAAGGCCTCGATCAGCGACTTTATATGAATGGCCGCCCGCCCGGTCAGGAGATAAAAAATCCTGACAAAATTCTAAGCTATGAATTTCAGAATATTATGCAGCCGATGAGCCTCAAAGGAACCAATACGATGGCATATATTTATATGAATGTAAGGCCAGATAGCAACTATGCATATGTCCCCGCAATTCGCAGAATCCGGCAAACCGGCTCGACTACGAGGTCTGACCCTTATATGGGCTCTGACTCATGGTTGGATATGAGTTACATGTGGGCTGGTAAAAACACTACAATGAAATGGAAATATGTCGGCGAGAAGATAATACTTGTTTCTTTTACCAGTCCCGATAAGCTTCCGGCACAGGAATTGCCGGATGGAAGGCTTACCAGGGTATATCCCTATACCGGCAAACATACCAAATTCGGCTATGACAACCCGAACTGGAAGGGACCGCCCTGGGTACCTCAGAATATTACCTATGTGCCAAGAAAAGTATGGATTGTGGAACAGGTGCCTAAGGATCCGTATTATAACTGGGGCTTGCACATAAATTATATTGATCAGAAAACATATATCATATGGTACAAGGAAGTATTTGACAGATCCGGCGATTTCAGGACCTGGGTCTCTTATTTGACGCACTATAATGAGGCGCCAAGCGGTAAAAACAACACAGGAGATTATGATACTACACTCTTTGTTGACGAAAAAGCTCATCATGCTACAGCTGTAAACCGATCACCGGACCCGGAAGCATTTTTATTTATGCCTGCTTCAAAACTGGACGCCTCATTTTTTAGCGTGAGTAATTTCTTGATGTTGTCTAAATAATATTTTCAGTAAGCAGGACGAGTTGCAGAAGGCATTTAACAAGAAATTAAGGAGGCTAAAACCATGTTCAAAAGAATTTCTGTTTTTAGTTGTATAGCTCTTTTTGTTACGTTGCATATCAGTATTGCTATGGCGGAAACGAACCTGCCGAATATGCCAAACCTGAACTCCGGAAAAGCGATAGAGGCTGGCAGCGATGCCGGCAGCGTAAAGCTTCCCCCGGGGTTTGATAATCCTTCCTATCTCTGGGCCCAGGAGATTTGCGGACCTATTCTTTTCATTGTACTACTTTTATTCTTTCTCCTGAAATCCTATCGCGCACGCACGCTTACCTTAGGAACGCTTATTTTTATTTCTACTACAACGATGTTCTGGCAGGAGTTTTACGCTGATTGGGGCGGTTATCTCCTATATAACCCCAACTTTGCCCTCATACCATGGGGTTCGACCATGTGGACAGCACCAAACAAGGCTTGGGTAACCATCGTACAGTATGGTCCATTTTTTACAGCAATTTACATGCTGCTGCTCAAGCTTATCGACAAGACGTACAAGAGATTTCCGGGACTGGGCAGGATTGGTTCCATTCTTATAGTCGGAGTTCCGATCTTCTATCTCTTTGACTTGATTGTGGAAGCAAATTCGATACAGCTCGGCTGGTGGACATATGCGGAACATATTGGTCCCGTGATGTCTTTGGAAAAGGGCACCTTCCCTATCGTGTATCCCATTCTGCTTTTTGTCCTATATGGTGTTGTCACTCTTTTGGTGCTGTGCTTACGCGGTCCCGACGGACGTGTTCGTTTCGAGTCCTGGTTTGGGGTGGAACGGATTAGTACCGGCTGGCGGCGTGAGTTGGCGCGTGCTGGCTCCTGGGTAGTGGTTATGAACGGACTCTTCCTGTTGTTCTGCACAGGCCCGGTCGTTGCCGTGCGTGTGCTGTTCGGGAACGCAAGCGCTCTTGTACCATAACAAAGAAAGCTTTAAATAATTCTTGTTCGCCATGGTCGGGATGTGATGCGTGAGTCAGGGATCGGAAGTTTATCGGAAGACTTTGCTTCATGGTGGGTAACAAAAATCATACAAATTTAATTTACGCCTAACGGGCTGGCAATAAAAAGGAGAGTAAAAGATGAACAAAATAACGGCGTGGGACCACGAAACCGACGTTTTGATAATTGGGGCAGGCGGGGCTGGATTGCCGGCAGCAGTGGCGGCGGCGGAAAAAGGAGTTAAGGTCACAGTGTTGGAGAAGAACAGGGTTTGCGGCGGCGATGCATTATTTGCCATGTTCACTGGCGCAATGGCTAGCAGACATGCCAGGAAGGTGACCCTTGCACCGCCTCCCCCCAATGACATCGCTTTTGCGATGTTCACAGAAGCATGGAAGGCCGATCCGGATGTGACCCGGGCAATCATGATGAAAAACGATGATACCATGGATTGGTTTGAAGATATGGGTGTCGTCTATGATCCAACTTATAAATGGACACAGCATCTGCAAGCCTTGGGCATGCCCTTAGCCAGCCATTTGCCCATTGATCCGGAAAAACAGGAGCAGGGTTATCATCGTTGGTTTCCTTTCAATGCCAGAGGATTTATAATTGCCTTGGAGAAACGCGCCCACGCTCTGGGTGTGGAAATCATGACCCGCACGGCAGCAACCGGACTATTGCAGGAGGCAGGTAAAGTGATCGGCGTGGAAGCCAGTGCAAAGGGAAGAAAATCATTTTTCTTGAAAGGCAAGGTTGTTATCATCGCCTCAGGGGGATATGGCGCGAACACGGAGATGATAAAGAAATATGCTTTGCCGCGGCTTGGTGCGGATGCCGTCGCTTTTTATGTAGGCTGCGCAAGCAATACAGGGGACGGCATCAGAATGGCACAAGCATTAGGCGCTTCCATAGAGGCGATGGATATGCTTATGATCTTTGATGGAGGGGTTCAGGGAATCGGAAAGGGGCCGAAGGCATTTTACAATGCTGCGACTCAACTTGTGAGGCAGCCTACTCTTACCGTTAACAAGCTGGGAAAAAGGTTTTTCAATGAGGCCTCGATGGTGGGTTATCTGTTTGAAGGTCAGTCTACTGCAACACGACGACAAAAGGACATGACTTCTTTTACCATCCATGATGCGCAAACGGTGCAAAAAAAATTCATCATAGAAAAATTTGACCCTTATTTTTGCGAGCATCCTACTCCTTGGTTTGATAAGAGCTTTGCAAAAGCGCTTGCCGATGGCATGATAATGAAGGCGGTGTCGATTGCCGATCTTGCCAGGTTGATGGGGGTGGACTCCAAAATATTGAAGGAAACAGTGGATAGCTACAACTTATACTGTGACCGAGGGCAAGATTTCGAATATTTCAAACCGGCAAAATATCTTGTCCCCATCAGGAAAGCGCCTTTTTATGCTGTCAGACAGGTAGGAGGCATATTAATCAATACGTTGGGCGGGCTCAAGGTAAACGGCAATTTTCAGGTATTGGATGCAGAGTGGCGTACTATTCCGGGATTATATGCAGTAGGGCAGGCAATGCCCTGGGCGGGAACTCTGCTAACGGCCTTTAACTCCGGTCGCATAGCCGGTGAAAACGCGGCCAGGGAGGTTTTGGGCAAATAGATGTGATTATGCCCTGATAGGGAAAAACTATTAATATCAAATAGGGAGATAAACTATGCATGAGCCTATGGTTTCCGCAGGAAGTGGCGAATTGAATGCTGAAGTTGTTGTGATAGGAGGCGGGCATAACGGGCTAGTTGCAGCATGCTATCTGACCAAGGCCGGTCACAAGGTAATAGTGGTTGAGGCGCAAAAAAATGTTGGGGGCATGACAACCTCCGGACCATTTATCAGGTCAGCGCCGGAACATATAATTCATCCATGTGCAGTGGACGCTATTTTTATCAGGACATCCAGCATAATTGACGATCTGGATTTAAGGCGCTGCGGCTTTAGCACTATAGATCCCGATCCGTCTTATGCTTACCTTGCTCCCGAAGGAGAATCTATTGTCTTCTGGCGTGATGCTGCAAAGACTGCTGATGAGATTAGGCGGTACTCTCCTGCAGATGCCAGGGCCTATCTTGAATTTGCCAATACCCTTGACGCACTTCTTAGTATTGCCCTTCCCATGATGCGCACAGATCCCCGAAGGCCGTCCTTTAAAGAGCTTTTTCATACAGTTCGTTCATCAATATCCCATCGTAGCCGACTCGGTGAATTGGGAGCACTTGCCCTATGTTCGGCTGATCAGGCTGTGGCCGAACGTTTCGATCATCCTTTTGTTGTTGGAGCTCTGTTGGGGCTTGCCGGAGGTGTAGGCCCTATAGACCCGGACGGCAGCGGGCTTGCCCATATTATTATTGCTCTTCTACACAGGGTAGGTGTTGGCCGCCCGGTCGGAGGCATGCAAACATTGGCGGATTCTCTAAAAAAATGCTTATGCGAAGCTGGTGGTTCTGTGCTGACCGGAACACCCGTTCAAGAGATCCTTGTTTCCAAAGTAAAGGTAGACGGTGTTCGCCTTGCTGACGGGCGCGTTATAAAAGCAGATTCCGTACTGGCAGCCTGCGATCCCCGCACGGCTTTGGGCCGCCTTTTGCCTGATGATGCCATAGATAGGCGGATTAGGGCGCGCGTCGAACATATTCCTGCAAACGCCCGTGGGGTTGCATCAATGAAGGTTGATCTTGCCCTCGGGGGCCGGATCGAAACTTCTAAACATCAAAAACTTCGAAAAGACGATATCGATCTTAGAAAACCGGCATTGATAATCGGAACGGCTGAGGAAATACGCTCTTCGTTCAAAAATGCCATGCGGGGTGAGTTGACAACCGATCTTTATTTCTGGGCGGTTATTCCGACAGCATGTGATCCGACTCAGGCGCCTGCCGGCCAGGATGTTTTGTATCTGTATCCGCCTGCTGTACCGGCTTATCCGGCTGGGGGTTGGCCGGTTTTGCGGGAAAAGGCGGAGAATATTATAATATCTAAAGCCAAGCAGTACTTCGATAACCTGGATCCGCTTGAGATAGGACGATGGGTTGAAACGCCCGAAGACATGTGTGTACATACAGGCGCTGTTAACGGATGTGTCACTCACGTGGACTTCGGGCTTCTTCGGTCTGGCCCATTGCGGCCGGTCTGGGGCCTCGGCAAATATGAAACTCCCATAAAAGGTCTTTTTATAGGAGCTGCCGGATCACATCCGGGCGGCGGAGTTTCCGGTATACCGGGACAGCTTACATCAGCAAGAGTGCGCCGATACCTTGCCAGCCTGAGCCGTTGAGGCTGGAACTGGCACGTATTTGCTCTTGGGTAATGGTTGTAAACAGGTTCTTTAACCGTAAGTTTGGTATAAGGAGGATGGGATAGCGCTCATATCATATTTAGGAACCTCTGAAAGAGACTCAAATCGTGGAATAGTTGGTTAAAGCCATTTGAATCGGTAGAGAAGAGGAGGAATAGATGCAGAAATTCAAGTCGTTTGAACAGATTGTTGATGAACTGGAAAAACATTTCTTAGACACGTGTCTCGTTTCTCAGGGAGCGGAGTGTGGCCTTTGCTTGAAGGAATGCCCAGTCTTTCAGAATCCAAAATTTGGATTACATAAGAAAGACCCGCAGACTGTCATGCAAAAGATGGTGGAGCTGCTAAGAGACGGTAAAGCATCATCAGAGGCTTATGTTATGACCTATGGCTGCGTGGGTGGATGTAATAACGCTTGCGAAAGAAATTGCCCCGCAGACCTAAACCGCCGCTCACTCACAATAAGCACGGCTCGTCGACTATACGAAGCACACCAGGGGTTACCACTTCACTACTTCCAGGAGTCTCCAGGCCACCGATACCACATCAGTCGCCCGCTTGCTGCCCTTCAGATGGACTATGTGAATAAGATTCCCCAACTTAGAAACGTGCCGGAAAATCCTGAGCCCTCGGATATTGTTTTATTCAACAGCTGCCATACTCAGGGTCTTCCACATTTGGTGTTGGAATGTATTGGCATCCTTGAGAGCATGGGGATCGACTTTGTCACAGTGGGAGGAGGTGACTCTGGAGTGTGCTGTGGGTGCACCGCAACTCTTTTCGGCCAATTAGATGAAGCGGAGCGGGTGGCTGAGATTTATGTTTCTGTCTTTACCAGGCTAGGCGCCAAGAAAGTCATTACACTCTGTGATGGTTGTGTCGTTTGGACCGAGCAATTTCTAAAGCAGATGTACCCAGTTCCTTTTGAAGCCGCAACAATATATGAGTTCTTGGCAGACAACTTGGATAAGTTGCGATTTACCGAAAAGGTTGACAAGATCGTGACTCTTCATGATTCTTGTGTCTCACGGCAACTGGACCAGTTCAATATGGCACGCAAGATACTGTCTGCCATACCGGGGCTCAATTTGGTCGAAATGGAACACTGCAAAGAGGAAAGTATGTGTTGCGGAGGCACGGCCAATATCTATTATCCTGAGACCACGTTCGACAGGCACATTGCTAAGGCCAATGAGGCCATGTCAACGGGCGCTGGCACAGTGGCTACCCTCTGCTCAGCCTGTGCACAATTTTTTGTTTCTCTTGAAAAAAGCTACCCTCTTGATTTCAAAAATATCATCAGTTTGGTGGCTGAAGGCTTGGGGATTCATTATGAAGATAAAGTGAAGAAAATCCTCCTCACCAGAGATGCAAATGGGGTGATGGATGTGGATAACATAATCTCCCAGGCTCAAGAGTCTATCGAAGCAAGCGATATGAGTCCAGCGGAGATTGCAACTTGGCTGCGCAGTTCGAGCTACTACATACAGTCTCTGCCATTGCGTTCATAATTAAAATTTGATAATGCAAAATTTCTATGAAAAAACGAGATAGATTTATGAAAAGAGAAGATGGCAGGATTCCGTCGGCGTAAGGGAGGGCGTATATAGGCGATAGTGAGCAACGCCGACGGCTTTGAGGGAGCAAGTGTTTGATATCCTGG
>DYJH01000151.1 GCA_020723255.1 Desulfonema limicola | reverse complement strand
AGTGGAATTATTGTATTTGTCCTTAAAGTACAATTTGTAAATGTTATTAATTAACTGTTCCTTAGCTCCAACTTCCGCCCGGAAGAGATCTGCCCCGGCAATTGCTCTTACACAATCTCAGTTATTTACAAACTGGATTCCCGCCCAGAAACGTCGCTGGAATGACAGACCTGGGAATTTTGCAATTGGCTCAATATAAATAACCTCTAACTTACCGGCTTTAAACAAAATCTGTTTGTTAAATGCTCTTTCATTTACACTAATATCTTTTTATAATCAAATGATTATTCTTGAAGACGCTTCGAGCCACTTTGACATCCTTGCATCAAATTTGTCTTCTGAAATCGTATGTTCTGCCTCAATATCTTTTATCCCACGATCCATCTTTTGACGAATATATATATGGTACTGGATGTCCTCGAAAGTTGAATCCTCAGGAAGACCGTTTATAATTCGCCGAACTTCTTCTTTCGCTGGAATCATAACAAATATCTCCTTTAAATATTTTTTCAATTGATTATCACATAGTGCAGTGCGCTATTTTCTTTATTCTTTTATTATAGGCCGTTTCTATTCTTCATAAGGCCCTAAAAAACGTTCGCCGTTAAAGTGAATCAAATGTGTTGGAGACTCGGCAATCTGGACTTCCTTTTCTATCATTGCATCAATAGTTTCCTGATCCGGCATTTTTTCGTTTATATGAGCGCCGAGCCGGACAAGTTGTTCATAGGTTGGATACGGCATTTTCCTGAGGTCTGTGGCATTAACCTGGGTGTGCCCGCTAAATAGACGGAAATACTGATCGGCAATGGTGGAATTGAGATATATGGATAGTCCTTTTGCCAGGTCAGAAGGGAGCCCCTTTCCTTGTTTGTGGAAGTAGTTCAGGTGGTTTTCAAAACCTACAAGGTGTGAGTTAATCCTTGTGGGGTCATATATCGCTGCCATAACCCGCCGGGGTTGTTCCTTAGACGAAAATCTTTTTGTAAGAACATAGAATCCGGCTTCAACAAAAAGACCAAACGTTTCTGACGACACCTTTATTGCATTGGGTTTCTTTCCTGATTCAACAGGCCAGCTAATAAAGCCATACTGAAAATGGCACGGATAGATTAAAGGTACTGTTTCTTTATTATAATTCTGTGAGAGGTATTCCCTTGCTCTGAAACCGACAACCCGTCCGGTAGATACACTCAAACCAAGTTTGTTGATAGACGATTTAAAGCATTTTATTTGTTCTGCCGGGCTATCTTCATGGCCATCGATGCCAAGATGAATGAACATATCCGGATCACCCGGGTAAACAACACGAGTGTATGGGACTGATAATGTGCACGCTTTATCGAAATCAAAACTATCGGATGTGGAAATTGTGATGAGCTTTGGTTTCTGGCCCTCCCGGGTGGCATGATAGATGATGTTTTCCTGCAACACGTTATCGTCGCCAAATGCTTTCTTGCGTGATTCAAATATATGAATATGTTTAAGTCTCATGGTACGCAAGAATGCAATGCGAAACTTCCGAAAATAAGGGCCGTTGCAAAAGCTCCGAGGTGTTATTGCCACCATTTGCCCGCCCGGTTCTATCATAAGCATTGACAGCCAAACGAAAGCTGCATACAGGTTTGCCACCTCAATTTCCGAAGAATAGAGCTCTCTGCTCATAGCAGTCCGGCTATTGATCTTCATATAGGGTGGGTTGAGAATAACATGGGTAAATTGCTCACCAGTCACGGCAAAAAGAGACTCTTTTGTTTCTTCAATAGCAGCCGAAACGAAATCTTCTCTCCTGATAATTCCTTGAAACGAGATACCATATGATGTGCAGAGCGATTGGCATCTCTTCATAGTCTCTTCCAGATGAGGCAGAATCGCAGCATCTGTTTCGTATGCAACAACCTTTATAGAAAGAGGGCGATTCTCTCGAAGAACCAGGGTTTCAACGCACATGGCAAAAAGCACGCCGGTTCCCGCGCCCGGATCTAAAATCCTTACCTGCTGAGACCCGATTTCAAACATAGAAGCCATGAACTTAGCTATGGGAGCAGGCGTCAAAAACTGACCAATCTTAGAACGGGCTTTTCTGCTGGTTGCACCGTTAAATGATTCACGAACGTGGTCAAGCGTGAGTATGGATTTCATTATCATATAAATTTAAGCATTTCAGATAGGCCATAGTTGGGGGGTATTGATATATTGACATAACTCGTTCCATCTTTTTGAGTTTCTGTTCAGCTACACAACTCTTAAGGATGCTTTATCAAATTACTTTTTGATTATCTGCCTAATCCCCCTGAATAATCAGCAATCATGTTAATTAATTTGAAATTACATAAATCTATTGGCAGTTTTTTGCAATAATATATTTATCTTTCCGAAATACATACCATTAATAGCTTATATAAAAAGAGGTTTACTTACGCTGCTTATTACTTTCCAACAGTTGTTAGCACGGAAGCTTATTGTTGTGACACGCGGCGTAGCTCGAATATCCGGCCATGTTGTGAAGCAGACCGTAGAACAACAAGCACAAAGAGCCTGCTGGATTTTGTTGGCCTGCTTTTAAGGAATATCAAGTTGTATCTTGACGGCTTCCTCAACCTTGCACATATCTTCTGCAGAAAGAATGTCGGGCTTTTAAAAAGTCGTGATTTACTTACGGTTGCCAGTTGGTCCGCCATAGCTTTACTTTCTTTGCCTTCAAAAACTATCAATGCTTCACTAAGATATAGCCGGTCTGTCTTGCTGGTGAGAGGTACAACCTGAACTCTATTTAGATACTAGTTAGAGGCATCGTTGCTGCTGATGCTGACCGCGGGGCGCTTTTTCCTGATCTTCCCGCCAACGGAGGAATCAAAATTGACCCACCATACCTCACGCCGTTTCATGGTCAGCACCCTTGAAAGTAACCTCAGCCCACTCCGTGGCTTCCTGTTCCCGTTTCTCATCTTTTGCCATTTCGGCGTAAGCTGTTTCGAGATTGGGATGCAAAACGTGAGGACGGACTATTTCCTGGATAAATCTGCTGATCTTACGGGCCCCGATAGTCTTGCGGAGGCCTTCGTAAACCTCTTCATCAACAGTTATGGTCAATTTCTTCTGCATTTCCACCTCCTATACTTACACTATACGTGTAGCCGCTTGACAAGTCAATCGTTCAAACCGCTTGCTGTCTCATAGGCCATAGTTGTGAATAGATACTAAATTATTGACATAAATTACTCCATCCTTTTAAATTTCTGTTCAGCTACAAAATGTTTTATAACTTCGTTTCTGATGGAGCTTATTGTTTATCCGGCGATTTACAAACTTTGGAAAAGAAAAACATTGGCATAGAAGATAAAAAAGTAGACCCATCAGACGACCCACCGGGTATCTGGCTGCCCCCCCGTGAATAATTATTCATTTATGAACATTTGCCGCAGCATTTTTCTCGATAACTTGCCATTTTCAGTCCTTGGCAAGCTGTTAATGAACTTTATTAAAACCCTATGCCAACCTAGTGAAGAAACATTGGTTATTATCTGCTGGACAATTGCTTGTCGGTCTGAATCATTTTCTATAATAACTGCTACACAGAGATCATCTATTGATTGATCGGAATATATTGAGGTTACCGCTAAATCAATTACTCCATCAATACTCTTAAGTTTAGCTTCAATAGAATCTGGAGGATGTTTAAGTCCTCCAAGATTGAGCACATCATCGCAACGACCTAAAAGCTGCAACTTTCGTGATGGAAGCAATCGCCCTATATCTCCGGTCAAGAAATATCCATCAACAAACTGCTTTTCTGTGGCCTCATTATTTTTGTAATATCCTTGGATCATTGTAGAAGATCTTACTGCAATTTGACCAATACTCCCTTCTGTCATTTCCACTCCAAAGTCATCTATTATTTTGACGTGAACTCCAGGAACTAATGTGCCAACTCTATCGTGATTCACTCCATACGCAATTGGCCAAACTTCGTTAGTTGCATAACGTCCGGAAATATCAGTGCAAATTTTAAGTAAACTTTTTTCTTTCAGATCTGAACCAAAGGAAGCCCCAATAACCTTAATGCTAAGTTTTTTTGGCTTAATAAAGTTGTTTGGTATTTTTTTTAATAAGTCATCCAATGCAATTGGAAGTGTTTCAAAGTAGGTAATTGAAAAATTTTGAAGCGCCCAAACAATTGGGCCAGACACGATGAGTAACCCAAGTCGAAGAAAATGTGTGGCGCACAAATATGAGGCGTTGACAAAAAACGGCATAGTTAGAAGAAAGCTATCTTCGCTGCATAGATGCAAGTTATCGGCAAAAAACCGTATTTTTTTTTCTTGAGTTCCACGATTCAAAATCATGGCTTTCTGTCCGCCGGTGGTGCCTGAGCTATGCGTAATCCGCTGCGCATCCTCTAAAGAAATTAAGTTTTTAAAAAGATAGCTCTTAGCACGGAGCATCATTCCGAAGACTTTATTTAGCCAATTTGCATCAATTCTAAAACAACACCCACGATCAAGCTCAATTTTATTAATGTCTTCTGTGACGAGAAAATCAACTTCGTTGAGAAATTTAATAGACTCAAGGCTTTTAACATTTGGCAACGATACAGAAATTGCCCCATTATTTTCACATGCAATTAACAATAACCAATGCAAATAAATATCAGAAGTGGCAATGACTACAACAAGCAATCCTTTGGAAACGCCTAAGTCTTTTAGAGCAATTGAGAATCGTACAGCATCCTGATAAAAAGTTAAATAAGATACTCTTCTTGATGGAGTTGCAAGAGCAATTTTATCTGGATTAATGCAAGCTCGATATTCTAAGTAATCAAAAGTAGAAGGCGGCAGGCATTCTTGCATTTGGGCTACTGTCGGGGTCGGGTGCTGATATAGTTCATTCTATTCTTTTGTACTTCTTCTCTTTCGGTATAAAATTTATTGTAACACTCAATTACATTTATTTAATTTAATTATGAACGGACGGAGAATTTTGAGCTTGCCCGGCAATCCATCCGCCAGAGAACCGGGCAAAGCGTCAGGATACCGGGTTGGAATATATAGTAGGTGTCCGGCAAATACCAGCCGTCGATCATCTGCCATGTTCCTTGATTATTGCTGAACTGACTATGAGTCATGCACCGCTGGCTATTAACGATTAAATGCACTGGTTCATACATTATATGTTCTCATAACAGCTTCTATCACGGAACCGGCAATAGCCATAGCCTTGTCTGAAATTGTATCGCAGTAATTTTTGTCGCCCCTTGGGTCAATATCTCCAACTTTCATATTTTTTGTTACTTTCGTGCCTGGCCGGATAAGTCCTCGGATTACACCGTCGATACCGGCTTTAAGTTCTACTCTTCCCACATTGCCGATAACTTCACCGCTTTTTACTATATCTCCGATATTAAGTCTTGCTTCCAATACTCCTTCAGCAGGAGCTCTTAACAATCTTTCTATGGTATAGCCTTCGATATTGCCCGGTATTCCTGTATCCGGTATAGGTTTGCCAGAAGTGATAATTCTTCCAAGGTAATGGCCTCTTTTGGTTTCTATAACCAGATGAACATCATCTTCTGCGCAAAAACCCGGGCCCAAACCGATAACAAGGCCGGCTTCGGATTTCTTCGTGCCCAGGTTTTTCTTTGCTAAAATGGCGTCCACTAAAACATCCGGTCTCAATTTCTCTATAGTCTTCCATTCCGGATCAATTATAACAGCAATTTTTCCATTATCCCAGATTCGCTGAATATCTTCATCGCCGTCAGCTTTTAAAGCCTGGACACCCTCTATGGCTTTTTGCCCTTCGTGTACCGCTTCACAAAAACATACACCTCTTCTTACTGCGAGTGGAAAAGGAATTTCTATCATGAAAATCTTTCTGATATTTGCCATATAAAGCCGCCAAGCAACAGCGCTGGCCATATCTCCCGCCCCTTTGATGCCTATAATCAGTTGATTTAATCTACTCTGCGGCATGAAAATCTCCCTTATATTACTTGCCAAACGGACAAACCGGGTACTGACATTTATTGCAATTCAAGCAAAATCCTCCGTGTCCCATACCGGCAATCTCATCTTTTGTTATTTTGTCCCCTGCCAATGCTCTGGGAAAAACCAAATCGAAAATTGTTGTCGGATTATAATAAACGCATGCAGGAAGGCCGAGGATGGGGATGCCTTTAATAATTGCATGAAGGAACATGGCGCCGGGAAGAATGGGTGAACCATAAACAACAATTTTACCCCCGGCTTTTTTTACTCCTTGCTTGGTTACATCATCAGGGTCAACGGAAAGACCTCCCGTAGTAAGAATCAATTCACAGCCGAAATCAACAAGTTCGATAATAGCATCTGCAATCATTTTTGGATCGTCCGGAACCAGTATCTTTTTTACCACCTTCGAACCGAAATCGGTTACCTTGCTTCCCACATACTTATCGAACTCGTCTTTTATTAAGCCTTTGTATAACTCGCTTCCCGTGACTACTGCTCCAACTTTCAGCTTTCTGTACGGCAACATGCTGATAATGGGGTTATATTTTTTGGCTATTGTTTCAACCCGTTCGATTTTCTTTCTGGATATTATAAGAGGTATTATCCGTGTTCCGCCCACGATCTGATCTTTCTTACATGGGAAATTGGTTCTAATGGTTGAAATGATAATGTTATCCAATTTATTAATCTTAAGAAGCCCATTCGCATTAATCTTAAGAAGCCCGTCTGTTTCGCAGATTATGGCTGATTTACCCTCGCTGGGACTGGTGTACCGTATTCCATTACCGCAGATGGAAGAAGCAATACGCAGGGCGCCATCATCTTCGTGAACGTAATTATTTGAAAGATTCAGGACGTAGAGCGTCTGCTTACCCAGCTTGAGTAGTTCCGGTATATCCTCCTCCCGCACTACATGACCTTTATTAAATGCAACTCCTTTGAATTTTCCCGGAATAATGCGTGTCATATCATGAGGCAAAACCATCCCGATCGCATCTTCAACCCTGACCTTTTTCATAAGTATCCTCGCAGATTAAAATTATGAGTGTGATAATTATTTTTTAACAGAATTTTTTTGTTTGCCGAAAAGTCCACTTGCTTTTGCATAAGCATTAAACTGTTCCAATCTGTTATTAAATTAAGTAGATTCGTTACTTAACGCATTAATCTTTGTCAAGATAATTCTATCATGATCAAATCATGATATATCGGTTGCAGGCCTTTACTGAAATGCTGTATGTATCTCCCGTTATGTTATACAATCCGTATTGCCTTTGCCGAATATAATGTCAAAGATGTAAAGTGCAAAAATGTGATTTAATAATTTATTCTAAGCGGTTAATATGAATTTAAATAATTATGGATATGGACATATTGCAAGGCAGGCAATTATAAGGAAAAACCTTGAGTTGCGTTCAAAGACAATCCAGGAGATCCGCCTGTTTTTTAACAAAAGAGACTATCTTGAAGTGGAAACTCCATGCAGAATCCCAGCGCCCACCCCTGAATCTTATATCGACGCTATTGAATCTGAAGACTATTATTTGCAAACTTCTCCTGAATTATATATGAAAAGGCTTCTTGCTTCTGGCTATCCGAAAATATTTCAGATATGCAGATGTTTCAGGCAAAAAGAAAGAGGAAGCAGGCATATCCCTGAGTTTACAATGCTGGAGTGGTATTGCTCAAACTCGGATTATCTTGATATGATGGATGAATGCGAAGACCTTATTAAGCATTTGTCCCATAAATTAGGATTCGGCAATTCAATAAACTATCAAGGCAAACAAATCAGCATTTACAAACCGTGGAAAAGAATAACTGTGACAAAAGCTTTTGAGCAATATGCATCTGTATCCATGGATAAAGCCCTTTCGGATGGCCTCTTTGATGAAACAATGGTAAAAATTGAGCCGGAATTGGGAACAGATGTTCCGGTATTCATTTATGACTATCCATCTGCACGCGGAGCGCTTGCAAAATTAAAATCTTCGAACAGACTTCTTGCCGAACGGTTCGAACTTTATATTTGTGGCATTGAGCTATGCAATGCTTTTACAGAACTTACCGATCCCAAAGAACAAAGACTTCGGTTCGAAAAAGAACTTGAATACCGTGCGAATGCAGGTCTTAAAGCATATCCAATGGCTGAAAAATTTATGGAATCGCTTTCCTCTATGCCCGAAGCATCGGGGAACGCTTTAGGATTGGACAGGCTTGTAATGCTGTTTGCTGATGCCAAAACGATTGACGATGTAGTTGCTTTCACACCTGAAGAGCTTTAGAATTTATTATTTTGGGGTTGTCCGCTTCTTTCAGTTGCTTTCGCCTGCGGCTCAACTTTCGCTTCGCTCCGCCTTCAGACAGATCCTTACGATTCTGCCCTTGCCTTCTGCCAGTGTTTATGTTAATGATATTAGCAATTAAAGGGCACATGAAATATAAAAAGGATAATAGCAATGAAAAATAATTGGGTTTTCTATCTTATAGTTGTATTTTTCCTGTTTGGCTGCACTCCGAAAGAAAAGGAATTATCAGAATTATCAGGAGATGTCTTCATTGTAACTAAAGAAAGGCAAAATATAAAACTCGGCCTTGTCGAGGTTTCTGTCATTGATTCTGCAGAGATGAATGTTTTTGCCCAATCCAGGCTTCAATCTGCCAAACAAGAAATAGAACGGATAAAACCTGTTATACAAAAGGCGCAGCGAGAATACGAGAACATGAACCAAGCTAAAGAAAAATTCTATCGAGTTTACCTGGATAATATCTATAGTCATCGATATGAAAAAAAGTATCGCGATATGGAATACGCTCTTTCCAAAAAAAGAATCGCAATTCATAAATTGCTAAACGATTATTATGGTTATTCTAAAGGATCATACTTTCTTACCGGACTTCCCAGGCCAATTCGATCCGTAAAAACAGATTCTGATGGAAAGTTTGGTTTAAAACTAAAATCAGGCAGATATGCTATTGTCGCACATTCTCCTCGAAAGTCCGGAGACTCCGATAAAGATTATTATTGGTTCATTTGGGTTAATTTAGAAAACGATTCTAAACAAAGGATCTTTTTGAGCAATGATAATTTGTTTGAATCAAAATGTGAATCTTGTGTCTTTAATATTTCTCAGTTGCCATATTAAATATGCCGAACATATATATGATTATATAGACTGTAACAAATCAGTTTCGTTTTTTGCATAAAAAACCAACCCCCAAGATCCGCGATTAGTTTGTGCGAAGTTATTTTTCAGGCTGTGTCGAACAAAAAAAACCGACACAGCCGATTCAAAGCACCCCTTAGAACCGGTTATATCAGAAGCAATCAGGCAGTATCGTTAAATAAATGGCATTTAGCCTCCCTCTGGGCGTACTTCTCCCCTGAATTGCAAAATGTTGAATATTTTGGTTTCTCTTTATCCGGTAGCAAACCGCCAGCTTTCCAATCGTATCTGTGAAAAC
>DYJH01000150.1 GCA_020723255.1 Desulfonema limicola | reverse complement strand
GGCTTTCTTATATTCCCGGAATTGTCAAACTCTGGGAGTCCCCCGGCATAGCCGGGGGTTTACCTAAGGGCAATTACAGTATGAAAGGGAGTAACGAGAGCAATTAAGCATGTGTGAATGAATGTACATTAGTGAGGGTTGCTCATCGTTGATGTTTTATCTTCCTTTCTGCTTTTCAACATCAAGAAAAATCAACAGTGCCCCCCCAAATGGAGGGAGAAGAAGAGGGGGGGCTCTTTTCTAATTATGAGAAACGCTATATCAAACGGCACAAAGAGCAGAGCGCCCCGGAAGCAAGTCCATTTTATATTTGCGCACTGTAATATTTTCGGGAAGAATTTTTTTTATTTCGCAAAGAGTTTTTACAGGGTAATTCATCATCTTAATTTGTTCAAGCAATTGAATGAAATAATTGCTCCTTATACCACCTTCGACTTCAGCATGAACCGGCAGCACATGAATGCCGCCGGTTTTCAGAACCGAAGTTATTTCTGAGACGGCATTATCAATGCCTGTTTCTTCGATACAGGGTAGATCGGAAGGGATTTCCATAACACCTACGTTCTCGTGGATGAAAGGCTCTTTGGCTCTTGTGCAGCTTAAGTAGTCAAATTTGTACTTTGCTACAATTTTAATTACCCTTTCATCAATAATCCAGGCAGGCGCTCCGAATGACGATGGCATATGTCCTGTCAGCTCGTTAAAAGCATCTATGCCTTTTTCAAACCACTCGCTTATCCATTTGATTGGTTTTTTATGCAGTTCATCCTGCCAGCGCCTGTGATCCCATGCATGAAACTGGATTTCATGTCCGTCTGATATTATTTGCCTTACAATTTCGGGAAAAGAAATTGCTATCATAGGAGAGGGAAGCAGTGTCCCGTAAAGAGCTGTTTTTAGACCATAGAGCCCGGCAGCATTGCTTTTTATCATTTTTTTTAAAAAAAGCGGGTTTCTAACAAACTGAAGAGCAGCTCTGCCCGAAGCATCCGGCCCCATGCTCAAGTAAAAAGTTGCATTTATATTAAACCGGTCAAGAATTGAGAGGATGCGAGGCACACCCTTTTTCATGCCCTGGTAGGTGTCTACATCTATCTTGATCCCTAAAGCATTTTTATTCTGATGCATCTGATCCGTAAACCTTATCAATTACGTACTCCGGTCTCTTTCTAACTTCTCTGTATATCCTGCCGATATATTCTCCTAATATGCCGAAGGCAAAAAATTGCAGGCCAACAAAAACAAACAGAATTGCAAAAAGCGTAAAAATGCCCTGGGCTGCCCAATGAGCGCCATATACCAACCTTGCAACAGCAAGAGATATACCGAACAAAATTCCACCCGAAGCCATAACTATACCTCCGTACAAAAGAGCTTTCAGGGGCAAATCCGAGAATGATGAAACAAGATCAAACTGAAGGTTAATGAGCTTTCTTAAAGGATAATTGGATAATCCCCTGGCTCTTTCATCATGTGCGACTTTGATTTCGGTTACATGTTTCCCAAAATAAACAGCAAGCGCCGGAATAAACGTAGAATGTTCATGGCAGGCGATCATGCGCTCGACCACCGGACGCCTGTATGCGCGCAGCATACACCCCCAGTCGCTCATACCTACCTTCGTAATCTTCCTTGCCACCATGTTGATAAGCTTTGATGCCATAATTCTGAATATCGAATCTTGGCGCTGCGTTCTGATCGTGCCTACCACATCATATTCACCATCTTCCATTTTTAATACAAGACCGGGTATCTCCTCAGGCGGATTCTGCAAATCAGCATCCAGTGTGATTATGATTTCGCCTTTGGCAATTGAAAAGCCGGCAAAAATAGCTGCATGCTGGCCATAGTTTCTAACAAGAGCAACAACCTTTACCTCAGGCCAAACAGTAAGGTTTTTCAATATGGACAAAGAATTATCTTTGCTTCCGTCATCAACCAGAATGATTTCATACGGTCTGTTCATCTGCTGCATAACAGGATGTATGCGTTCAATCAGTAAACGCAGGTTTTCTTCTTCATTGTAAACGGGAATTACAAGAGAAATCATTGCTTGCGAACTCATTTATTATATTCCTTAATACTTCCTTAATATTTCTTTTATAGCCTCACATACATAAGATGCATCATCATTTTTCATATCCGGAAAAAGAGGAAGCGAAATAATCTTTTTCGCAGCTCGCTCGGTTTCGGGAAGCATGCCCTTTTCAGTCCCGAATTCTTCCTTTATATAATTCAACAGGTGGCAAGCCGGAAAATGAAGACCGTAGCCGATATTATATTCAGACAATTTTTCCATAAACAACCCTCTGTCCATGGATAAAACTTTTACTACAAAAAGATGGTTGGCATTAACATGCGAATACTCGGCAATGCCGGGCAACTCAAGCCCTGTTACATCTTTAAGCCCCTTCATATAAATAGCTGCAATCTCTGCTCTTTTCCTGTTAATCTCATCCAGTCTTGACAGTTGGGCAAGCCCCAGTGCTGCCAGCATATCAGGAAGATTATATTTAAAACCCGGCTGACAAATATCATATTCAGGGTTTCCTCCCTTGCCATAGCGCTTCCACGCATCCCTTTCTATGCCGTGAAACCTTAGCAAGCTTAAATCTTTTTGCAGCTTTTCATCACTAAGAGTAATCATGCCCCCTTCGCCGCTTGTAATGTTTTTTATGGGATGAAAAGAAAAAATGGCTATATGTCCGAATCCGCCTGCATGAACTCCCTTATAATAAGTACCGACAGCATGGGCTGCATCTTCAATAATTAAAAGATTATGCTTCTTTGCGATTTTTATGATTTTGTCCATATCAGCAGGCACACCAGCAAAATGAACCGGAATAATTGCTTTTGTATTAGATGTGATTTTCTCTTCTATAAGATCGGCATCAATATTTAAAGTGTCATAATCAATATCAACAAATACCGGCTTTGCTTTTCGTATCGCAATCATATTGACAGTTGAGGCAAAAGTCATAGATGGCGTAATGACCTCATCTCCTTGTCCAATTTTAAGTGCAAGAAGCGCAATGTGCATGCCGGCTGTTGCTGAACTTAAAGCGATTGCATGAGAAGCTCCGGTTAATTCGCAAAATTTATCTTCAAATTCCTTGCATGAAGGTCCGGTAGTAATCCATCCCGATTTCATGCAATTTAAGACATTATTAATTTCTTTTTCCCCAACAGAAGGTTTTGATAAGGGTAAAAAATCTTCTCTTATTTTCATATCGCTCCATATAACTCTGAGAGATAAAAATCGTATGTGCCTTTTATTCCTTCGTAAAGAGGAATTTTAGGCGCCCATCCCAACGTCTGTAACATGGAAACTTCCAATAGCTTTCGCGGAGTTCCGTCCGGTTTTGATGAATCAAAAATAATTCCTCCTTTAAATCCTACTATCTCCTTAATGAGTAAAGACAAGTCTTTTATAGTAATTTCTTTGCCTGAGCCAATATTAACAATCGGAACTTTGTTTGCTCTTAAAAACTGATTAAACTTCTTTTCTTCCAGATCCATCAAAAACATGACGGCATCAGCAAGATCATCCACATGCAGAAATTCACGGTATGGTTTCCCCGTGCCCCAAATGCTCACCGAAATATTTCCCTGTTTCAGCAATCTCTTAAAATCATAAGGTATCAGGCCAAATATTTTTTCGTCTTTTTGGATTTCTTCCCATTTATTTTCCAACGCAAGTTTGGCAATATGATGTTTTCGTATAAGAGCAGGCAGGACATGGCTGTTTTCAAGATCGAAATTATCATAAGGCCCATATAGGTTTGTGGGCATTGCTGACAGGTAATTTGTCTTATATTGACGGTTGTATGATTGGCACATCTTTATCCCGGCAATCTTAGCAATAGCATAAGGCTCATTTGTATTTTCAAGCGGGCCGGTTAAGAGGTATTCCTCCTTAATCGGTTGAGGGCAGTCTCTGGGATAAATACAGGATGAGCCAAGAAAAAGAAGCCGTTTAACATTTGTTTTCCAGGCTGAATGAATTATATTATTTTGAATAGCAAGATTTGTATATATAAACTCTGCCGGATAACTGTTGTTGGCATAAATGCCTCCAACTTTTGCAGCGGCAAGAATGACATATTCAGGATGTTCTTTTTCAAAAAAGATTTCAACATCGCTCTGTCTTTCAATGTCAAGTTCAGCATGAGTGCGTAAAATCAGGTTTGAAAAACCCTCTTTTTGAAGTTTTCTCAATATTGCAGAACCTACAAGTCCTGTATGTCCTGCAACATATATCCTGGATTTTTTTTCCATTTACTTTTAAGAACCTCAAAATTATAAAGGCACTAGCGTTACAAGCATATATGGCTCACATATTTGCTTCAAAGCACATAGGAGTGTTAAGGCCGTTTCTTAAGCAAACGACTTCACGCACACATTGTTCAATATCATATGCAACCATTTCCTCAACCATCTTTTCGAAGGAAATGTTTGGAACCCATCCCAATACTTTTTTTGCCTTTGAAGAATCGCCTAACAGCGTATCGACTTCACTTGGTCTGAAATAACGTGGGTCAACTGAAATAACAGCTTGTCCTTTCTTTAATCTTTTTACAGGGATGTTAGAACCGATCTTTGCGGCAAAATCAGGATTAAAAGCAGCAACAATTCCTTTTTCCTTTAATCCTCTGCCGTTCCACTCTATTTCTATTCCGGCTTGCCCGAAAGCGCATTCACAAAGCTTGCGAACTGAATGCTGAACTCCTGTAGCAATAACAAAATCATCGGGCTTTTTCTGTTGCAGAATCAGCCACTGTGCGCGTACAAAATCTCTGGCATCACCCCAGTCTCTTAGTGCATTTAGATTCCCAAGGTATAGTTTTTTCTCAAGACCAAGTGCAATACGCGCAGCAGCTCTTGTAATTTTGCGTGAAACAAAAGTTTCCCCTCGAAGCGGAGACTCATGATTAAAAAGAATACCGTTACAGGCAAACATGCCGTAAGCTTCTCTGTAGTTAACAGTACACCAGTATGCGTAAAGCTTTGCACAGGCGTATGGAGACCTGGGATAAAAAGGCGTTTTCTCGGATTGAGGAACTTCCTGGACTTTTCCATATAATTCACTGGTTGAGGCCTGATAAAAACGGGTTTTTTTATCAAGTCCCAGAATTCTTATGGCTTCAAGTATTCTCAAAGCTCCAAGCGCATCTGTGTTTGCTGTATATTCCGGTGTTTCAAAAGAAACCTGGACATGGCTTTGTGCAGCAAGATTATATATTTCATCGGGTTGAACCTCCTGAATTATGCGGATCAAATTTGCCGCATCCGTCAAGTCTCCATAATGCATAAAAAATCTCACATCCTGCTCGTGCGGATCTTTATACAAATGATCAACTCTTTGAGTGTTAAACAACGAAGCTCTTCGTTTTACCCCGTGAACAATATATCCTTTTCCCAAAAGAAACTCCGCAAGATATGCTCCATCCTGACCGGTTATTCCTGTTATTAACGCTGTTTTCATATATTATCCTTATAAAGACTTTATAAAATATCCTATTTAACGTTTCAATAATATTCCCGAAAGATTTTTGTATAATTTTTGGGATATTATATATAATGCTTGTCTGCGGTTTTCAACAGACTTTTAAAATTATTATTCTGTTCAGGACGAAATTTAAATTTGAATAATTAATGGCGCGCCTGGCCCGATTCGAACGGGCGGCCAACGGATTCGTAGTCCGGCACTCTATCCAGCTGAGCTACAGGCGCAAAGTGAATTGATTTGAATTTAGCAATTTCATAGGATATAGTTTGGGTAAAGTCAACGGAAAAAATGTTGAAAGTCTAATATATAAAGATTTTAAAAGCACGAGAACATGTGAAATGAACAAGCATGAATCATATATGGAACTTGCGATTGGAGAAGCAAAAAAAGCTGGACAAAATTGCGAAGTTCCTATAGGTGCGGTACTGATTGATGAAAGAGGGAAAGTTGTTTCATTAGCGCACAACAGCACAATCTCCCTTTGTGATCCCTCAGCTCACGCCGAAATACTTGCTCTGAGAAGTGCATGCGCTAAGATAAGTAATTACAGGCTGTTAGATATGATTATCTATGTAACGGTCGAACCTTGCATTATGTGCATGGGCGCAATTATTCATGCAAGAATAAAACAACTGATATTTGGAGCGTATGATCCTAAGTGGGGTGCAGCAGGATCTCTTTACAATTTTGCTGAAGACAAAAGACTGAATCATAAAACTGAAATAATAGCTGGAGTTTGTGAAAAAGAATGCAAAGATCTGATGCAGGGATTTTTTAAAAATAAACGTTAATGTATAAATAAGTTATAGGACTTTCTGAATAGATCAGAAAAGGAGTAAAATCCGTGGCAAATATAGTAATTATAGGAACTCAATGGGGCGATGAAGGCAAAGGAAAGATAGTTGATTTGCTTGCCGAATTTGCCGATATGGTTGTTCGATTTCAGGGCGGAAACAACGCCGGTCATACTATGGTTGTAAACGGTGAGCAATTTATAGGCCATATTGTGCCGTCCGGAATTCTGCAAAAAAAAATATGTATCGTCGGCAATGGTGTTGTTATTGACCCCAAAGTGCTTCTTGAAGAAATTGATTCCCTTGTCAGCAAAGGACTGCCGGTAGAGCCGGAGAACCTTATGGTATCCGAAAATGCTCATGTTATTATGCCTTACCATAAAAAAATCGATATCGCCGCTGAAAGTATCAAGGGAATAAATAAGATAGGAACAACAGGGCGCGGAATAGGGCCCTGTTATGAAGATAAGGCGTCAAGAAAGGGGATACGTTTTGTTGATTTCATTGATCCTGAAGTATTCAAAGAAAAACTTAGCTCTATTCTTCCCGAAAAAAATTTTATACTCGAAAAATATCTTTCAGACAAAGCAGTTGATGCCGATATTATAATTGAGGAGTATTCTTCTTACTCAAAAAGGCTTGCTCCTTTTACAAAAAATATTTCGGTTATAATTCACAATGCATTAAAGGAAGGCAAACAGGTTCTTTTTGAAGGAGCGCAGGGAACTCATCTTGATATAGACCACGGAACCTATCCTTACGTTACTTCATCAAACACTGTTTCAGGCAATGCAGCCTGCGGCTCCGGTATCGGCCCAAAAGCAATTACGGGTGTAATCGGAATTGTAAAAGCTTATACAACAAGAGTTGGGGCAGGTCCCTTTCCCACGGAGCTTATCGATGAAACCGGGGATTATATTCAGAAAAAAGGAGCGGAATTCGGCGCAACAACCGGCAGAAAGAGAAGATGCGGATGGCTTGATGCAGTTGTTTTGCGAAATGCAGCCAGATTAAACGGTTTAACAGGTCTTGCCATAACAAAACTGGATGTTCTCGGCGGCATAAAAACGCTAAAAATTTGCATAGGATATGAGTATAATGGAAAGATTATAGAAGATATGCCGGCCTCCATTAAATTGCTATCTGCATGCAAACCTGTATACGAAGAAATGCCCGGATGGAATGAAGATATTTCGGGAATCCGAAGAGTTAAAAATCTTCCGAAAACTACAAGAAAATATTTAAAAAGAATAGAAGAGATTATTAAAGCGCCAATAAATATTGTCTCAGTAGGGCCGGGCAGAGATGAAACAATAGTTATTAAAAATCCTTTTAAAAAGCTTAATGCTTGATTAAAATTTGGAGTTTTTGCGTACCTGAGGTTATTATGACGATAATCCTCATGCTTTCAAATTTCTTTTCGATTAAAACAAACAAGCATTAATGTCATTATTAAAAGAATAAAAAAGGAAATATTGAAAAGCGGATGCAAATGCCCCATATTATAAAATTCGCTTTTGCCAAGGATTGAATCTGCATAAGCCTGCACCATAAAAACCTTGGGGTATAAAATCCGCCATAAAGCAGGTTCCACATTGATTGCAGAAGGAGCAGCAGATCTTACGATGCTGCTATTGATAATCTGATACCCGCCCTCTGAGATAAAGCCAACAAACAGAATTCCCATGGTAAAAAGCGCACTGATAAAATCCGGCAAAAAAAGAGACAAAAAGCACACGCATGCAATCACAAAAAGAAGGTTGATCGAGCATATCAAAGATGCAGTCAGGTATCCGGAAATCAAGATTCCTGTTTTTGCCCATACTGTCAAAAAGATAGTTAAGTGAAGTATAAACATGAAAACAAGGCAAAGCGCCCAGGTCCCGGTGATCCGGCCAAGAACATATTGCCATCTGGAAACAGATCTGGAAAGAAACAAAACGATGCTTCCATCCTCATGATCCCGGCTGAATATCTTCATTGAAAGCAAGGAAACCATCAGAAACATTCCGGCGGCAATCAGATGGAAAACAATTTTTGAAATATGCCAGGCAACCGCGGCATTATCCACCATTTCCCCATTAACCGAATATCCGCCGTCATAACACCTGCGGATCATGAAAATGAATAGAATTGAAAGACCCAGCAGTACATAAAAGCTTTTATGCCTCAGATGGTCGCGCATGGTATAAACAGTAATTTTTATGACATTATTCATTTTTATGCTCTATATATCGAAAAAAAACATCTTCGAGTGTTTCATTATCTTTCACGATAGAGTTAATGTTATCCTTGATAAGGATCTTTCCCTTATACATTATTGCTGCAGAGTTACATGTTTTTTCCACCTCTGAAAGCAGATGGGAGTTTAAGATCACAGTCACCCCTTTGCCAAGGAGATTCTCAAGGATTTTTCTGACATCGCGGATGCCGATAGGATCGAGCCCGGTGACGGGTTCATCCAATATCAGTATCTTTGGCTCACCCAGGATAGCAGCCCCTAAACCGATGCGCTGTTTCATGCCTCTTGAGTATGCTGCGGATTTTTTCCTTTCCTGCCCTTTCATGGAAACTATATCAAGAACCCTGTCGGCTTCGTTTTTGGCGTCTTGCCCGATCAGACCGATTAAAGAAGCGTTGCGTAACAGATATTCAAGTCCGGAAAGATAAGGCGGGATCATGTGCTGTTCGGCAACATATCCTATGTGTTTGCGGGATTCCGGGTCGGTTGCGGGCACTCCGTCGATTGTAATGCTGCCAGAGGATGGTTTGATAAAATCAAGAAGCATCCGGACGATGGTCGTCTTACCGGCGCCGTTTGGCCCAAGCAAAGCAAAAGATTCCCCTTTTTTAATCGTATATGAAACATTATCGACCGCTGTAAAGGAGCCAAATTGTTTTGTAACGGAATCAAGTATGATCATATCAACTCAATTGTCAAATAGTTGAGGGCAATCGCCCAGGTTATCAAAGTGATGTTAGTTAGCACCCTTTAACCGCAGGCACAAGATTAAAACATTATTAGGTTGCATATTGTCATTTCAAACGAAGTGAGAAATCATATGGTTGAGAGTCTCAAGAATTTCTTGGCTTTTGCCTCAAAACGACATTACGACACAGTCTCTTGGTCGATGTGACAATGAAATTATGAAATGGAGTACTTAGTAAAAAACTACTTTAGCAAAGATCCGAATCTTGTTCCTGCGGATATTTCTTTATCGG
>DYJH01000149.1 GCA_020723255.1 Desulfonema limicola | reverse complement strand
CGGGAATAAGTCCGTAAGCGTCGATCACCTCGGAAAATGATCCGATATCCGTTAGCTTTGATCCTCCGGCGCAAACAAATGCAAGCGCAATAACACAGCGGATAAAAATATATAACCAAGATAATAAATTGTTTTTCATTTACTTTTCTTTTATGTTTTATATTTGATATACTAATATATAACAAGACGAAAAGCTAAATGTCCAATTGATAATATAGATGAAAGACCCTTTCGAAAAAGATAAAATAAATATCTCTTTGCGGTTTATATTCCCCGCCGCTTGCCGCGGGGAACTGCAATTTTCCGAAGAAAACCTTATTCAACAGGATCGATCATTGGAATTGATGATGGGGAAATTCTGGATGGTAGCCTGCCGAAGCAAAAAATGAGATTGGCTCAAGCGTGGATCGAAATCCATAGGGATGACTTGTTGGCCAGCTGGAAAATGGCGGTTGAAGGTCAACAGCTTTTTAAAATAGAACCGCTAAGATTAGGTGAAGTATGGTTAGGGTAATATCGGTTAATCCGATGGACGATTATAATTGAAGGGGTATAGTCATAACGGACACCTCGAAAAGTGTATTATATAAACATAGCTTATGGAGGTGCAAAATGGCAATAAAGAAAAAGAGCTACTCAAAACAATTTAAAATTGATGCTGTTATGATTATTCGGGGTCATATACTTTTCAAACCATTCAACAGATAGAGAGATTACTTTATCCATCTTATCATCTAATTCATGATCTCCATCTTTAATGATTGCTAATTTTGATTCTTCCGATAGATACTGCATTGCTTCTATAGAGTGTTCAAGGGGAACAACATGATCCTTTTGGCCGTGAATCATTAGAACTGGGGATTTAATTTTGGTTAGAATCTCTTCTTGCTTCATTGATTGCCTCTCCTTAAAGTATTCTCTTGGAAATTTATACTCCTTTCCATCCTTTTTATAAATTACAAAACCTCTCTCATCTAGCTGTTGCTTCCAATCTTCTCTGAAGGAAGTTCTTGCTTTCGTCTCAGTCGACCATAAAACAAGCACTTTGATTTCTTCATCATAAGCGAGGATAGAATATAGACCCCCAACACTTTCCCCTAATAATCCAATCCTCATGTAGCCATTATTTCTTAGGTAGTATATTGCGGATTTTATGTCATCAGCTTGATTCTTTAAAGTAATTTCACTATCCTCGCTTTCACCACAACCACCAAAATCGAATCTCAGAACAGCAAAGCGATCTTTAGACAAAGTTTCTGCTAATCTAATAAGGGGAGGTCTATCTTTATTTGCGCCAAAACCATGAGAAATAATAATTGCCAAATTTGTCTTTTCCTTTGGCAAGTGAAGTATACCAACTAATTTTTTTCCCCTTTTATTTTGGAATGATATTTTCTCCATAATTATGCTCATAAGAACCCTCACAGAGTCAGTATATCTTGGCTTTTTTTGAAAAAAATGAGTAATATCTTGTTATTTTTATACGGAAATTTTCTAAAGATCAAGGGACAAATAGAGCCCGGCTACATCATTTTCTGACATAATTATTATTTAAGCCCCCCGGCACACTCGTAGCACTCGTCAGCGCCGGGGGGCTTAAATAAGTAGGCTCCGCAATCCCCTTCCACCCGGTAATAAGCACGGCAAAAAAGATATTTTAAAAAATCCTAGTATATCTTTTGCGCTTTAAATACTGTTGCTCCTCAAGGTAACCGAATTTGGGTTTTACCTATATCGATTGACTTATAAAAAGCCGGAAAACTCCACTTTCGTTATTCCGGCGGGGCCTGCCCCGGAATTTTTTTATCCGGGGGCCGGGCACGAAGTGAAGCTTTAGCGCTAACTAGTATTTTGCTTGTTTCTGGATACCCCCAAGCTTAAAGCTTGCCGGGGCAGGCTTATCAAGTCCGGCATGACGGTTTAGAAGTTTTTGCGAAGCAGTTATCTTATGATGCACTCGCTGACAAAGCTTTTTGCCACCAATTCCATCTGAAGAAATTCTTCTTCAGTCAACTCAAGGTTTTTAGCGTTGAAAAACTCCGGCATAAGTACATTGTTTTTATAAAAATGCTGGAGAACATAGCGATTTGCTCCTGAAATTACACGGGATATTTTTTCAATAACAGATATATCAACAAATGGCTTAACAGAGGTAGTTCTGAATTCATAATTAATTTTTGAATTCATGATAGTTTTAATACTCGATAATATTTTTTCTGAGTCACAGCCGGATGCAGCAAAATAAGAGTAACGGGAGGGTTCGGTCTTTATATCCATTGCGATATAATCTATAAGTTCTTCATCTATCAGACTTTTTATAACCTCCGGATTACTTCCGTTCGTGTCGAGCTTAACGGAATAACCCATCGCCTTAATATTTTCGCAGATAATATGTATATCACTGTGAATGGTGGGCTCTCCTCCTGAAATAACAACACCGTCCAGAAAATTCTTATGACTCTCCAAAAAAGCATAAATTTCATTTTCTCCTAAGCGGACTGATGGATTATTTTTTGTAAGTTCCGGATTATGGCAATAAGGGCATGCGAAATTACAACCGGAAGAAAAAATAACACAGGATATTTTTTCCGGATAATCGATCAATGAACATTTTTGAATGCCACCCAAGATCATGGTAAAAGCACTTTTTGTTAAATCAGCAGGATTGAACTACATTGAAGCATGAGATCTGGCAAGAGGCTCCTGATAGCAGTAATGCTGTCCATCTTCATCCGCTTTTGATTCCAAAGTAACAATACAGTTATCTTCCTGGTCATCTGATGGCAGCGCATATATTTTTCTCATTCCGAATTCGGCTTGTTTGCCGTTGTTCCATTGTTTTACCGGCCGCAGATATCCTACAACCCTTGAATAGACTTCCGTTTGAGCATCACAGGTGGGGCATTTTTCTTGTTTTCCTTTCAGATAACCATGCGAGGGACATATGCTGAATGTAGGGGTAAGTGTAAAATACGGCAAATGAAAACTGGTTGATATTTTTCTGATAAGCCCTTTTATGGTTTTAATATCGGATATGAGTTCACCCAAAAACAGGTGCAATACTGTTCCGCCTGTATATTTTGACTGAAGGCTGTCCTGCAATTTTAGGGTTTCATATATATCATCCGTATAATTAACAGGAAGTTGCGTCGAATTCGTATAAAACGGCGCTGCGCCGTTTTTGTAATTGTCTTCATTTGCGCATATAATATCTGGGAAGTCATGCTTGTCTTTTATACATAGGCTATAGGATGTTCCTTCTGCGGGAGT
This sequence comes from Desulfonema limicola, assembly GCA_020723255.1. Classification (GTDB taxonomy): domain Bacteria; phylum Desulfobacterota; class Desulfobacteria; order Desulfobacterales; family RPRI01; genus RPRI01. The sequence continues at coordinate 6,397 of DYJH01000149.1, read as the reverse complement.
AGCTTCAAGATTGTAAAGGTTTCCTGTTTCTTCCTGTGCTTCAGAAAGCATGTTGCGTATAAAATCCATAACCTTTAGTGAAAACTCCAGGCCTTTTTTACTTGCTATATCTGAACCCATGAAATTTATGCAAGCTTCGTTCATGCCGATTATTCCGATCGTGGAAAAATGATTTTTCCAGTAAAGACCGGTTCCGTTTTTAACTTCTCTCAAATAAAATTTTGAGTAAGGATAAAGGTTCTTTTCCGTAAATCTTTCTAGAATTTTTCTTTTTATGGAAAGGCTTTGAATTGCTGTATTTATTTTTTCTTTAAGATGCCCAAAAAATTCATGTTCACTCTTGGAAAGATACCCTATCCTGGGAAGGTTTATTGTGACAACACCGATAGATCCTGTTAGCGGGCTTGCTCCGAAGAGGCCGCCTCCTCTCTTTAACAGTTCCCTGTTGTCAAGACGCAGACGGCAGCACATGGATCTGGTGTCTTCAGGAGAAAGATCAGAATTAACAAAATTTGAAAAATAAGGAATCCCATATTTGCCGGTCATTTTCCAGATTGGATCAAGATTCGGATTATTCCAGTCGAAATCCGCTGTTATACTGTAGGTAGGTATCGGGAAAGTGAATACTCTCCCCCTTGCATCCCCTTCCATCATTACTTCAGCAAAAGCCTTGTTTATCATGTCCATTTCCGGCTGAAATTCGGAATATGTTTCTTTGCGCTCTTTTCCCCCTATTATTACAGGATGATCTTTTAATATCGATGGGACAAAAAGATCCAGTGTTATATTGGTAAAAGGCGTCTGAAAGCCAACCCGTGTAGGGATATTTATATTAAATATAAATTCCTGCATGGCCTGCTTTACTTCATTATATTTGAGCCTGTCAAAGCGGACGAAGGGGGCAAGAAGAGTATCAAAGTTTGAAATAGCCTGAGCGCCTGCTGCTTCACCCTGAAGTGTGTAGAAAAAATTGACAATTTGCCCCATAGCAGACCTTAAGTGGTTGGGAGGAGCGCTTTCCACTTTTCCTTCCACACCCCTGAATCCGTTTACTAGAAGATCTTTAAGATCCCATCCTACGCAATAAACCGACAAAAGGCTAAGATCGTGAATATGTATGTCCCCTTTTTTATGGGCATCCCTAACTTCAGGGGGGTAAATACGGTTTAACCAGTATTCTGAAGTTACATCGGACGATATATAATTATTGAGACCCTGCAAAGAATAACACATATTGCTGTTTTCCTTGATTTTCCAGTCAAGCTTCTGAATATAGTGCTCCACAAGATCGATGTTGGCATTGGTTGCGATGCTTCGTATCTGGGCATGCTGTTCCCTGTATATAATATAAGCCTTTGCAGTTTTATAGAATGGTGAATCAAGCAGCACCCGTTCAACAATATCCTGGATTCCTTCAACATCCGGAATTGGCCCGAGGCGGATCTCATGAGCAAGGGTTAGAACCCGAAGTGTAAGCTTTCTTGCATCTCTTTCATCAAATTCACCTGTCGCTTTTCCAGCTTTTGCTAATGCAGATGTAATTTTAGATGAATCAAACCCAACAATTCTATTGTCTCGTTTTCTGATTTTATCAAACACTTATGCCACCTCTTTTGTTTTGTCGATTTAAAGAAAATAGTTACCGCCTATACCAAGAGACAAAAAAAATACCTGCCTGATTCCAAGAAAAAAAAGTACATAATTTATATTTTCAAGTGAATTTTAAAAACCTAAGGACAGAACCGAGTTAAATACCTTTATAAAAATATCTTAAACACTGCTTTATAAAGGTTGTGATTTTTATGATATTGAGTATAAGGGTTTATCTTGTTAAAATTTAATCAGATGAGCCTTTATACCCAATATATAGTTGCTTGTCAACAATTTTATTCAACATATAGTGTTAATGCTATTAAAATGTAACTGTTCTAAAGAACAATAAAAAAACTTAGCTGTAGTTTTTTTAAAAAAATATATATAATTCACCCTCCCTATAATTGGGTTAATAATTAAATGGTAACCGGAACGCAAGCATATGAAAAATATACAATGTAAAGGATTTAAAGTTTCCGGAGTTATCTCCGGCCTTAAAAAAAACGAAAGCAAAGACCTTGGCCTAATCTATTCCGAAATTCCTGCCAATGTTGCCGGAGTATTTACCAGAAATAAAGTTCAGGCAGCTCCGGTTCTTCTTGACAGGCAAAGAATAAAAAATGGCCATTGCCAGGCTGTAATAGTAAACAGCGGATGCGCAAATTGCTGTACCGGCGATAAAGGAATGAAAGATGCTCTATCTGAAGCCCGATTTGCGGCGGCCGGTCTTAACATTTCCGAAGATCTGGTGCTTGTAGCCTCGACAGGTGTCATAGGAAAGCCGCTCGAGCTGGATAAAATTCAAAATGCTGTTCCAGACCTTGTGAAATCACTTTCCCCTGACGGCATAAATGATTTTGCTCAGGCAATAATGACTACGGATACGGTTCCAAAGATTGTGTCGGCAAAAGGCGAAATAGGCGGGGCTGATTTTTATATAACCGGTGTTGCCAAAGGCGCAGGAATGATATGCCCGGATATGGCCACAATGCTTTGCTTTATCGTTACAGATCTTAAAGCTGAATCGGATTTTCTTAAAGAAGCGCTGGTATCTTCTACCGATAAGTCTTTTAACAGAATAACAATTGACGGAGATACAAGCACAAACGACACCATCCTTATTATGGCAAACGGAATGTCGGATGTGGATACAGACAATATCTCAGGGAAAGAATATTTTCAACAGCGGCTTGATGAAGTGATGATCACACTTGCTAAAATGGTAGTAAAAGACGGCGAAGGAGCGACCAAACTGGTAGATATCACAGTTAAAAGCGCTGCAAGCGAAAGTGACGCCAGAAAAATAGCCGATACTATAGCAAATTCAAATCTCGTAAAAACAGCTCTGTTCGGAGAAGACGCAAACTGGGGAAGAATACTTGCTGCTGCAGGCAGGGCCGGAGCACGGATTGAACCCGAATCAGCGGATATTTATTTTGATGATGTGCTTATGGTAAAAAACGGGTCAGGCTGCGGAGATTATGCCGAAGCCGAAGCTTCAGAGATTTTAAAGAAACCTGAATTCACAATAACGCTTGACTTAAAACTGGGAAGCGCAAAGGCATCAGTTTTAACATGCGATTTTTCGATTGATTATGTCAAGATAAATGCCGATTACAGATCGTGATCATTTGTATGAGACTTCAAAAATATTTATCTACAGCAGGATTCTGTTCGAGAAGAGCGGGAGAAAAGTATATTCTTGACGGACTGGTAAAAGTTAACGGCATAGTAACAACCACGCTCGGAACAAAGGTTGATCCTGAAAAAGATATAATTGAAGTAAACGGCGAAAAGATAGAAGCAAAAGCCGATTTAATATATATAGCTCTCAATAAACCTAAAGGATATGTCACAACATGCAGGAAGGAAAGCGGAAAAATTGTTCTTGATCTTATAGGTATTTCCGGACGCATTTATCCTGTCGGACGACTGGATAAAGATTCAAGCGGACTTCTTCTTTTGACCAATGACGGCAGGCTGCACAATGTTCTTTCGCATCCGTCCTTTGATCACGAAAAAGAATACGAGGTTACTCTTAAATGGCCGATTACCGACGAAGCTCTTGAAAAAATGAAAGAAGGCATTTTCTTGATGGGAAGTAAAACAAGACCTGCTGCAGTTAGACGAATTTCCCCGGAGCAATTTAATATTACGCTTAAGGAGGGCCGGAACAGACAGATACGCCGCATGGTAGTGAAGATAGGGAATAAAGTTTTGGATTTAAAGAGAATAAGAATTTCAGATGTAAAACTGGGTAATCTGAAAGAAGGCGCCTGGAGATATCTGACGGAAAAAGAAAAGAAAGCATTGCTTAAAAACATAAAATGACTACAGAACATAGAGCAATAATATCCAAAAAAGGCGCAGAAAGAATTAAAGCCGGGCATCTTTGGGTTTATAAGAGTGATATAACAGATTGCAAAGACGAGGCAGGTTCAATTCTTTCGGTGCATGATAATAATAATAAGTTTTACGGGAAAGCCTTTTACAGCAACAAATCCCAGATAGCCTTAAGATTGATTACATTCCAAGACGATAATATTGACAAAGAGTTCTGGCAAAAAAGAATTCAGGTTGCTTTAAATCTTCGTCAAAAAGTTGTATCTGACACCGAAGTTTACAGGCTTATAAACAGTGAGGGAGACGGAATCCCTTCCGTAATAGTTGATCGCTATAAAGATGTTCTGTCTCTTCAGACTCTTTGCCAGGGATCTGATAAAATAAAAACTCTTCTTGCCGAACTTTTGTCAAAACTTGTGAATCCGGTTTCGATTATTGAAAGAAACGACGGCAAAGTACGGGAACTGGAAGGATTGCCACGGCAAAATTCAGTTTTAAAAGGCCATGATCCGGGCGAAATAATCTGTGCTGAAAACGGGTTGAAATTATATTTTAACCCGTTTTCCGGCCAAAAAACAGGGGGATTTCTTGACCAAAGAGAAAACAGGATGTGGGCAGGGAAATATTCTTCCGGAAAAGGTCTTGATTGCTTTTGTTATTCGGGCGGCTTTGCTTTCAATATGGCTAAGAATTGCTGTCAGGTAGAAGCCATTGACATATCAGAAGAGGCCATTAAAGTCTCAAGGAAAAATGCGCTTTTAAACAGGGCAGATAATATACGTTTTGAGGTTGGTAATATTTTTGACCGCCTGAAAATTTATGACGGGGAAAAAAGAAAATTTGATACAATCGTTCTGGATCCTCCCGCTTTTGCAAAAAGCAGGTCAAATGTTGAAGCTGCAATTAGAGGCTATAAGGAAATAAATTTCAGAGCATTGCGTATGCTTAATCCCGGGGGGATGCTGATAACTGCAAGCTGCTCCCAGCACATTGATGAATTTACATTTTTAAATATTTTAACTCTGGCAGCTTCAGACGCTGGACGCAGAGTTCAGGTTATTCAAAAGCGAACCCAGGGGCAGGATCACCCCTTTCTGATTTCAATGCCCGAAACTTATTATTTAAAATGCATATTTCTTCGTGTGTTATAAATCTGATGGACTCGTAAAAAGCCAAAAAACGACTTTTTACTCAGCGGGAAAGGGCTTCCCCTCTCCCGCCACTTGAAGTAAATTCAAGTGGTTCCACCCTCACCCCAGGCCGGGGCTTACTCGCCCTCGGCCTGTTGATTGACTTTTTCCGAGTCCATCAATATTAAAGAACACTCTATTTTTCCGATGCGCCATGCTCTTTGAGAATTTTAAGCACTTCATTTGATTCCAACGCAGAGCGCCCCCTGGCTATAAGGTTGCCCAACGGAGTCGTGCCTGTGTTTCCCTTCTTGGAATTAACCTCAGCTCCCTTTGAGATCAGGAGCTTAACAGCAGATGCCTTTTTTAAAACTGCAAGATGCAGCGGCGTTATGCCGCTTTCGTTTTTTGCATTAATATCTACGCCTTTTTCAATTAAAATTTCCATTATATTGAGGTTACAATCGTTGCTGGCGCAATGCAGCGGGTTCCAGCCGAACATGCCTGTTGAATTTACATTTGCGCCGTGATCAAGAAGAAGCTTCACTATTTCCTCATAACCGGATGATGCAGCCATATGTAAGGGTGTGTCACCAACCCAATTACGGGCATTAACGTCAGCTCCTTTGGAAATTAAAAACCTAACCAATTCTACATTGCCGCTTCTTACTGTGTAAGTTAACGGAGTTTCATCCTTTGTATCTTTGGCGTTTATAAGTTCTGGGTTATCCTTAAGCATTTCATTTATTTTATCTGTATTACCGTTTTGCGTGGCTTTTATAATTTTTCCGGCAGGTCCGCCGCCAAAAAGCTTGCTGAAAAAACTGGGCATTTCTAATTTCTCCTTATTTTATATATATAATTAATTTAGTCTAAATTACCCGATAGTTGGATAGTAAATTAAGATGCTGCCGGTATCAAATTGCGTAACTAAGCCTCTTATTTCGAAGAAGCGAAGCGACAGAGAAATCCATGACAGCAAAGCAAAGATTTCTCCCTTCGGTCGAAATGACATAACGGGCACTTCTACAACTTGACAATAGTTGAACTATCCAGAAGTTTCAGATATTGAAAGAAAAGCGGGGAGGATGATATATTTTTTCGAAGTGAAATTGTTTATGTATATATTGATTAGCAGATCGATGTTTGTATTCAGGAAACGTCCAATCAACGGATGAGATAAGTTCTACGATCATGGCATGGGTGATTGTGTTTTTTTCAAAGCAGTTTTTATTTAAAGGGGTAAGCGGAATTTTTGAGAAATTGTTATCACCGGTATTCACCAGAAACATCGTTTTGCCTTGTTTTTGGCTGGAAGTCTCAAATGATAC
>DYJH01000148.1 GCA_020723255.1 Desulfonema limicola | reverse complement strand
TGGGAGGAAGTTCTCCTTTACCATGAACTCTTTCATAATCTGCGGCAAATCTTTCAAGATTTCCTATAGCTACAGGCTCGCCTTTTTTACCGAGTACGCATATCCCTTCGCACTGAATTTCCTGCGGGCAAACCCTTCCGCAAACAGCCGGAAGGCTGTTCTTCTCCCATATGGCTCTGATAGCTTTTGCAAAATCACCTTCTTTAATATAATTAATAAAGGCGGGTATATCCACCTGAACCGGACAGCCTTCAACACAGCTTGGTTTTTTGCATTGCAGGCATCTTTGCGCTTCCAACTTCGCAGTCTCAATGGAGTAACCAATAGGAACCTCCATGAAATTTCTTCTTCGCACCTCGGGAGCCTGCTCCTTCATGGGCTGCCTTGGTATCGTTTCTTTTTTAGCCTTTTTTACCTCTTCTTCAGCCATAAAATCCTCCGTATAAGAATTCCAAATAGAATTCGAAAATCTGTAATCCGTTATAACAAATAATAGAAAAACGAGTATCTACCCGTTTAATTTACAAAATGAATCGTAGCACTCTTTTTCATCGGCGCAATAAGCCTGTAAACGCTGCATCAGGCCGTCGAAATCAACCTGATGTCCGTCAAATTCAGGTCCGTCAACACATGCAAACTTCGTCTCACCGCCCACAGAAACCCTGCACCCGCCGCACATGCCGGTGCCGTCAATCATTATCGGATTAAGGCTTACAAGCGTTTTCACATTAAACTCTTTAGTCATTTTGGATACGAATTTCATCATTGGAACAGGACCGATTCCCACAACAAGCTTAACATCTTTTGTTTCAAGCATCTTTTTCAAAACATCCGTAACAAAACCGTGATGTCCGTATGATCCGTCGTCAGTACATACATGAAGTTCATTTGATGCATCCTTCATTTGATCTTCAAGTATAAGCAAACCCTTGTTGCGTGCGCCAATAATAGCTATAACATGGTTTCCGGCTTCTTTAAGCGCCCGTGTAATAGGATGCAGAACAGCAACACCTGTACCGCCACCCACACAAACAACTGTTCCGAGTTTCTCAATATGCGTAGGCTTGCCAAGAGGGCCAATAACATCCTGATAGCCTTCACCTACTTTAAGACTTTTGAAAAGAGCTGTTGATTTTCCGACAACCATGTAAATCACAGTTATTGTCCCATTTTTAGGATCAGCGTCTGCCATTGTAAGCGGCACCCTCTCACCCGTCTCATTGGCTTTCATAATCACAAACTGGCCTGGCTTCGCCTTTTGGGCTATTAAAGGCGCTTCAATTTCATTTAAAATCACAGTGCCTCCCGCCATCTCTTCACGTTTTACAATTTTAAACATTGTTGACCTCCAGCACGAAATATTATTTTAATACAGCATCTTTTAAATTTTATTATGCTTTAATAAAACTCAAGGGTCATCACGAAAGCATATTCCTTTAATTAAATCAACTTTAATTTATAAGAAATCGTAAACTAATATTCTTGATCTATAAGCAGAACCAGCCTATGTTGTGATCAGAAATAATCTTTTACAAAGGTGTTGTTGATAATTTTTATATGACCGCAAGTATCTAATTTCAATAAGTTAGGGTGTTAACAATGAGGTTTTTTGACAGTCACTGTCATTTGGACGATAGAGCATATGACAAGGATTTAGCTTTAGTAGCAAACAGAGCAAAAAGAGCAGGTGTTGTAAAAATAATGATAGTTGGGATAGACATGAAAAGTTCCGTGAAAGCCGTTAAAATCGCAGAATCAACCCCCGGCTTTTATGCTTCCGTGGGTGTACACCCACACGACTCTAAAGAATGCAGCGATAACGCTATAAATTATTTAAAAGACCTATCGGAAAACGCAAAAGTCAAAGCATGGGGTGAAATAGGTCTTGATTTCAACAGGATGTTTTCGCCGATAGAAGAACAGGAAAAGTGGTTTATCAGGCAGCTTGAAACAGCTGATGAGCTCGGCCTTCCGATAATATTCCATGAAAGAGGCAGCAACGGCAGGTTTTTCGAAATCTTAAAAGACTACAAAAAAGATGAAATTAAAGGAACTTTGCACTGTTTCAGCGGAACCCGAAAGGAACTTGAAATATCTCTCGACCTTGGCCTCCATATAGGAATTACAGGCATACTCACAATCTCTAACCGTGGTGAAGATTTAAAAAATATGATACCTATTATTCCTGATGACCGTCTCCTTATAGAAACTGATGCGCCCTATCTTACTCCGGCGCCTGAAAAAAACCATACCCGGCGTAACGAACCGGCATTTGTGAAATCAGTTTTTTTAAAGCTTGCTGAAATAAAAAAAGAAGACCATGCGGTTTTGGCTGAAAAAATTTTTGAAAACACATGTCGGTTGTTTAATATTAATGCGCTATAATATTCTCCGAAAAGAAAGAGCTTTATATAACTATATGTTATAATTATTATTTACTTAAAGACAAAATAATCCTTTCCTATAAATCTCTTTTATGATATGCAAAAAATCTTTAATAGTCGGCAAGATTTATATGATATGATTAAAACGTGCTATTGAGCAAAATTTTAGAACAGACAATCAAATTAATATCAAAAACCGGCAAAGCAGGAGCAATATATAAAAGTTGGTTTCGTGGTTTGTAGGTGGATGATGCGTTTGTTATCTACAGGAGGAAGAATTAATGAAGAAGATAAAAGTAATAGTGTCAAAAATTGGCCTTGACGGCCATGATGTTGGAGCGAAGGTCGTAAGTGCGATGCTGCGTGATGCCGGTATGGAAGTAGTTTATCTCGGCAGATTTCAAAGTCCCGAGTCGATATTCAAGACCACCGTGGAAGAGGATGCAGATGTTATCGGAATAAGTTGTCAATCGTCAAATCATACCAGATTGGTTCCTAAATTAATTGATATGCTCAGAAAAGAAGGGATGAACCATGTTGTCATAGTAGTTGGCGGAACCATTCCGGATCCTTTTCCTGAAGAACTGAAGGCATTGGGTGTGGATGCGGTTATAGGACCCGGCACATTGTCTAATGTTATAGTAGGCACCATTACATCACTAGTCGAACAGAAAAGAAAAGCTGCTGCTGTATAATATAATAATGATATTGACGATTTTAATATAAAAAAGATTTATTATTGGATTTTTATAATCCTGCCAGGGAGGAGTAAATATGAAAACAACAATTCAGGAGGACGCGAACAGAAAGTTTGAGTCGGCTTCGGGCATTCCGTTAAAGGAGATGTATAAACCCGAAGACTTAAAAGATTTTGATTATGATAGAGATCTCGGTGATGCCGGAGAATATCCTTATACCAGAGGTTTATATAAAGGAATGTTCAGAAACAGGATCTGGACAAGACGGTTTCTTTCCGGATTCGGATCTGCTAAAGATTCTATGGAAAGGTTAAAGTATTTGGCCAGCATCGGATCGGAGGGGGTTGAGGTTGTAAATGACTATCCAACACAGGTCGGCATTGATGCTGATCATCCTATGGCAGTGGATGAAGCCGGTCTGGTAGGCATCCCTGTGTCATCATTAGACGATGTGGAAACGATTCTGGAGGGTTTTCCCATTGACAAGACGACAATCACGTTCGAGTCATCAGGGGCAAGCGGCCCGGTTTTGCCATGTATGTACTTTGCTATGGCTCAAAAGCATGGAGTTCCTTACTCAGCCTTAAACGGCGGCGCCGCTCTCAATTTGTATTGCCAGTATTACAGCGGTTTTGTAACACCTCAACCTCTTGAATTATGGTCCAAACTTGCTGTTGATGTTGTAGAATACTGTTCTAAAAACAAATTGAGATTTGCGACATTTCATACAAGCGCCCATAATGTATCAGAGGAAGGAACGCCTGCTGTTATGGAAATAGCTTTGGGATTTGCTGCCACAATAGCATTTGCCGATAGGCTTGTTGAGCGTGGTTTGAATTTTGACGAATTTGCAAACAGGGTTCCTTTTACATTTACGATATGGATGGATTTTTTTGAAGAGATTGCCAAATTCAGAGCTTCGAGAAAGATCTGGGCAAGGATAGCAAGGGAGAGGTATGGTTCCAAGAATCCGAGAGCGCAAAGGCTTTATATCGCATCCCGTGTGTCTGGACTTACAGCTATAGCTCAGCAACCTCTTAACAACATAGGGCGGATTGCCATACAGCTTATGTCGGCTGCTCTAGGCGGCTGTAATGCCATTGATCCTGTTATGTATGACGAACCTCTATGTCTGCCTACGGAAGTGGCAACCAGGATTGCAATGTGCACACAAAACATTCTGGCTTATGAAACCGGAATTGCCAATGTAGTTGATCCTCTTGCCGGCTCTTACTATGTTGAGTGGCTTACAAACGAGGTAGAAAAGAGATCATGGGAACTTCTTCAGAAGATACTTGACAAGGGAGGTCTGGAAGAAGGCGTTAAAGACGGGTGGATAAGAACAATGATAGACGAAGCTGCTTTAAAGCGTCAGAAAGACATAGAAAGCGGAGCCATGAAGCTGGTGGGGATTAATGATTTGGTAATTCCGCCTGAAGAAGACCATGAAATTCCCATTCATATGGTATCGAAGGCTTCGACTGAAGAACAGGTGCAAAGAGTAAGAGATATTAAAAAGAAGAGAAATAACAATGCGGTAAAGGAGTTGTTAAAGAAACTTGTTGCGGAGGACAAGCAGGGGAATGTCAATCTTGTTCCTACGATGACTGAAGCTTGCAAAGAATATGCAACCATTGGTGAAATATGGGGTTCATTAAGAGTAGGCCGCGGTTATCATTATGATCCGTTTGAGATGATAGAATCGCCCTTTAAAGAATAAATTTCAGGAACTTTCCAGTATCTGTTTGAATCGGGATATGGATTTGTTAAGAATAGAATCCATATCCTTTACCATCTTGTCATATTCCTTGAGAAGATCCTTTCCTTTAGTGCTGAGACACATGCCTTTGCCATACGGTTCGACCAGCTTGATATTCAGCCGTTCTTCCGAAGCTTTCAAACGTCCCCATGCGCCACGGTAAGACATATCCACTTTTTTTACAGCTGCGCTCAAACTTTTGCATTCATCGATAGCCCGTAGTAACTGCTCCCGTCCTTTTCCAAATACCACATATCCGTCTTTTTCCAGCCATATTTTCTGTTTGATATCCATAACTATGTCTCCCCAAATAATATTTATCGGATTTACTACTTTGCCATGAGGTGCGCTACGGCTTTCTCCAAACCGTCGATAGAAAGTTCAAACATTGGTAAAATATGTCCTATAGCAAAAATTGTTTGTGTATAGCCCCACATGTTTGACGGGATAGGGTTTAGCCATACGGAATGACGAAAATTTTTTACGAGGAACTTAAGACACTCGATGCTTGGCTTTCCACTTCTTTCCTCAATATGGATCGAGCCGTTTGTAGCCATCAGCTCATAAGGAGCCATGCTGGCATCTCCTATTATAATCAGTCTTGTCTCAGAATCTAACCTTGCGAATTCATCTATTTTTTGAGGCCTTTTAAATCTTGATGTATCATGCCATATCGTTTCATAAATAGTATTATGAAAAAAATAAGTCTTTATATCCTTAAACTGTGCCCTTGCATAATCAAACAGAGTCTGGACCAGATGCACATAAGGTTCCATAGACCAGCCGCCGTTATCTATAGCTATAATAATTTTCAACCGGTCTTTAAGAAGCCTGTCGAAAACAATTTCAATTTCACCGGCATTCTTCATGGTCTGATAGATTGTTTTGTCAACATTGACCCTGTCTTTCGGGCCTGAAGGAATCATATGCCTTAAGCGTTTAAGCGCCTCACCGATCATTGCCTGAGAAAGGGGGCCGCTCAATGAATGATCCTTATATCTTCTTTCCATGGCGACCTTTACAGCCGACTTGTTTCTCGAAACTCCTCCTACCCGCATACCGCCTGGGTGATATCCCGAATGCCCTACCGGCGAAGTTCCACCGGTTCCGATCCACTTGCTTCCTCCTTCGTGGCGTTCCGTCTGTTCCTTAAGGCGTTCCTTGAAATATTCAATCAGTTCTTCCGGAGTCAGCTTCGATATTTCCGATTCATCAACACCCAAGGCTGCAGCAAGAGTCTTGGGATCTTTAAGCCATTCTTCGAGCATTGACCTTGCCAGTTCATCAAGCTCAACCCCTGTAAAATCAGGCAGCTCAGCCCCTTCGAAATGATGAGCGAAAACCTGGTCAAAAAGGTCGAAATATCTTTCGCTTTTCACAAGAGTTGCGCGTGAGGCCGTATAAAAATCATCCAGAGAAGCAATAAGTCCTCTGCTTAACGCCTTATGAAGCGTAAGAAAAGATGTTGGACTTACCGGAATGCCGGCCTCTTTTAATTGGTAGAAAAATCCGATAAACATGATAAGTTCCCGCTAAATAATTCTTCTTCTGCTTACCGTATTGATTGCTCTTGCATAATCAGGACTCTTTTTAAACAGGATGCCCAGATACGGAATATCACCTTTTACCAGATCTCTTGGCTTAAAGTCAGGATCAGATTTTAAAGCCCTTATCCAGTTTACCAGCTCGCGTGTGGCGGGCCGCTTTTCAATGCTTTCCAATTCTCGAAGCCTGTAAAAAACATTAACAGCATTTTCCATCAGGTCAGAATCAATATCGGAATAATGTACTTTTATTATCTTTCTCATCATTTTTGGATCAGGAAAAGCAATATGGTGGAAATTACACCGTCCAAGAAACGGATCAGAAAGATCTTTCTTGGCATTTGAGGTGATGATGATAACCGGGCGGTGCTTGGCAGTAATTGTCTTGTCGATTTCAATAATATCAAATTCCATCTGATCAAGAACATCGAGCATATCATCCTGAAAATCCGTGTCCGCTTTATCTATCTCATCTATTAAAAGAATTGTCCGTTTATCGGCAGTAAAAGCCTGCCCGATTTTACCCATCTTGATATATTCTTCAATATTGCTTACATCTCTTTTAGAATCGCCAAAGCGGCTGTCGTTTAAGCGTGTCAGAGTATCATACTGGTACAGGGCATCAATCAGCTTCATGCTGGATTTAACATTAAGAACTATAAGCGGCATACCGAGAGTTTCTGCAATCGCATGCGCAAGCATTGTTTTACCGGTGCCGGGTTCGCCTTTCAAAAGCAGCGGCATTTCGAGTTCCATGGATATATTTACTATCTTGGCAAGCTCGTCATCTAAAACATAATGTTTCGCACCTGAAAAAGATTTCTTATCGTTAGTCATTTTTGTCCTCTTTAATAAATTTCTTTTCTTAAAATATGTGAAACTTCCTTTGTTAAATTAAGCACTTTTGCTGCGCTGTCAAGACTTAAAGAACCGGTGCCGCAACTTGGGGTAATAAAGGATTGTGATAAAATATCCGACAACTTAAATCCCAACGACTCAAGCATGCCGGCTTTTCTTCTCCAGTTTTCAGAAAGTGAAACAGCGGACTCTTTTTCGATATCTTCCGGCTGCAATGTCGGTACTATACCCCAGGCTATCAGGCGCCCGGAATTAAGAAATTTTGCCAAATGGTCAGGATAGAGAATAAATTTATCAAAATACGAATAAGCATCAAAGCTTACTATATCAGCGGAAGATTCAAACAGTACAGACCAGTCGGCATTCGAACAGACATGTATTCCGGCCAATCCGCCTTCCTGATGGACTGCTTCAATAATCTCTTCAAATAATCCGGCTGCTTCATTTGGTGAAATGCCTATAAAAACCGATGACCCTAAACCGGTAAAAGAAGGTTCGTCAAAGAATATAATTACGGGAACCCCAATTTTTGAAAGCTGACGGACTTGCCATTTTGCTTTCATTGCAACTAATTTTACTAAGGCATCTCTTATATCCTCATTATAATAAACAGCTTTCCCCTCACGGTCTGTAACACCCGTTGAAAGGGTAACCGGACCTGTTATCTGGCCTTTTACTGCCGAAGGCTTTTGGGCAAGTCCTGTAATTTTCTCAAGAAAAACAAAAAACCCTTCTGCGACATTCGGATTCAACACAAATCTTGAGTCATCAAGTTCTTTTTTTCCTTCAATTACAGAAATATATTCCTCATAAAACTCAACAAGATCATCATCAAAATGCCTTCCTGAAGTATTAATAAAAATCTTATCGTCTTCTTCGGTTAAACCCGGGATGCCGGGTAAAAACTGGGTTATCATTCCTTCGTTCTTATAATAAGGAAGCTGAACCCACAAGGGTATTTCTGGTGTGTGTTCGAGAACAATATTAATAGCCTTACGGTGATCATCAATCGGCAGACTTCCAATCAACAGCGGCATGCCGCAGGGCCTGAAATTGCACTTCATAGAGTTTAACTCCTCAACTATTTAAAATACTTAAAATAGTAGGTAATAAATTACAAATAAAATTATATTCAGCGACTCACTAACCAGACAGTTTTGCTTTTTACAAATCTGCCGAAACCAATTAACATGCGGTGTAGCATCTTACAATAAAAACCTTTACATTTTGTAATATAGCTGAAAATTATTCCAAGATCAGTGTTTCATAAAATTTTAGTTTTTACCCATAGCACCTCTTATAGGTTTTGTGCCGGGATTCCTTTTTATTTTCTTCGTATTATGGATTTTTGGAGATGGGGTCCAAAACAGGTTGAATGATTATTCCTGTTAAAATGGTTATAGGCAGTGCAATGGGTGGCTTGGTGCATTGTTAAAACGACGGGGATGAAAATTACCAAGCTGAAGCCTGTAGGTGGTTTCTGCGCCGAAACTGCTGGCGCTTTTACACTCTTTTTTTGCAACAATTTTAATGGCTACGTTCCCTTTTTAAAAGATCCATAGCTTTCTCGCCATCCGGCTGAGACCATCTTTTGAAAGAATCAAGTTTTATATCAAAAACATTCAGTGTTCTTGCCACAGTTTGATCCACTATATCTCTGATTGTTTCAGGCCTTGTGTAAAAGCTGACCGAAGCAAGAGTTATAATAGCGCCGATGTCGGCTGCCTGGGACATTAACCTGAAATGCCCTTTATGATAAGGCGATTCCCCCAACATTAAAACAAGTTTTTTTCTCTCCTTTAAGGTTACGTCTGCAGCTCTGATCATTAGATTAACACTGAAGGAATTGGCAATCCCTGAAAGGGTTTTTATAGAACAGGGAATGACGACCATACCGATAGTTTCAAATGAACCGCTTGCAATGGCAGCGCCCACATTGTCTACGTCATATTTGTAATGTGCCAGGCCCTTTACATGATCTGCCGTATAATCCGTTTCAAGTTGAATTACTTTTTCAGCAGCATTCGATAATACAAGATGCGTTTCTATATCCGAATCCTTCAACATCTCAAGCATCCTTATTCCATAAACAGCTCCCGTAGCTCCCGATATTCCGATTACCAATCGCTTTTTCATAAAGTTCCTTATTAGCTAAATTTGTATAAATATTAGCAATCACATAAGGGTATGGCAATATTTATTTTTTTACGTTCATACACTTCAATGAAAACATAAAAAAGATGAGGG
The DNA here is from genome assembly GCA_020723255.1 of Desulfonema limicola. GTDB lineage: Bacteria > Desulfobacterota > Desulfobacteria > Desulfobacterales > RPRI01 > RPRI01. Next base: position 239 of record DYJH01000148.1, on the reverse strand, counting down.
GCAGCTTCTATAACCCCGTACAAAGCATTCTTTGGTTTAGAATCTTTAACATGATATTTTGAAAAGCCATCTGCGTAAATAATAACTTCTTTTCTTTTTTATATTTATTTGTTATACATCAGCTAATATTATACTCGGTACTTTTTATATGGAACTGCCCTAACGGTTTGCATGATATTTCAGATCAGCAATTCTCGGTGAAGCTGTTATGACACATAAAATGGTCATCCGATACAAAT
>DYJH01000147.1 GCA_020723255.1 Desulfonema limicola | reverse complement strand
CTCAAGAATTGCAAGCGCCCTGTTATTTTGAAATCCGCTAGGATGCTGATCGAGTGAGTTTGTTCCCTGGACTATAGAAGCCGGTTTTATTGAAGCGTAGGTACGAGCGATGCTTTCAATTGTTTTTTGTGGAATCCAAGTTATTCTTGAATCTTCTTTTATGTCATAATTTTTTATGTGTTCCTTCAATTGATCAAAACCGGAAGTCCATTTTTCTACAAATTCCTTATCATAGAGTTCTTCTTCTATAATTATTTTAATCAGAGCAAGGGCTAAGGCACAATCGGTTCCCGGTCTTATCTGTGCAAAGATATCGGCATTTTTTGCTAGAGGTATTTTACGGGGATCAATCACAATAAGTTTTGCTCCGTTTTCTACCGCATGTTTTATTCTTTCAGCAGCCATGAAATTGGAAGCGGACGGATTATGCCCCCATAATACTATACATTTGCTGTTTTTCTGATCGGCATAAGGAAATTTTCCCATTGTCATCATGTTGGCTGCGATACCGCTTAAGAAGCAAAATGTCTCAGGTGTAATAAAATTAGGACTGCCAAAAGCATCACAAAATCTTTGCATAAAATGCATTGTAATAAAGCCCTGCCCCTGTACCGCCATCCCAACTATCATCGCCCATGCCTCAGGGCCATAGTTGTTTTTGATTTTATTCAACTCTGAAGCCATAGTATCCAGGGCATCATCCCACGAAATGTCCTGAAATTTTCCTCCAACCTTTTTCACAGGATGTTTTAAACGCTGCGGAGAATAGAAAGAATCAATAGCTCTTGCAGCCTTTGGACAAAGCTTGCCTTTATTCCAGGGGTGATCAGGATCACCTTTGATTTTTACAATATTTCCGTCTTCTAAACTAGCTATAACACCGCATGCCCAGATGCACATCCCGCAAACGGTTTTCATTTCTTGTTTACTGCTCATAGTTTCCTCCTTCTAAAATTCCTTGTACAGTTCATCTTCAATACTTAGCAAACCAGAATATTTGGAGACATAAAGATCCGAACCGCGCAGCCAGTTTATCACGGCGTAACCGCCCTGCATAACATCCATTGCTCTGGTAAGATCGGATGGGCTGAACTCGTAAAGTGTAAAGACATATTCGGAGTATTTTTCTTCCGGACAAAGCAACCACATTAAGGCATTGTCAAAAGGAGAAAAATCCCTCAGCACATCATGCTGGCGTATAACCTGGTACCACTGAATATATTCTTCCCGCCTCTTTTCATCAGAGCTATGGGAAAAACCATAGATGGCAAATTTTGTGAACGCCGGACCGGCAAAGGCAGGATTATAAGCGCTAATCCGGGGCTGAATGCGATTGCATTTGTGGCTTTCTTTGTAAAATAATGTTTGTTCAGTTTCCAGAAAGCCGGGAGCACGGTTTAGCGCAACCGTTTGCCGGAATAAATCTGTGATCTCATCACGTATTTTTTTATAATTGAGGGCTTCAAACCGGTAAAGAGCATAATAGTCCGGTTGATTCGCGGAAAAATGCTGTTTTTCATCAAAATAGTTACTTTTATAAAGGCTGGCCTGCTTTATCGCAGGATGTTTAAACATAGCCTGCAGCTCACAGTCTTTCAGCCATTTCTCCAGCTCGTTAAGTTTTGACGGTTCTTTATTTCTTAAAAAACGGACTAAAACATAGCTTTGCATATAAACCTCCTACGGTTGAATCCGGTATTTAAACGAATTGTAGTTATACAGCCGACAACAAATATAAATGTAAGCATTTAATAATGCAAATAACTTATGATTTATCTCCTGTTTTTCTTTTAAAATAGTCTGTCTAATGGTTCGTTTCCCTTAGCCTTTTTCTTGTTTTGTATTGCTTGCAAAACTCTTTCAGGTGTAATGGGATATTCCTTCACAGGGTATCCAATGGCATTGCTCACGGCATTTGCTATTGCCATTGTACAGACAAGAGGACCCTCACCCACCTCTTTTGCTCCAAAGGGCCCATATGGATCGATAGTTTCTACAATGCTATAATCTATTTCAGGCACTTCAAAAGTTCTGGGCAGCCTGTAATCAAGAAAAGACGGATTCAACACCACACCTCTTTCCATAATACATTCCTCAGTCATTATCTGTCCCATGCCACTAAAAACCTGTCCATCAATCTGGCCTTCTACTGCCATCGGGTTTATGGCAAAGCCCACATCATGGGCTACAGTTACCCTGATCAGCGTAACGATACCTGTTTCCTGATCCACTTCCACCTCAGCCACCTGCGCTCCAAAGGAATAGGCAAGTGTTGATTCCCAAGGTTCCATGGTTTTTGCAGGTGAGTTATAGAAACCTCTACCCATAATACAGCTCCCACCCATGGAATTCATGTCAGAAGATATCACATCCTTCAAAGTCAACGCTTTCCCCGGCTTTCCTTTAGGAAATATTTTTCTGTCACGAAATATGAGCATGGAGGGCTTAACTCCGAGTTTTTTTGACGCAACAGCTGCAAGCTGTTTTTTAGCATCAAGACATGCAACTTTAACAGCGTTTCCTGTAAAAAAGGTGCCACGCTGGGCAAATGCCCCGATATCAAAAGGTGCAGCATCAGTATCTCCGGCTACTATATCAACATCTTCTGTGGCTATTCCCAATGTTTCGGCTGCTATCATTGCCATGGTTGTATGGGAGCCCTGACCCATATCTGGCAATCCTATAAAGAGCGAACATCTGCCATCTTCTCCTATTTTAACTAAAGCGGCAGACCTATCATAACCACCGCTATTCATTGCGCCGCATCCGATACCGATCCCTTTATAAGGCGGCAACTTCCCATACTTTTTCTTCCATAGCGATATTTTTGTGGTTTTCTGTATGCACTCTTTTAAACCACAGCTTGCATAATGTGCCCTGGTTAAGTTCGTATCTCCCTTTGACACGGCATTTTTCAGCCTGATCTCTACCGGATCCATACCTAAATCCTGCGCTATAAGATCAAGTTCCGTTTCCTGGGCCAGTTTTAACTGCAAAAAACCTGCACCATGAGGATACATGTTAGGAGGATTATTTGTATATATGGCCCGTTCCTTCCACCGCAACGCATTCATATGATAAATCTGAGGGAACAAATGATATTTAAGTCTATGAAGAAAGTTGACACCGGAAATCCAATAAGCACCGCAATCAAACAGATAAGTCGCATCGGTTGCTTTGATGGTGCCGTCTTTCATCACGCCTGTCTTGATAATATATCTGGAATATCCTCCGCCGGAATAAACGATAAATTCCTCATCTGCTGTGCATCTTATCTTAACAGGCCGCAATGATTTTTTCGAAAGGAGTGCGGCTATGAAATCGTGCTTCCGAGGACCTATCCTGCCTGAAAAAGCACCTCCTGTATTAAGATTAAAAACTCTCACATTACCTTCTGAGATACCCAGTATACCTCCCATGCTTTTTTGTATAAAAAGCGGCGATTGATTAGGCATCCAGATGCTCAGTTTGCCGGGAATTGAATAATCGGCAATAACAACATGATGCTCTGCATAGCAATTATGGTTAGGATTAAAAGCGTACTCACCGACTCTAACATATTCGGACACGGAAAAGGCTTCATCGACATTGCCTATTTCATAATCAAATTCATCTGCATAGTTATTTTCGTGACCACTGTGGATTACAGGTGCACCTTTGTCATTTGCTTTCTCAATGGAAAAAAGAGCTTCCAGAGGTTTATACTCAATCTTAATCAGCGCCGCTGCTTCCGCTGCAGTGTCATCATCGATAGCGGCTACTGCGGCAACCTCGTCACCTACAAAATTGACCGTATCGTTACACAGCAACTGTCTATCAAGATCTGTCATAATACCGGGACAGTCCTTTTGTGTTATGACGGCTTTTACACCAGCTAATCTTTCCGCCCTTTTAGTATCTATTTTGATGATTTTGCCTCTTGCCAAAGGACTTCGGATTATTTTACCGTAAAGCATACCCGGTAAAATAATATCATCTGTGAACTGCGAACGTCCGGTGGTTTTGAGCAGACCGTCCTTCTTTGGCTGTCTCTTGCCTATAACACCATATTCCTTTGCTTTTATTGGCATCAGTCTCCCTCCCTGTCAGTTTGGGCGGCCATTCTGACAGCCTCAATGGTCTTGATGTGCCCTGTGCATCGGCAATAGTTACCGGATAATGCATCTTTTATCTCTATATCGTCCGGATTAGGATTTTCATCCAGCAGGGCCTTAGCTGTCATGATTATTCCTGGCGTACAGAAACCACACTGTACGGCTCCGTTTTCAATAAAAGACTTCTGAAGGGAATGCAAACCATCAGGACCCTCTATCCCTTCAATTGTTGTTATCAGATGGCCCTCACATTCCACAGCAAGTGTGAGGCACGAAAGAATGGCCTGACCGTCCATGATTACAGTACAGGCGCCACAAGTACCCATTTCACAAGCTCTCTTTGCACCCGTCAGCCTTAGATCATTTCTTAATACATCAACCAGGGTTTTCCATGGATTAACGGCAACTTCATGCGTTTCACCGTTTACATTCAGAACTATCATTTTTTTCATGCCTTATCCCTCCTTAGATCCATTTCGTCTTTGATACCATACAAAACCCTTCTGACAAGCACCTCCACAATTTGTCTCTTATACCCTGCTGAACTAAAAAGATTAGTTAATGTTCCTATCTCTGAACGGGCCTCCTTTGCAGCTTTTAGTATGGCATCTTCTTTAAACCCGGATTCCATTATTATCTGAGAAGTCTTTTTAAGCATAACCGGCGCGGAAGCAATAGAATTAACAACAATCGTCATCTCGCCGGCTTTGCCATTTCTTTTTAACGCTGCACCGATGCTTGCTATGGCGAAATCTATCCCCTGCCGATGCTGTATCTTAATATATTTTGCAGGTGTGAACTCAGCAGTTTTAGGTATTACTATTGATGCAACAATTTCACCTTCTTCAAGAACAGTATTATGAGCACCGTTATCTTTAAAAAACTCCCTGATAGGGATACTTCTCTCTTGATCTTTCTTCATGACGTAAACTAATGCATCTAATGCCATCAGCACGACAACCGTATCCGAACTGTTGATGGCATGGCATCTTTTTGAACCGCTTATGGCATGACACACGCTCCCGCCGGTTCTATGGCAAAGTCCTTTGGCTTGTCTCCACTGTCTTGACTGGTTGTAGTACCAGCACCTTGTTTCAAGGCATATATTTCCTCCCAGAGTAGCCATGTTTCTTATATGCATTGATCCAACAGAGCGCACAGCATTATGCAGCACAGGAAATTTTTGGGAGATAAGTGGGTGTTTGGAAAGATTGGAAAGGGTAACACATGCCCCTATTTGCACATTGCCTTCACTATCTTTCGTAATGGAAGACAATTCAGATAATGATTTAATGCTTACAACCCTTTTGGGGTATATCACACCATGCTTCATATTAACCAGAAGACCCGTTCCCCCTGACATAACCCTGGCATCTGTATTGGATTCTTCAAGCATTAACAGGCATTCTTTCAGGGAATCCGGCCTCAGGTATTCAAACTGTGGAAGACGCATTATTTACCCTCCAAGCATAATATGATTTATACTATTACCTTTGTTATCTAACAGTTGATGTTGCATTCCGGCATCAGTTTTGCCTTCAGACTTAACTTTCAGAGTCAATTGCCTTTTGCGTGAGACATGGCGCCAGTATATCCACCATCAACTAATAAATCACATCCGGTTATAAAGGACGCATCGTCACTGCACAGAAAATCAACTGCAGCGGCAATCTCTTCCGGTCTACCCAAACGGCGTATCGGGGTTTTTTCAGTTGCCTCCCGTATATATGACAGACGCTCAAATTCAAGCCTCCCCATGGGTGTATCTATGTTACCAGGAGATATAGAGACAATACGGGCGTCGCGCTGTGCCCAGGCAGGAGCAAGCCTCTCACACAGCCGCACAACACCGCGTTTTGCAAGAACATAAGCCATACCACTTTTGGGATCAACTTCGGTTGAGGGAACAGGCATTGACAGAAAAGGTTCTATGCTTTTTAAAAAATCAGGATATAGTGGGTTGTCAATAATAGCATCTATTTTGGGGTCGCTTGTTGAGAGACGAGAGGCAATCGATGCGATGCACACCGCTGCAGAACCGGGCGCCATCAAGGGCAAAAATTCCCGGAGAATAAACGCGGTTCCGACAAGGTCAACGGATAATATCCTTCTCCAGTCCGCCATTGAAGGAGAAATTCCGGCAGCGTTTACTACCCCGCTCACTTGTCCCAGTGATTGAGCGGTCTTCGCCAGTAAGCGGACAGAATGTTCATTCGTTATGTCACATACATGCTTCTCTGCCTGAACACCCTCAGATAGCAATTGGTCAGCCACATGATCAAGTAGTTTGGCATTAATATCCACCAGTAAAACTCTGTCTCGCTTTCCCAAACGGCGTGCAGAGGCAAACCCCATTCCGCTTGCTGCGCCAGTTATCACAAATAAGGCTGATTCCTTATTGTTCATGGTTTCCTCCTTTATATCAATGAAATTGTCACAAATGTATCTTATTTAGACAACAGCAAAAAATTATTCACGGTAAAATAGCTGGGGTCAAGTTTTGAAGCAGGCATATATAAAAATGTTTCAGAGTGTGCTGATCGGTTAGTGGTTGTAGCATGACGAGCTTTTTCGTCAATACCGAGCTGGCAATCCCAATCCCCTGTGTTATTTTTACCGCTTGGCGTCTCATTATAATGCATCAAAAGAGAGACCCAAGTACGGAAATCACCGGATTTTTCATATACTTCCTTGTACCATATAACAATACTTTCCTGATCAATATAATTAATGTGTAACCCCCAATTGTAATATGGATCTTTAGGCATCTGTTCCACAATCCATACTTTTCTTGGAACGTAGGTAATATTGAGTGGCGCCCAGGATGCTCCTTTCCATTTTGGATCTTCATAGCCGAATTTTATGTGAGTGCCTGTATAGGGAAATGCCTTGGTCATCCTTCCATCCGGCAATTCCTGCACCGGAAGCATATCGGGACTGGTAAAAGGAACAAGTATTGTCTTCTCGCCGACATATTTCCATTTCATTGTACGTGTTTTACCACTCCACAAGAAATTAGTATCCAACCATGAATCAGAGCCCATATAGGGGTCCGACCTTGTTGTTGAGCCAGTTTGTCGGACCCTACGAATGGCGGGAACATAGGCATAATTACTGTCTTCCCTTGGATCCATATAAATGTAAGCCATTGTATTTGTTCCTTTGAGACTCATCGGCTCCAAAACTCTTTGAAATTCATACGTCAGAACCTTATCGGGATTTTTTATTTCCTGACCCGGCGACCGGCCATTGATATAAAGACGCTGATCCAAGCCTTGAATGTAACGTTCTTCTCCTTTTTTGTCTATCCACATAACACGGATATGCTCTCTTGAGGCCATAAAACGATATCTCTGAAAATCGAAGTTATATATGATCTTTGCTCCGGCGTTGAGATCTTTAAGATTAATTTTGGGGAAAGGATAGCCATAAATATTTTCCGGGTATTTTCTGGTGTGTTTATCGATCAAATCGCCCTCAGGAGTTACGTCGAATTTTCCTTCATTCTGTGCGCTCGCTGCAAGAAAGCTGTCACTTTGTTTGAATTTGAAGTTTATTTTACCCGGTGTAATAACAAAGTCTCCTCTTTCAACCGCACGGTACATAGCCGGAATAAGCAAATCCTTGTACTGACTGCAGTTTGTCTTGTCGATCACCTTTGGCAAATCCTCAGCCTGCATAATGCCGCTCCACAATAGCAGAATAAATAACGAACACAGTGACAATCCAAAATACTTTAAAATTCTCATTCGTTTCATTTTCTTCTTTTCCTCCCTCCGACTTTATAGTTGCTAAAGTTATTTTTTCCTCCGGCATTAAACAGCCCTTTTGATGGTCATATCAACTATAAAGGCGCTGTCAGGCAAGACATGAAACAACAAAAGGGCTGTTTGATGCCGGAGATGTATTATCTATACCTCTTAGGACCAACTCTTTTGGATATGATCCTTTTTTTAATTCGTCACATAGAAGTTTATGCATTTTTGATTGACAACTGCAAAAAAATTAAGATATATTTTAATTGCATAGCGTCAACTTTTTTGTTTTAATATTAATAATGCATCATCTATGACTACATTTCTACGAAATCAAATTTCACCTAACAATATTAAGTTTTACAAATCTCTTGGGCAATTGATTAAAGATTATCGAAAATGGCGCAAATTGAGCCAGGAGAAATTATCTGAACTTATCGGCATCAGTTTTAGGGAATTACAGAATTGGGAAAAAGATCGCTGCCGGGCCGGCATTGAAAACCTTCACGACCTTTCCGAAGCTACTGGGATACCAATGCAGGTATGTATAGCGCTAAACGCAGGCCAACCTTTGTTTTATTCTTTGAGCGAAAGAAGATTCGCTTACTCATCGGCTGAAATGATTGATTATCCGTTCGACATGGTATTTAAACACCGGACGGCAACAGACGATGGCATTATAATAAAACCTATCGTAATTTCAAACAATAGGCAGATTCAATCTATTCTTTCATGTCATCGTGACTTATATGGCACGAAGAATTCTCTGGGAAAAGATGTTTTAAAGGCATCAATCAAAGCTGCGCCGGATCTTAATATAATTGCTTTAGATTCGTGGGGACATTATGTTGGACATTACATATGTTTGCCTTTAAGTATAGATGTTTATCAGGATATTAAAAAACATAAAGTTTTGGAAAATTATCTTACGCCAGATAAAATCAGCGACATTATTTCTCAAAATGAAGGTGTTTTTTTCCTCTATTCTATATTTGCGGCAAATTGGAATATTAGTCATTTGCTGCTTATAGACCGTGCGAAATATTATTCTAAGATAAATCAAAAAGAAAAATTCCTGAGCGCCGCATGGGCATCCACAAAAGAATCAAAAATTGGATGTGAAAAGCTGGGAATGAAGGTAGTATCAAATTACGCCGGACAAAAAAACCAATCCTTTGCTTTGTTTTCCGAAACTTCTCCTGCCATTTATGAAACCAATATGGATACCATGCTCAAACAATGTGAAAACTTACAAATTATTGAAACATCAGTTGATAGCGGCAACAATAGCCGGTCAACCTGTTTTATAGGAAAATCATCAAGTTTTGACCCTTTAATAGTTGATAAAAAAGAGAATAAGATCTGCCCAAACCAAGCATGTTCACTATATGGCAAAAAGGGCAAAGGCAATATAATTTTAAACGGAACATACAAAAGAAAAGCGGGACTCACATCCAAACGTTTTATATGCAAAGAATGCGGCAAGTCTTTTTGCAGCAGATCAAACACTCTGTTTTATGATCTTCGCTCTCCCGAAGACAAGGTGCTGATTGCCCTTAAACTATTAGTAAAGGGTATGCCTTTAAGAGGTGTGGCGGAAGTGTTAAAGGTAAAACTCGACACCGTCAGGCACTGGCTCGCAGTTGCAGCTCAAGATAATGAAAATATAAATATAATACTTAAGAAGGAAATGAAAGTCTCACAGTTTCATTTAGACGCCTTATGGTCTTTTGTCGAAAGTAACGCCCTTCGTAAAAGAGCTGCTCTTTGGAAGACATTATAAGCTATCCTCCGCTTTTATGGCACAAGAGTACTTGGTCCCCCAAATATTGAGCGGCCTATAATCGTCAGGATTGTGAAGCAGAACCAAAATAGTCCGTTCATAGCTATAATCCAGACGAATAACCGGTATAATT
>DYJH01000002.1:26978-60327 GCA_020723255.1 Desulfonema limicola | reverse complement strand
GATACATGTTCAATATTAGTAAATCGGTAGTCATAATGAGAGCCATCTTCGACAAAAGGAGTACCTGCAACACCGAGTTTTGGATCGCTTGCAAATTTTGACATTAAAAAATCAAAGTAGTCTTCTTCAAATGATATGTCTGCATCAAGATTTCCGATAACATCATACTTTGTGTTGCCGATTTTTTCAAAGCCAGCGTTAAAAGCACTCACTTTTGCGGCAAATTGGCGGTCTCTGTGTTCGGGCATTCGAATGAGTTCAATCCAGGAGTATTTTATTAAATACTTTTGTACGATCTCGCCAGTTCTATCAGTTGATCCATCGCTGACAATAATCCATTTTTGAGGTAAGACGGTTTGCAATATAACCGATTGAATTGTTTTCTCTATAAACGCTTCTTCATTCCTAGCCGGAGTTATTAATATATATGATAAGTTCTTGCGCAAATTAGTATTAATTAGTCTCTATTTTAAATATTTTGCTAATATGTTGAGAACAGGTATAAACAAATAATGCCAGAAAAATGTTTGTTACTATAAATATAATTGAATTAAGCGGGAAATCATACTTCATTCGACTTATAACTATGTCTATAGAATTATTTACCATAAATAATTCTAAAGTTATCTTACTAATAAATTTAATCGGTTTTCCTAAAAACGAATTATTCATAATAATATTAATAATAAAATTAGAATTTGCAATTTTCAGTGCATAGTAAAGCAATGGAAACATAGCCAAGTGCTGAATAAATTGAAACTGAAATAACACTCCGCGGTACATAAGAAATTTGTGAGCATATATTACCCCTACACATAAAAATAAAAATAAAATATCTTTTGCACCATTAAAAATAATATTTTCTTTTATAGATCCCAAATAAAGTCCCCATAGAACAATAAGAAGATAAAAGATTATTCTAAAAAAAGAAGATTCGATAGAAAATGTTGTTAAATCAAGTTTAACTACATAATATGTTCCATAAAATAACAAGACAGGAATAGTTGTAATGATTAATGATTTATAGGAATAATTTCTTAATGTGAAAAATATAAAAATATAATAAATTAGTAATGCTTGTAGAAACCAAAAAGGAGGAAAGAAAAATTTCCCCATTTCATAAAGAAAACTATTAGTGTTGAGTGAACCAAAATACAAATCGATAGGGAAAGTAATCAGAATAACTATTGCCCAAACAGAGGGATATATTCTAGTTATTCTATGGCCATACCATGTCTTAAAATCGTTTATGCTTTTTTTTTGCCAACTTAGAAAAAGTCCAAGAGATGAAAGCATGAAAAAGATGGAATTTCCTATCATGCCTCCTGTAGCAAGGAGCTTAATAGGATAAAAATCTTCCATGTGGGAGTTTATAATTAGACAAATTGATATGGCACGCAAAAAATTTGTGTCATTCCTTTGGGAAGAGGTGTTTTCTTCATTTAAAGAAAAAATCCTGTTGAAAAAATCAAATAATTTTTTAGTCATAAGAATTATAATTATACTTTATTTTTTTGTTTTATACCAATTATGGATGGTTTTTTTTGTATTCCTTATAAATAGCATTGAGACATTGCCACTTTTTACAGCTAAAGTACTAAAGTAATTATTACTTGCTTCAAACTGTCCTAAAAAATGTACATCTTTTCCGTTTATCCCACACAGTTGTTTCTTAAATCTATATGTTCCGGGATTTGTCTCGGGATTAATACCGTGCAGGTCGTAATAGGTATAATTATTTTGTTTTAGCCATTCTATAAATTTCCAATGTATAAGATACGATCCATAATTTTTTAAACCTATAGTATTTGTTGCTCCAAAAAGATATGTGCCTGTGTTGCCTATCGCACTAAAAATTGCACCAGCACAAATTTCGGCTTCAAATCTACATAATATAATCTTCATTTTATAATGCTCAGGAAGATCTTTTTGGATTAATCTGAATTCTTTTATATCATTTGGTTGTATAAATTTTTTTCTGTTTATCAGATCTCTATAAATTCCTATAAATAAACTGAACAATTCATCATCATATCCCTCAATTATTTCTAATTTATTTTTTTCAGCTAGTTTTAAATTGTAACGCCATTTTTGATGAAGACCTTTACGCAAATGATCTATAGAATGGTCTAAATTGATTATCAGCGTCCTTTCATGCTTGCCTGTTTGAAGATGACTAAAACCCTCTTGTTGCAATAAAGGAAGGAGTTCATCAGATTCATCATCAAAAAGAATCGGATATAAACGCAAAACCAAACCACGTCGACATACATATTCATTCCGCAAAGCTCGAAGTATCTGGCAAAATACCTCCTTGTTATTTGTAGAGTTGTAAAGCTTCCATATTGGTCCCCAACGGACATATGCAATGCCAACATTTATTATTGGTGTTCTTAGAATTCTTGACTGGGCGACAGCAACAACATTGCCATTTCTTTTCAGAAGTAAATGACTTATATTTTTTTCTCCACATCTTATCGCGTCATAAGACCAAGACTGATATATATTGGCGTCAGTAAAATGTTTTAGAATTTCATACCAACACTTTTTGTCTATGCTATCAACTTCAGCAGTATATTTTGTCGCAAGTTCTCTCATGCCTCTTTTATTATTCACTTCTAATAAATCCAATAATACTTTTAATTTTATTCTTAGTGTTTATAGCAAAGGGAAGCCATTGATAAGCGCCTAATAATTTCAATCGATATTCTATTAACCAATCATCAAATGAGACACTTATTCTTCCAATAACGTAAGAATCTGTTTTCGAGGCAGGAAATGTTGGTATGTTTAAAAAGATACGTTTATAACCCACCTCTTTATATAATTCAGTATGCTTTTTATCAAAAGATCCATATGGCAACGAAAGTAAAGTAATTTGCTCGCATAATAGACTTTCCAGTTTACTTTTTGAATCGATAAGTTCTCTTATTAAGGTATCTCTCTTAACACCCTTTAAATGTTGATGTGACACCGTATGAGAACCAATAGCAATTAAATTATTTGGCAATGCTTTTAATTGTTCTTCTGTCATAAGAAGTTCATTAGCATTTGAATCCAGTGGATTGTTGATCCAACCAGGTTTTTTACCTAAATAACCAGTTGGAATAAAAATTGTTGCGGGTATCTTCTTCTGCTGCATCAGAGGCAAAGCATTATTAAGAATATTTTGGAATCCATCATCAAACGTTACTGCTATATTATTCTTGAGATTATTTAAAGAGTTTGTATCGGCAGAAACAACGTGGCCAAGTTTCAAAATCTCATTCAAGTGCCTTTCAAATTGAGAACGTTGTTCCGACTTAACAGAGTGGTACATTAAAACTACCATCATCCCTGGAAATGGAATTCCCATCAGAGAATATAATAAAGAAATACATTTATATATAATATAGAAGATTATTGAAATAAATAATTTGATCAAGCGTACTATCATAACATTTATGCTGTGAAGTTATTCGTCAGCTTATTAGTTCGGTTTAAAGGATAAACCTGTTCAAAAATAGAATCCATTATTTTTGATGTAAGAATAATCTCTCTATAGGATATAGGCAAAGATGCTTTATCCAAAATTGTGCGGTAAAATGATTCTATCAAGTACTTCATACCATAAGTCATATGAAAATCATTTTTTATAAATTTTGATAAGTTATACATTGAATTAGATAAATATTGATTGATATAGATAAAAGGAGGAATGAAATGATTCAAATAACTTTTATATTTTCCCCCATAAATTTTAATAAGTGTTTGATTATCATCATCAACGATTAATGAATTTTGAGGTCCATAAATTCTGAATTGATGAAGTAATGGGTTCATTTGTGATGAAAAAGTGAAGTAGGCAGTTGTATTATTATCGTCATAAATAATAACCCTTAATTCATCGATAATATCTGTTTCATTTATATGTTTTAACAAAGGGCTACTAAAACCATGTGCTATAACTTTAGGTTCGTCACTTATCAATAGCTCTGCAATTTTACATATGCCGTGGCTGATAATATTGTGCATTAAATTTCCTGGCAGCTTTCTGAGCCAGTGGGTTTTATCTCCTAAGAATGCTTTTGCATAGCGACTATCACCGAAATCATAACAGAAAATGCTTTCCATATGGACCGGCGGACCACCCAGATATCCATGCGTAATTAAATTACGCATACGTAATGCTGCAGGACTAAACTGAGCATCATGACCGACGGTTATTTTTAATTCCTTTCTCAATGCAAGCGATATTAAGTCCTCCGCCTCTATTGTATTAAGTGTAAAAGGTTTTTCGACATAAACATGAGATCCTGCTTCAAGACATTTTCGGGCCAATAGATAATGACTTTGCGGAGGAGTCGTAATGTGTATGACATCAGGCTGTGCAACTTCAAGTAGCTTGTTTATATCGCTGAAATAATATTTAATCCCAAACCGTTCGCTAAGCTGCTTTGCCATCAATTCTTCTGTATCACAAACACCAACAATCTTACTTGCTGGTATTCTTTTGATCAGCTCAGCATGTTGGTCTGCTATTTTTCCACATCCGATAATGCCAACTTTAATCATGCTTGTTTTTACATTCCTTTATGTAATTAAAATAGTTTTTTGCTGCTTCATCAAAAGGGACTTCAGGGGACCATCCCAACAAATATTTTAATTTTTGGTTAGAGTACATATGGCCTTTCCATTCGGCTGCCCACCTGCTTCGATTAAATACCGGCGGTACCTGCCCTTCAGACCATTCCGAATATTTTTCCCATAAATAACAAAGGGAATATGACATCCACTTTGGAATATAGATTGATTTAAAGTCTCTCGCATTTTTTTTATAAAGTTTAATAAATTCCCTGCTTGTTGGAAGGTCATCATCTACAATGTTGAAAATTTCGCCATCAACGCCTTTCTTAAGACCAGCCATTATTATTGCATCAGCACAATTATCAACATATGTAAGAGGTATCTTATTGGAACCTCCTAAATGTATATAAATACCAAATGTTCCGATGCCGATTCTACCAGTTATTGCATTTTTACCAGGGCCATAAACCGCACCAGGTCTCACTATTACATAAGGTATATTATATTTTCGGTTATACTCAAGGAGTAATTCATCCTGCTTAATTTTTGCATAACAATAGGCTTCCTCCCTCTGTTCAGGAGGATTTTCTATTTCACATGTCTCATCAAGTAATCGACCCCGTCTTATTTTCGTGCCAGAATAGACAGCAAAAGAACTTACGTTTAAAAAACGCTTAAGACCTCCGTATTCTATGGCTGCATCAAGGAGGTTTCTTGTAGTAACTACAGTATTCATATAAGCGCCGGAAAATGATTTATCCATTCCAGCTGCAAGATGAAATATCACTGAAACACCTTCGACAGCCCTTTTACAATCATCACGTGAAAGTAAATTCCCCTTTACCAATTCGACATCAGCATTAACAAAGGAATAAATTGCTTGTTCAAGAGCGGCGAAATCTCCCGCTGGTCTGACAAAACAACGTAAATTTACAAAACCATGATGTAACAAAGTCTTAACAACTCTTGAGCCAATAAATCCATTTGAGCCTGTTATGAGTATTCGGTCTTTAAAATTTATTATCGAATCGTTTTCGGTTATGGTAAACATCAAAATACCCTTATCGCTTTGATGATGTGTTCTATTTGTTTTTCAGTCAGTTCCGGAAACATGGGAAGTGACAGTGTTTCCTGTGAAGCGTTTGTTGCCTCTGGAAAATCTTTTTCCGTATGACCTAAGTAAAAACATAACCCCCACAAAATAGAGATGATAAACTGCCCTGACATCTTCATGTTCTGAAAAATCGTTGCGACCTTTGCGGGTTCTGCGAGATATTTTTTTCTCTCACAGAGAACGCAGAGTCACAGAGTTTTTTTCAAGAATTTTTGACCCCGGTTAAATATTTTTTGGAATTTAACGGGGCAGGGTAGAAAAATTCTTGAAATATGATATCTTGCTATCGCAGAAAGTTTTCCTAAAGTCTTTGCATGGCATCGCCTCAGGCTGCATAGACTTCTTCATGGGCTAAACATTTTGCTGCATATAAAAGAGCTGAACGGATGTCATCTTCATCAATAAAAGGATAATCTTCTTTTAAATCCTTATAGGTAAATCCGTAAGCCAATTTTTCTATGATAAACTCCACTGTCAATCTTGTGCCTTTAATGACCGGTTTGCCCAACATAATGTTTGGATTTGTTGTGATTCTTTTAAGCAATGCTTCTTCATTCATATTATATCCTCCAACGGAATAAATCTAAATTTTGTCTTGGTGATAATTGAAAAGTGATCTGGTAATTTTTCTTTATAATTCAGTATTAGCTTCTCTACCAGATTTACTTTTTCTTTTGTATTCTGCCCCTTAACTCTAATAAGTATTATTCCTGCAAAATTTTGTTTCCGCAAAAAAACCAGCTCACCGAAATCTTTGTCATTGGTTATTAGTATGCGATTTTCATTAGTTGCCATTGCTAAAAGATCTGCATCGTTCATTTCACAATCATAATCAGGAATCCATTTAACATCGAACCCAAGTTTTATCAAACAATCAATAATTCTTTTTTCAACGTTAACGTCTGCTATAAATCTAATCACCGAAAATTCCTTATGAACTACTATCGGTAAATTGTGTTCTGTGTCAGCAGTAAAAAACCTTTGTGATCTCTGCGGGCTCTGCGAGATATTTTTTTCTCTCACAGAGAGCACAGAGTCACAGAGTTTTTTTCAAGAATTTTTGACCCCTGGTAAATAGCCCTTTGGAATTTAACGGGGCAGGGAGGAAAATTCTTAAAAAGCTGACATGCTGCTGATGCAGTAAAGTCCTTCGGTTAAAAACAATCTGAACCGCTAAGAAATGAATAATCTTATCAAATCGGTTGAAGAACATTATTATAGCTTATCCCACACATCCAAAGTTAATTTCTTATTTATCCCAACTTCAATCTCCTGCTCGCATTGATAAAGGGTTTCACCAAAGTCTTTATCAAGAGTAACAAGCACGCGATTTTGTTTATGTGCAAGCTCAAGAATTTCCAAATCACCTGGATCTTCAGGCCAATCACCTGCCCATATCGTATCATGGCCTTTTTGAAGTAATTGTTCTTTTGCATTGCCCCAGACACAGGTGTCGAGTAATACCTTCATGTACCGGTTTCCTGGAAAATAGATTCAATCCTCTCATGGGCTACAATTCTGCGTGCATAGGCTATACACGCTTGAATATCTTCCATTTCCAGCCATGGATATCCTCCTAAAATAGTTTCTGCTGTATCACCTGCTGCCAGCATTCCAAGCACATGTTCAACGGCAAGTCGCCTCCCTTTAATAATTGGTTTGCCATTAAAAATCTTAGGGTTATATGTAATTTTTTCTAATAACCGATCTTCATCCATAATACACCTTCCTGCTCTTTTGAAAGACATGGTATTGCTGTAAAGTAATCTGACTCATGATATTTCCTCGTATCTTTTTGATTTTTCTTATGAATAATTGAGTGGCATGTCAAGCTAAGGAATATAAAATTAGTTGTTATTGTATATGCTATATATTGATCTGGGGATAATCTATCTTTGTGATTTCAGTGTGATCTGCGAGATGTCTTTTTTGTTTCTCACAGAGAGCGCAGAATCACAGAGTTTTTTTTAAGAGTTATTAAAGAGTTCCCTGTTTACGGTTAAAAACAATTTACAGTTGATGGTTCACGGTTTCCGATTTCCAGTTAACGATTGATGGTTATAAAGACGGTTGATGGTTTATAATTCAAGGTTGACAGTGTTTTGAGTGTTGGGTTTTGTGTTTTTGAATCGAGAAGCGCATAATACTTTTAAGCTATCCTGTTTTCGATAAATTTATCTGGATCTATTCCGGCTTGCTTTAAAATCGCACGTAATGTCCCTTCAGGCATATCTCCCGGGTGATTTGGGATAGTTGTATACCGCCCGCTTGATGGATTGGATTATACCATATTTCATGGCTCCCGGCAGCCTGGCGATCGAAAGTAAAGCCGAATAGCTTCAATCTTTTGATGATCTCGCGATACCGAAATCCGGAAAGTTTTCCCACTTAAATTCCTATCACTATTGGATAATCAAATTTTTCAGGCAGCTCACTCACCGGCATAGAGCCCTTCCTTTCAAGCTCTGCTTCGAGTAGCCGCCTTGCTATGTCTCTGGCAATTTCGATTGTTTCACTTACTGTCCGCCCTTGGGCAACAAGACCCTGAATATCATCCGAAGTTCCCAAATATATACCCTCCGGAAGCTTTTCAATATGTATTTTGATCACTCGTTCCATAACAAATGACCTCCTATATTATTTGTAAATTTATTTTTGTGGTCTCTGAAGCAAGGTTTACGGTTAAAGGTTAAAGGTTATGGAAACAGAAAAAATTATGTTGAGTGTTGCGTGTTTGGTTTTGTGTTATAATGTGCCCTTAGCAATTGTATCATGATTAGGAATCGTTATCTTATGAACACCCGCTCCGGTAGATTTTTCGAGTCTTATATGGCTCCCACGCTGACGCACAACACATACCCCTAAAACAGGTTTCGGTTCATAGTTCATGGTTAAAAACGGTTATCAGTTTATGGTTAACGGTTTACAGGTTATGTTCTATCCATAATTATCTGCGGATGTCTGCGGCTAATTTATCCTGCCTAAAAAGCAAACGGTTTAATTTTTTCGGCCATGTAATCAATTTGTGCTTCTGTCAGTTCCGGAAACATGGGAAGTGACAGGATTTCATGAGAGGCTTTTGTTGCCTCTGGAAAATCTTTTTCCGTATGACCTAAATAAGCATAAGCCTTAAGGTTAGGAAGTGCGATCGGATAGTGAATACCGGTGGCAATGCCATTTTCTTTGAGGTGGAATTGAAGCTTTTCACGCAGTTCTTTTTTAACCCGTACAATATAGAGATGATATACTGCTGTAACATCTTCAAGTTCAACGGGTGTAATCAGACCAGTGTCTGCAAGGTATTTGTTGTAGAGATATGCATTCTTGCGGCGTGCTTTTGTCCATTCGGTAAGATGCTTCAGTTTTACTTCCAGGATAGCTGCCTGCAATCCATCCAGACGGCTGTTAACACCTTCCATTTCATGGTCGTATTTATCTATTCTGCCGTGATTGGCAAACATTCTTGCCTTAACAGCCCGCTCATCATCATTTGTGACGATAGCACCGCCATCTCCGTAAGCACCGAGGTTTTTCCCAGGGTAAAAGCTGAAACAAGCCATATTCCCGATGGAACCGATTTTGCGGCCTTTGTAAACCGCATCATGTGCCTGAGCACAGTCTTCAATTATTTTGAGATTGTATTTTTCAGCAAGGGATAGGATAGGGTCCATATCTGCCGGTTGGCCGTAGAGATGAACAGGAATAATGGCTTTAGGCTTAAAACAGGGCTCAGTTGTCAGGGATCGGGGGCCGGAGCTGAACCGTCGCTTTAGAAGATCTTCGAGTTTATTTGGGTCTATGTTATAGGTCTTTGGGTTTATATCTACGAATACTACTTTAGCTCCTGTCATGGTAATAGCTTCTGAAGTTGCGATGAAACTGTTGGCAACGGTGATAACCTCATCCCCAGGCCCGATGCCGAGCGCTTTCAGTGCGATAAAGATAGCATCTGTGCCGTTACCGACTCCGATGCAATGTTTGACATTGCAGAATTTAGCAAAGGCCTCTTCAAAATTTTTAAGGTGTGACCCACCGATGAATGCGGTTTTGGAAATTACTGCTGATATGGCGCCATCAATTTCTTCTTTAATGCTTTTATACTGGCTTTTTAAATCTACAAAAGGTATTTGCATGTTTATTTTCTCCGGTTAAAAAAAGTGACGGGCAGATAGTGACATGTGAAAAGTCGTAAATAGTGACGAATAACGAGTAACGGGTAACGAGCGGTGTAATTCTTTTACTATTCACTTGTCACTGCCCTTACCTTATAGTACGCTGTAACCCGATAATCATCTTTGAAATTGAATCCAACTCCTGAATCAATTCGTCAGCTATTTGATTGGTTAATAATCCAAGTTCACGAGATATGATCAGTTGTGTTTCCAACTCTGATGAGCTACCCTGGGCAATGCCTAAAAACTGATTGAACTCCTTTTTGTTGTTTCGTCCTGCACCTTCACTTATATTACTCGCAATCGAAATGGCTGAACGCCTCATTTGAGAGACCAAGCCAAATTTCTCTTCTGAAGGAAATAAGACTGTAACTTGATAAATCCGCGTAACAAACTCAACCGCTTTTTTCCAGACGTTCAATTTATGGTGTGGCTTTCCCACTTACCCCTCACTCGCTACTATTTACCAGTTACTCGTTACTATTAATTTCATAACTTCCGAAGGAGTTTTGAGGGATTGCCTGCATAAATTCCTGATACAGTGATATCTTTAGTTACTACAGAACCTGAGCCTATTACCACATTGTCGCAAATATTAACCGGCAATATTGTGGAATTGGTTCCTATGGAAACATTATTGCCAATATGGGTTGATTTCCATAATGCCTTGTTTCCTCTGGCAGGACCTCCGGTTTTAAAAAGATCGTTGATAAACATTACTCCGTGGGAAATGACGCAATCATTTCCTATTGTGACCAGTTCACACACAAATGCATGAGACTGTATTTTGCATCTGTCTCCGATTATAACATCCTTCTGGATTTCCACGAAGGGGCCTATGAAACAATCATTGCCTATTTTACAACCGTAAATGTTGACAGGTTCAACGATAATAACATTTTCTCCAAATTCCACATCACGAATCCTGACATTAATTAATTTTGGGTGGTTCATATCATACTATTCCCAGTTTACACTTTTTGGGCTGGAAACGCAGGGTGATTTCATTTCCTGTTTCAATAGATTCGTAAATGGCGCTTATAAGTTCCAGTGATTTTCTTCCTTCAAGGCCATCCACCAGTCCCGATCTATTACTATCAATAGCATTTATAACTCCCTTGAGATACTCTCCAAGATTATAACCCCATGCCGGAGGGTTTTTCCCGTATTTTTCAAACACAGTATCATCTTCGGGTTGCCTGTCTTCGAACTCCCATGTAGTCAGCTCGTTCATGAAAAATCCGCCAATGATCACACTGCCTTTTTCCCCTAATATACTTATTGAACCTTCAAGATCTTTAGGCCGTGTTGCTGTGGTCACTTCAATAATTCCTATAGCTCCGTTAGTGAATTTTATCAGCGCAGCTCCCGTATCTTCACATTCAATATTAACCAGACGTGTCGTAGCTATGGCTTTGACACTCTCCACGGGACCCATAAACCATGTGAGCATATCAATGTGATGGCTTGCCTGATTAGTGAACACACCTCCATCATAAGCCCATGATCCGCGCCAGCTTGCCGAATCATAATATGCCTGATCTCTTTTCCACCTCAACCGGACAGTCCCCATCACAAGCTTTCCAAATCTTCCATTTTTCATGGCTTCCATTGCTTTTACAACCGGAAGGTTGTAACGGTTCTGGTGAACCACGAAAATTTTTACATTGTTGTTATCACACGCACGAATGATGTCATCGGCCTCATCAAGGCGTAAGGCAATAGGCTTTTCAACAACTATAGGTTTTCCATATTCGACTATATCCATGATACTTTGATGATGCATACCGCTGGGAGTGAGCACATTCACAATATCAATTTCATTTCCGATTTTATCCATCATTTCTTTTGAGTTTGAAAATGCAGAAGCTTTTAACTGACCGGCGAATTTCTCCGCCCGTTCTTTTACGACATCACAAAAGCCGGTAATTTCAGCATCTGCCAGATGGTTTTGAATGGCCTGAACATGTTTTTTTGCTATCTGACCACAACCGATGAGTGCAAACCTTGTTTTTTCCATATCAGTCTCCGTAATGATAACTGGTAAATAGTGACGAGTCACGTGTGACGAGAAGTGTAGGTCTATCTGTCACCCGTCACTATTTACTATTCACTTTCTTCTTAAATTTCTTTATATAGATTTATTAAATCCATTTTATGGTTTTCCCAACCGTAATGGTTTAAAAACGCTTTAGCCTTTTCGGCCTGAACCTTTCTTTTATTTTCATTTGCGCATAAACCGGAAAGCGAGTTTGTAAAAGATTCGATATTATCTGGCTCAAAGTAGCTTACCATCTCATCAGTAAAATAATTTTCTATTGCCTTTAATTTTGGAACAACGGCAGGTATACCCAAAGCAACATATTCAAGCAATTTCACTGGAAGCATAAGTTCTGTTGCAGAATTCCTCCTATTAGCAACAACACCAACATCCATATCTTTTAAAATACCCAAGAGTAATTCTATAGGTAATATTTTTTTACTAAAGTGAATTTTATTATCAAGTCCCAAATTTTTACTTAACTCTATACATTCGTTCATTGCTTCACCATCTCCAAGGATATAAAATTCCATGTTTGAATTTTCTTTGCACACGTTATAAAAGGCTCTTATTGCCAGATCGATGCCAAGCCTTTTTGCAATTGTTCCGTGATAAATGAGCTTAATATTATTTTTGGATTTATTATCTCTTACTACAGGTTCTGCTGCAAACCATTTAGGATCTGGCACATTCATGGAAATGACTATTTTCTGTAAGGGAATTCCTCTTTTAACAAGTTTGTCCCGTTGGATATGGTTAACACATATTATTTTATTTACAAAAGCACAGCATAAAGCCTCTTCAAGGCACAAGAGTTTATATAAAAACCGGTTCGGGTTATCTTTATACCTTGCATAGTATGTTTCAGGTGTTGAATCATGGATATCAAGAATCATCTTTTTGCCGAACAAACGTGGTATCAAACCGGTAAAAACAAGAAAATTTGGCATATTATGGATATGAATTATATCGAGTTTACGTGTTAGTAAAAAATTGCTGCACTTAAAGAAAGCAAGGGAAAAAAAATTCATGTATGACAGGAAGTGACTAATTTTATTTTGACCCCTAAATTTTTTAACATTCAGTTCTATAACCTCTATTTTTTCAAGCTCGTAGGGTCTTGCACTTTCTTCTTCTTTTAAAGCAAGAAATGATACTTCGAAATCGCCGGTTGCGGCTAAAGTTTCTGCCTCCCGCCTGACCCGCGCGTCCGATTTATAATTAGTATATCCAATCATACATACGTGTTTTTTCATATTCAAAAATTATTCCTCATTGAATTAAAACCTTATATCGGTATCATCATATTGGAAATTCGGCTTGTAAGTCATTTGCAAAGGGAATATCAATGTGTTTGTTTGTGTCGGCATCAGGTCTATGAATTCTAACTATAAGATCAGGAATATCATCAACATGTTTACTTTCGATAGACAATTTTATCTTGTCCTTCAAAAAACCGACTTCTTTAAACTGAACAGAACGTCTCTTATTAAACCATCTGATAATTTGTGAACCTGTATCAAGCCATGCCTTGGAATTTTTCAAAGTTTCAACAAGATCGATGTAAAAATTACCCCATAATCTCTCCGGGGCTAAACTCCTGTCATGCCAGTTGATAGTCAAAACGCCGCCGTATTGCTTCGCTTTTTCCAAAAGATTATTTATTAACGGCCATGCATTTTCTTCAGTTAAACCCATGCGATCCGGATAGAAAAGAGCAGTATCCTGGATATGCATCGGGAGTTCCAGCAATGTATTCAATCCTATCGGGCGAAAGACCTGCGTAGTTCCACCTTTATAGCCTACTCCATCATTATATCCAAAAGATGAATCATAATGGAATCCGGCTTTTTCTAAAATATGATAAGACTTATCATTGAAATAGAGCCAATGCATCCTCACGCCCACTTCAGACATTCCGGTTACTTCATAAATCCGCTCAAATTCTGTACGTCCTTTTTCAATATCTATCCATGCATCAATTCCATGAACACCGATTTCGCAGCCTTGCGATAGAAAATTTCGTATTTCAACTACAATATCAAAAATATCATACTTTGTGGCTCTTAATGTATGTTTATTGCCCGCAAGCTTGATTCCTGCAAGATTCTTAAAAGGAATTATAAAAAATGTGGAATGAAAATCATCAATCTCAATATAACGATCGAACTTCATCCAAAAATCTTCTGCAAGGCCCATATAAACAAAAGGAAGCATAAAAACAGCCTGCCAATTTTTACAGAGTTTGCGCCACGGTCGATTCTTTTTAAAAACATTTTGTAAAGAACCGAAAAATGCGCGGTAAAGAAAACCCAACATGGTATGATCAAATTTATGTCTTCTGATTCCCGCAAAATCAATGTCATGGGTAAGGCAACAAGCAAAATTATAACCGGCTGGCATGGGTGGAATCTCAACCAGTGGCATGCCAGATTTTAAAATCAATTCACGCAGGATGGATATATGCAAATCAAGAGTCAGGATATGCGAATATTCAACAGGTTGACCGGATGTCAGAAGAAAGTAAACTTCATGAAACAGGTCGAAACCGATGCGAATTACCTTCTTGTCATGATAGCTAACTTCTATTGCAACAGCTTCTTTTGACAATTCTATAGTAAGCCAAGTTTGCTCCTGCTTGCGAAACGTCAACATATGCCCGTAGACTGGAAAAGGCAAATCCTGATCCGAAGAAATGAAGTTTTCACTTGTAACTTTTGGTTCAAGCATTTGTTCAGAATCAAACCGAGTTGGGGAACCATTATAAAATATTATGAAGTTGGCGTTGATTACAGGAAGCTCTTCGGAAGTAACAATAACTACGTCATAGTTTTTATTTTCAATATAAAATTCCCAGGGAGTTTTAAACAACTGAAAAAACTCGGTGACAATATCATATTCAGATTCTTTTGTTATAACACCGATCAACTGTTTTTTCCCTATCTTCTGATTAAGAGTCCATCATTTTTAAATATTGGGTTTTATCTAAGACGGTTAACATCCGGTCTCCCGATACTGAAATACTCAAATCCTTCTGATTTCATATACTCAGGCGAATATAAATTGCGCCCGTCAAAAATAACCGGAGCGGTAAGTAACTCTTTAATTTTAAAAAAATCAGGATTTTTAAATTGATTCCAATCTGTTATTATAGCCAGGGCATCAGCGCCTTCTAATGTCGTATATTGGTCGTTAACGAAGTCGATATTGCTGATGCCTTTGAGACTGTTTCGGGCATTTTCGTTAGCGGCAGGGTCAAAAGCTTTAATTTTCATACCTTCACTATTTAGAGATTTAATGATGTCAAGCGCAGCTGATTCGCGGACATCATCTGTATTTGGTTTAAATGCCAAGCCCCATAAGGCTAATGTCTTGCCCTTGATGCCGCCCTTGTTTGCATAATAACTTATAACTTTACTGGATAAAACGGTTTTTTGATACTTATTAACAGCATCGACAGCTGAAATAAGATAAGGTGTAATTCCAACAGATTGAGCAGTATTGATAAGTGCTCTGATATCTTTTGGAAAACAGCTTCCTCCAAAACCGATTCCAGGATAGATAAAGCTATACCCGATACGCCGGTCGGAACCAATTCCGGTACGCACACTCATTATATTTGCTCCAACCTTTTCACAAATATTAGCAAGTTCATTCATCAGAGAAATTTTGGTTGCTAACATAGTGTTCGCAGCATATTTTGTCATCTCTGCACTGACTGTATCCATTGTAATTATCTTATCCCTTGCGCGGGCAAAAGGTGAATACAAGGTTTCAAGAAGCTTTAATGTTCTGATATTATCTGTGCCGATAATAATTCGATCCGGGCTCATAAAATCGTTGACCGCACTCCCTTCTTTTAAAAATTCCGGATTGGAAACAACGTCGAATTCAATTTTTAGACCTCTTGTTGCAAGTTCGCTTTCAATTATGCTACGGACTTCATCGGCTGTTCCAATCGGCACAGTTGATTTATTAACAATAATTTTATACTCATTTATAAGTTTGCCTATCTGTGAAGCAACCTGCCTCACATATGTCAGGTCACATGCTCCTTCGGAATTTGGGGGCGTACCCACACAGATAAATATGAACAGGGCATTGTCTATCCCGGCAGATAGATCGGTCGAAAATAATAGTCTGCCGCTTTCAACATTTCTTTTTACTATGCTTTCTAAGCCAGGTTCAAAAATGTGAATATTTCCGCTGTTTAATTTATCAATGATCTCAATATTATTATCCACACAATGAACTTCATTGCCGGTTTCGGCAAAACATGCGGCAGTTACTAACCCTACATATCCCGTTCCAACAATGCAAATATCCAAGAATCCTCCTTATTGGGTCTGCTTTTATATTTCATTATTAATCTTTGCTAACATGTTGTTTCCGTTTAAAATGTGCTCTATAAAATTGCGCCACATCTTTCGGAAGTGCGTGCCAGTATTGCCCTTTATATCTGGATTTAACGTATTCCAGAAATTCGATATAGTGTCGGACGGGATATTCATCGTAATTTGTTTTTTGATTGAAATTTATGTAATTGGGATGAACGATTAGGAGGGCCATTCCTCCGTTTTCTGCGATCCAGTCCAGTTTGTTTTTCCATATATCTATATTTTTTTCCCGCATAAGTACAAAAAGCAAAAAATCCTGGGGCAGGGTATAAGGTAATTCGATATATCCATTCCGCTGAGAATTGCCCGGCACTTTAAATGGAAAGATTGTGCCCATGCCGTCAGGCTGAGGTTCGAAAGGATCGGTATCAAATGTAGATGCATCATATTCAATGTTCAGATCATGAAGCATTTCAAGATTATGATACATGCTCGGGCACCGGAAGCCGACTGAATTCCATTCTTTTAAACAGCGGTTGATTTCAACAGCCTGCTTCTGAAATATTGCTTTTGACCGAAATGGATTTTTATCATGATGCAGGCCGTGTATGCCGACCTCAAATCCCCGTTCAGTGAGATACTGGCGAAGTGTTGCAGAAACCGGGTAGTCTTTTGCAACAAAATTAAAAGATGACCTGAAACCAAAGCTCTCATCCACTTCAGCCAGTTTTTTGCAATTATCGTGTCCTTTTGCATTTTCGACATCATGCGTCAATACAAAAGCGAATTTTTTCCCCTCAGGCCAACCTGTCCAGCCTTCGGGAGGTGTTGCAGCTTTTTCATCTACCGGCCAGACATCTTTATATTTATGGCGCTTTTTTAGCAACACATTGCTGCGGATATAAATCTGCAGCCAACGGGGCATGAATGATTTGATTAGATAGTAGGTTTTGTGAATAGGCATATGAGTATCAAAGTGTCAGATTATTTTATCTCTCACAGAGAGCGCAGAGTCACAGAGTTTTTTTTAAGAGTTATTAAAGGGTTCCATGTTTACGGTTAAAAACGGTTTACAGTTTACAGTTTACAGTTGACGTTTGAAGAATATAGGTTGATGGTTGGCAAGTTCATTAATAATTAAAGTTTTCTTATTCTGATTTTATTGTTATCAATAATTATTAAGCTATTTATTATATCTGTTTCGTGCACTTGAGTTAGCAAACGTCTTAGCGCTTCCTGAGTATTTTCGGTTGTGGTAGGCCATACACGTAGACGGATTACCCCATGATGTTTTCCCAAAGGATACATGCGTGCATCGGCAAAGTCTTCGTCATATGTGATAACTATTGCACAACGTTCCTGTGCCCATTTATATAAAAAACTGTCAGATTTTCCCTGAAATTCCAAATCATTTACATGTTGAATAATCCAATGTGGATATTCTGACTTCATCCATGCGGAAATTGCCATCGGTATATTTTGATCAAGTAAAAAGCATAATTGTGAAGGAGTGTCAGGCATGTGCCAGTACCTGCTCTTCATCAATTACTTCAGCAGCATATTCTAAGGTTCCACGAACCATGTCTATGGTCAATTCGGGGTATGCATCTACAATCTTTTCAATATGGTAGCCGCCGGCAATCATACCTAATATATTTCTAACCATAATTCTGGTGCCGCGTATGACGGGTTTGCCATTACATATTAAGTGGTTAACTTCAATATATTCGTTCATTTCAGAGCCTCTTTTCAGTTTTTAGTCAACGGTTATAAAGACGGTTTACGGTTATCGGTTAATAATTTAAAAACCATTTTTACCTCTCACAAAGAGCACAGAGTCACAGAGTTTTTTTAAGAATTTTTGACCCCGGTTAAATAGTCTTTCTGAATTTTGGACAGCTGTGTTATCAAATATTATTTGAATTGGATGAAAGAGCTTTGCTGCGCGAGGTCTTACCTTCTCCGAATGATGTTGCCACACTTATTTCTTTCAGCATAGACAGTTTTGCGGCATCAAGGATTTCAATCTCAAGGGGCAACCCCTCATGATCAAGGTGTAAAATAATACCCTCATTCAAATCTATGGAATCTTCAGGCGTCCCATCCCTGAGAGTTATTAAAAGGATATCAGCTTCTTCAGAATATTTTATCTTCATAAAATTCAGCCTAATGCATGAAAAAGATAGAGTATTTTAATTGGTTCGATTTTCATTAAGCTTTTTTATCTCTCGCAGAGAATACAGAGTCAAAGAAAGACGGTTGACAGTTTACGGTTGACGGTTCACAGTTAACGGATTTTTATAAATATTGGCTCTTACTCAGCTATTCTTTTGATATGATTGAGAGAAATTCTGCGGCCCTTAGAATTTTTATTCCTTCGTAATGTTCCAGTCTTAAAAGGTGTCTATCTCCTGAGACAATAAATCCGGACATGGATGATAGTGCACACTCAATGAATTTATTATCATCAGGGTCATCATCAATCACTGTTATTCCTCGAGAGGTAATAACCAGATTTGTAAATGTTGAAAAATCGAGAAGTATTTGGGCTGATTCTTCTTCTGAAAGCCTGAATTTTGTTTTTAGTTTTCTGAATATCTCCTGCTCTATATCCAATGATGTAAATATCGATATTTGTCCGCTTCGTCCTAAATCAACAAGTTCTCGAGGTTTTCCACCCCAAAATATAGCTGATATATAAATGTTTGTATCGATTACAATCTTAGGGATCAAAGTGTTTCCATTAACCACGGGGGAAAGACTACTCATGAAGATAGGCATCCAGTTCGGATTCATTCATATCAGGGATATCATACTTTTTTGCCAATGACTCTGTAAAATGGTAAAAACTTTCCTGATAGCCTCTATCCTTAACAATTTCCTTTATAAGAGCCATCTTTTTTTCAAAGGCCAATTGATAAACCAAGTCTTTTATCTGATCATAATTAACATCAATGTCTTTCAGTTTTGGCATATTATTTTCCTGCATTTCTCTTCAACTACGAACCTTGTTTCCTTATCATCAATAAACTTATCTGGAGATGATTTTATTATTTAATTTTTATTATCTATCATATTCCCATATGTGTCAATCTTCTTGAAGTTTTTTAGCTCTCACGGAGTATGCAGAAGCACGGAGTTTTCTTTTTGCCAACATTAATTATCTGTGGATGTCTGCGGCTAAATTATGCTGTCTAAAAAGCAAATGATTTAATTTTTTCTGCGATGTACTCAATTTGCGCTTTGGTCAGTTCCGGAACCATCGGAAGAGATAGGATTTCCTGTGAAGCGTTTGTGGCCTCTGGAAAATCTTTTTCCGTATGACCTAAATAAGCATAATCCTCACAACATAGAGATGATATACTGCTGTAACATCTTCAAGTTCAATTGGTGTAATCAGGCCAGTGCCTGCAAGGTATTTGTTAGTTACCGTTTTGTGTATTGAGTGGCCAACCGCTGTTCTTCCGATTTGATGAAACTTTAAGATTTTTGTTAATACTTTTGCAATTGCCAGATTTTTTAAAAACATAACAGATGTCCACACTGTAATAAAATATATACTTCAAAAAAGGTTAGTGATATCAGGATACGGAATTGTGAAGATCAGATCTCTGGTGATGTCTGGCAATTACAGTAAAATCCACGCCTTCATTATTTTGTAAAAAATTCAAAATCTCGAAAAAATTGTTTGTTTTTGGATTTCCCGCAGGGCTTAACATGCGGTGAAGGCTTTTGCTTGGTTTATGAAGTTTTTCGCCAAGAGTCCCAAAACCTATAGTCGCATTTATGTAATCACGTAGGATGGCCTTTCCTACTTCTATCTCGCCACATAATAAGCTATCTATTGCTTCAGACAGCATTGCCTTACGATAAGCAGCATCTCTCTTAGCCCGTTCATAAATTGTTTTACGAAAATTTTTTGTTAAAGCCATTTTTATACCTCATCTGTTTCCCGTTTTCGGTCCTTATAATTTTTCCAACAGGCTTTTGCGGCATCAATATCACGTTGTTGATGTTTCTTCGTCCCACCGCCAAGAAGGATTACAAGAACCTCACCATCCTTTCCAAAATACACTCGATAGCCAGGGCCAAAATCAATTTTATATTCTAATATTCCACCACCGATCCCTTTAGTATTAGAGAAATTACCCTGCTCGAGTCGATATAATGCTGTAGAAACCTTTGCAGCCGCAATTGAATCCAATCGATTATGCCACATGGAAAAAGGAGACTTTCCAGATTGATCAATATACTCTTTTATTTTATCATGGGTTTAGATTATATAGCAACATTTATGTTACCAATAGACAGGTTATCTGTTGATAGTTTACGGCTATCTGCTAACGATTGGCAATTGGCGGTTTACTTTCTATCCATAATTATCTGCGGATGTCTGCGGCTAATTTATCCTGCCTAAAAAGCAAACGGTTTAATTTTTTCGGCTATATACTCTATTTGAGTTTCCGTTAATTCCGGAACCATCGGAAGAGATAGGATTTCCTGTGAAGCGTTTGTGGCCTCTGGAAAATCTTTTTCCGTATGACCTAAGTAAACATAACTCTCACAACATAGAGATGATAAACTGCCCTGACATCTTCAAGTTCTGAAAAATCTTTGCAACCTTTGCGGGCTCTGCGAGATATTTTTTTCTCTCACAGAGAGCACAGAGTCACAGAGTTTTTTTTAAGAATTTTTGAGAAGGAAAAATTCTTAAAAGACTGACATCCTGCTTCACAGGCAGGTGCAAGGCTGAAGACGGTTAACGGTAAAAATAGCTCATAAGTTCGTAAGTTGATAAGAAACGAATAGCAGTCAGCATTTTACCAAATGAGTTTCACAGAATATTTTGAAAATATTGTATCGGAACTTACTCTTTAAAGTCTTCAAGAGGTGTATCAAAATTGTCTGCGAACCGGATTAATTCTTTCGCACTTCCGAATAGTCGCTGTTTCCTATCCTGTTTTGCAAAAGCGACAAGCCTAACGAGAGGTTGTCCCCCCTTATTTATTACAATATCATCCCCTTGAATTGTTTGTTCAATTATACTCTAATTTAAATTCAACAAAATCTTTGAAATTTTTGTGCAACATGCTTGCTGCTATCTGAGGATCAAGTCATTTGAATATGTTGAAATTGATATGTCTGAAAACTCTTCGAGTTGCGCCAGATACTGCTCAAGTTCGGATATTTTTTTTAAATCAAGACATGATCAACCACTTAAAAACTGCCTTTCAAGTATGCGCTTTTCAAGTTTTGAAAAATCAAAATATGTCCTCATTGTTATAGATTCGTAAGAGTTACGAAAAAAAGGAGCATTATCAGCAAGAACTTTTTTTTTCTTTAAAATTTTCATACGGAGTGAAAGCGGTGCTGTATTTAAAATCACAAGATCGATTTCGTCGGTTTTGAAAATGTCCGTCAAATTTCCGAGAATTTGTAGCCTATTTTCAGAAAGTTTTTTGCCGCTTAGATAAACATCAATATCAATTTTTCAATATTTTAATGATTCTGTTGCTTGTCCGGCCGTCCCAGAGTTCAGGAATTGCACCGGGCTGATGCTTTCCTTCCAGTATGCGGTTTATATCGTCTGTAATAGTATCAACACTGGTAAGTTTATTTGTGCCGACAGTAATAGTAACAGGTCGTTCTGTATTTGGCCTTAAGGTAAGACAGGGGACTTTAAGAAAAGTTGTTTCTTCCTGCAGTCCTCCTGAATCAGTTAATACGAATTTTGCCTTGTCTGCAAGCCCTATGCTTTCAAAATATCCTACGGGTTTGCAGAGCTTGAGATGAGGATACCTATCTAAAGAAGGAAACATATCGTATTGATTTAAGTTTTTTTCTGTTCGCGGATGCAGCGGGAAAACAACAGGCAGCTTTTTTGATAACTCAGCAAGATTTTGTATTATCAAGGCAAGAGATTCTTTATTGTCAACGTTTGATGGGCGGTGCAGAGTGACAAAAACATATTTATTTTCTTCAAGCCCATACTGTGCATATGGCTTCAGTGATCTTGCTTTTTTCAGATTAAATACCAATGTATCTATCATTATATTTCCAACACGCTTTATTTTTTCCGGAAGAACACCCTCTCTTAATAGATTCAGATCGGCATCTTCCGATGGTGTAAGCAATAGATCAGCTAACGCATCGGTAACAAGCCTGTTTATTTCTTCAGGCATTGACCGGTCGAAACTTCTGAGTCCGGCTTCGATATGCGCAACTTTTATTCCCAGCTTTGCAGCAACCAGCGTACAGGCCATAGTTGAGTTTACATCGCCTACAACTATAATCCAGTCGGGGCTTTCCTTAAGA
The DNA here is from genome assembly GCA_020723255.1 of Desulfonema limicola. Taxonomy (GTDB): domain Bacteria; phylum Desulfobacterota; class Desulfobacteria; order Desulfobacterales; family RPRI01; genus RPRI01. Next base: position 37,782 of record DYJH01000002.1, on the reverse strand, counting down.
CACACTTTTTCAAATCTTATCATTATTTCAGCCGTCTGTACGGCATGAGAACCTGAGCCAACTTCCAGATTAAAATCCGGGTCCGGGATTTCAAGTTCCTTGAAGAATGCTTCAGACATCTTTACATCATAATGCTGACCGGTATGAACCAGAAGATGTGCAATATTGGTTTTGCCTTGTTCTTCGGTAATATTCTGTTTCCGGATTTCATGCAGAAGAGGAGCTATTTTCATGAAATTCGGCCTTGCGCCGACAACCAGGAGGAGTTTTAGATTATTCATTTTGTTTTAGATGTATAGACTTAAGCAGTTAACCGATAACTGTAAACCGTAAACCGGCCTCTTATACCCAGTTTTCTATTCTTAGTCCATCAACTCGTTTGAATTCTTTTTGATTGTTTGTAACCAAAATCAAATTAAGGCTTAAAGCATGAGCAGCGATCAATAAGTCATTGCTTCCTATTATTTCGCCTTTTTTTTCGAGGGCTGAACGCACATCACCATAAAAAACAGCAGCCTTTTTATCAAAAGGATATATTTCAATTACTTCTGCCAATTCATTTAATTTAGCTATGTTCGGCTCTATATGTTTACTTTTTCTTGCGCCATTCACTAACTCGGCAAATGTTATGGCAGACATGACAAGCTGCCCCGGCTGCAGCATTTTCAAGCGCGCCTGTACGCTCGTTGGTTTATGTTTAATAATATAGATACAAATATCAGTATCGAGCATATACATCAGAATGCCTCTCGTTCCTGAACAGTTGGCTGCTGTCTGCCATTTTCCATAAAGTCATCTGATAATTCGGTGAGTAGTTCAAATACTTTGGCTAAATTTCCTGGACTTTTTTTAAGAATGATCTCATCTCCTCTTCGAAATATTTGAACCTCTGACGTATCAAATTGAAATTCTTTAGGTAATCTTACCGCCTGAGAATTTCCGCTTTTAAAAATTTTTGCTGTGTTCATTATTCCTCCGGTCTTTTGCTCATCAGCTTAAGAACTTACCAACTGATGAGCTATATTATTTATCTTCCTATTCCTAAATATATGAAACCAAGTTTTTTCAGTTCATCCGGATCGTATATGTTTCTTCCGTCAACAATGACGGGCTTTTTCATAAGCGATTTAACGGCTTTCATGTCAACATTTCTGAATTCATCCCATTCGGTTGCAACTATAAGAGCTTCACAGTTTTTGACAGTGTCATAAGGTGTTTCAAAAAGCTCAACCTTTTTCAAAACTTTTGCAGCGTTTTTCGTTGCAATGGGATCGTAAGCGTGAATTGCTGCACCCAGATTTTGAAGCTCGCCGATTATTTTAATTGACGGCGCTTCCCTTATATCGTCTGTTTTAGGCTTGAATGAAAGACCCCATATAGCAATTACAGCTCCGTTTAATTTCATAACCGATTTGAGTTTCTCCACGACTACGCTTTTTTGCTTTTCGTTTATTCTGTCAACCGCTTTAAAAAGATCACAATCGCATTCATACTTTTTTAAAGTGGAGATCAACGCTTTTATATCTTTGGGAAAGCAGCTTCCGCCATAGCCTATGCCTGCTTGCAGAAAACGCGGACCAATTCTGCTGTCAAGTCCAAGTCCTCTGGAAACATCCCTGATGTTTGCACCGGTTTTATCGCACAAGAAAGATAACTGATTCATGAAGCTTATTCTTGTTGCAAGCATTGCATTGCAGGCATATTTTATTATTTCAGCACTCTTTATATCGGTAAGCATTATCGGCCTTCCGGTTCTTGCAACGGATCTGTATAGTGAAACCATTATTTTTTCGGCCTTTTTACTGTCTGTTCCGATAATAATTCTGTCGGGATTTTCAAAATCTTTTAAGGCAGCGCCTTCTCTTAAAAATTCGGGATTTGAGACCACATCAAAATCAATCTTTTTTTTCTGATTTGACTTTATAATATTTCTAACGAGTTCAGCGGTTCCAACAGGCACCGTGCTTTTATTTACAACAACCTTGTATCCGTTCATGAACTTGCCTATCTGCTTTGCAACATTTTCTACCGAAGTTAAATCGGCTTCCTGTATGTGGTTAGTGGGAGTGCCTACACAGATTAATATTATATTGGATTCCCTGACAGCTTTTTGGGGATCGGATGTGAAGATAAGCCGTCCTGTTTTAATATTTCTTTTTAAAATCTCTTCAAGGCCAGGTTCATAGATCGTTAGTTCTCCTTTTGAGAGATTTTCTAATTTCTCTTCATCGATATCAAAACTGATTACTTTGTTGCCCAGGTTTGCAAAACCGGTTCCTGTAACGAGTCCGACATATCCGGTACCGACAACAGTTATGTTCATGGGACTATCCTTTTTATATTATCCTTTATTCTTTTCACATGCCCCCTGCCCAATCCTTTTACTTCGCAGCCAAGTTCGAAATAACGCTGTATTTGCCGGTCATCGAGGATGCCGAAGCAATCGATGACAGCAAATGGTTTGCCGACCATTTTGAAAACATCATCCGGATCAAGTTTAAGATAGTCCTGATGGCGAACTGCCAGAACCAGAGCATCTACCCCCTTCAGAACTTTTTTAATGTCATGTTCTATATGTGTTTCTGAAAGTTTATCCTGATTTCTGAAAAAACGCGCCCATGAATGCCCGGGGGCAGGATAGATATCCTGCTTTTCAAGTTCCCACCAGTGTTTTACATAGGGGTCATGAACGCCTATTTCTGCCCCCATCTCACTGAGTTTGCGCACCAGAATTTCTGATCCGCTGTAGCGGGTATCTCCAACATCTTCTCTGTAGGAAGCTCCTAAAACTGCAACTTTTGAGGCTGCTACAATTTTGCTCATATTTCTTAAGGCGTCACGGACCAGCTCGGCAGCATGAAGTGAACGGGTATCATTTATATCTATTGCAAGCGGTGTGATTTTGAATATATCGTCATCGAAACCCATAAGCGTATGATAAGACCAGACTCCCAGCCCGCCGTCTTTTGGAAGGCAATAACCGCCTATCCCCGGTCCCGGAAATATTATATTGTTATGAGTGGGCCTGACTTTTATAGCCTTGATAACTTTTATAAGATCCACACCATTGCGTTCAGCAAACAGGCTCCATTCATTGAGAAATGCCAGTATAGTTGCACGATAAGAGTTTTCTATAATTTTGCAGGTTTCACTTTCAATCGGGCGTTCAAGAACGGTAAGAGGGAACTTATCCGTATTCAATATTTCATTCAGGAATTTTTCAACTCGCTTTTTTGCAATATCATTTATTCCGCTGCATACACGCCAGAAATCACGGATGGAAGCAACGTAATCACGCCCGGGCATGACTCTTTCATATGAATGCGCCAGCAGCGGTTCCGACTTAATGCCCCTTTTTTCGAAAGCTTTTTTTACAATAGGATATGCCACATATTCAGTTGTTCCCGGAGGAACTGTTGTTTCAATAAGGACAAGGCAATCAGGATTAACTTTTTCACCAATTATCTTGAGGCTCTCCTCAAGAGCCGCTATTTCGGCATGGCCTTCACGGCAGTTACCGAGAGTTTCTTTAAAATAATCGCACTGAACATCAACGACAACAACATCAGCCAGGCTCAGGGAGTCATGTGTAAAAGTTGCGATTAGATTTTTTTTCTTTTTTACGCAGCGTTCAATAAGCGGGGCAACTTCAGGATCTTCAGCTTCTACCGGCGCTATGCCACGATTCATATAAGGTATTTTCCAGAAAGAACGGGGAGAGGGGCGCTGCATACCGATTACAAACTTACCGGGTTTGCCGCTCGATTTATCAACCGAATCTGCAATTACTCCGGCCATTACTGCTCCGACAAAGCCTACCCCCATAACAACTACTATCTCACGATTTAACTTTCGCTGACCGGCAACAAGGGTTTTTAACCTGGCGAGTTCTCTTTTGTAGTCTTCCTGACCTGGGATAGGGAAGGCTTCACCGCTGGGAGAAACGGAGACCGATTCGTGATTAACTATTGTTTTTTTGTTTTTTGTCATTTTTTTAATGGCCATAAAATTTTACACCTTTCCCCTCATGAGTATAAAGCTCCGCCCCGTCAGTTACATTTAGAGAGCTTTTATAACTGCTGAGCTATAAATCGGCACAAATTGCCTTAAACTAAAGATATGAATTACCCGGCATGCCTGTAATAAAGCGTTCCAATAATTTTAAGCATAAATACAGGCATCTTAGCAAATACTTTGGCCTGAAACAGGCTGATTTTTTCCGGTTCCTTCGTAAATGAACCGGTTTTAATGTTATAACGGTAATATTTAATGGGATATTCCTGCGCGCCCATACCCAACTTGAACTGTCTCAGCCCCTGATTTTCAAGCTCTGTTCGTCCGAGAAAAATGTTTTTATATTTTTTATTGGAATACCATTTAATGGCTTCCCACATAACAAGATTATTTGCTCTCAGATTCTGATACTTCATATCCGAGGCGCCAAACTTGTAAATAGCAGTATTGCCAAAATGCAGAAAAACAGCTCCTGCTATATAATTATTATTATAAGAGGCAAGAACTACAATTCCTTGCTGTTTTGCTATAATGTATTCATATATTTTTTTAAAAAAACGATATGACTGCGGGGGAAGACCATGTCTTTTCCTTGTAATACAGTTAAGTCTGTAAAATTCTTTAACAGCTTCAAGTGTAGAAAAGAAATTAACATTAACTCCGCTTGTAACAGCTTTTTTTATATTTCTTTTAAAAGTATTTTTTAAAAGTTTATAAGTTTCGTTTTCTTGGCATGAAAGTTTAATATAATGTCCCAAGAAAATGGAAGAAGGAATTGCATCAGGCAAATATTGATCGCCCCCTCTAAGCTCTACAAACCTCCAATCATTATTTTTTGCGTATTTTACAATCCGGTCAAATATTTCATGAAACTCTATACTTTCTGATACAAGCGGATTACAATAATCGGTGAATGGAAGAGACACCCCTCTATGTCCGGATAAAACACTTTTTATATCCATCATTGGAACTATAGAAGACATCTTGCCATTATCATACGATATAAAATAACATGGGGTATAACAGTATGAATCGGATAAAACTTTTGACCAGGCTGTTGAATGAAAAAAGGAACTGTCGTTGAACGCGTTAATTTCATCATCCCATTTTTCACAGATTTTAGGATCCAAGATCTGAAAAGCAGAGTCCACGGTTTCCAGTTTCCGGTTCACGGTTGACAGTTAACCTGAAGCCGTCAACTGTCAACCGTTTTTATAAAATTTATTATTTCCTGCGCTACAAACTCAATCTGATCTCTGCTCAATTCAGGAAACATAGGAAGGGAGACAAATTCATCCGCACAATTTTCAGATGCCGGGAAACAGCCCTTTTTAAGCCCCATATTCTTATAGGCATCCTGAAGATGTATAGGAACGGGATAATGAATTCCGCAAGAGATCTCCTTTTCTGTAAGATATTTTATAAGTTCATCCCTCCTTTTTGTCTTTATTGCATAGATGTGATAAACGTGTTTTGTTTGTGTCATTTCAACAGGAAGTGAAATACGGTCTATATCTTTAAGCAGTTCTTTATATACTCCGGCATGTTCCCGTCTGGCATCGTTCCATGCGGAAAGATGTTTTAGTTTTGCTTCAAGTATTGCCCCCTGGATTCCGTCCATACGCCCGTTCCAGCCTATTATTTTGTGGCAATATTTTTTTGACTGCCCATGATCCCTGAATATACGCATTATTTCAGCCAGTCCGGCATTGTTTGTGACTACCGCTCCGGCTTCACCGTATGCCCCAAGATTTTTGCCGGGATAAAAACTGAAGCATCCGGCATCGCCTATAGATCCTGCTCTTTTTCCCTTATATTCCGCCCCGTGAGCCTGGCATGCATCTTCGATTACGAACAGGTTGCGCTTATTTGCGATTTTTATGATCGGATCCATATCTGCCATCTGACCAAAAAGGTGTACGGGAATAATAGCTTTTGTCCTGGAAGTAATAGCCGCTTCAATAAGATCGGGATTCATATTGCAGGTATCTTTATCGATATCGACAAAAACTGGTTTTGCTCCGGTGAAGCTAATGGCTTCCGCTGTTGCGATAAAAGAGGATGGAACCGTAATGACCTCGTCGCCATCGCCGATCCCAAGAGCAATCAAAGCGATCCATAGCGCATCAGTTCCGCTTCCCACGCCAATAGCTTCTTTGCATTGGCAGTATGGTGCGAATGCCTTTTCAAATTTCTCCACAAAAGGCCCCCCAGCAAATGCTGAATTATCAATAACCTGATGTATTGCAAGGTCAATTTCATACTTAATCGACAGATATTGAGCTTTAAGATCAAGAAATGGCACTTTCATAATTATTACTATCCAATTTTTTAAGTATTTTGGCCGGATTTCCAGCAACAATAGCGTTAGGGGGCACATCTTTTGTAACTACGCTTCCCGCGCCGATTATTGCATATTCGCCTATTGTAATATTTGATAGAATTGTACAGCTCGAACCTATCGATGCCCCTCTTTTAACAAGCGTAGGCTCTACCTTCCAATCAGACTCAGTCTGTAATTTGCCGTTATTTGTGGTGGCGCGTGGCTTTTTATCATTTATAAAAGTTACATTGTGACCTATGAACACTTCATCTTCAATGGTTACACCCTCGCAAATAAACGAATGGCTTGATACCTTGCAATTTTTCCCTATAAACGCATTCTTCTGTATTTCCACAAATGCACCGATCTTTGTATTGTCACCTATAGAGCATCCATAGAGGTTTATATATTTTGAAAGCTTAACATTATTTCCAAACTTTACGTCATCAGCTATGCAGAGATAATTCACAGATACACCATGTTACCGTTATTTTTAAGTGATGCTGTTGATGCTTCAAGTATTCTTACCACCTCAAGCCCTGCTGTTCCATCATTTACAACTCTGCCGCCTCCATTTAAATAGCTTACAAAACTATCAGCTGTGAGTTTAAGAGCTTCGGTATGGTCAATCTTCGGCGCCCACATATCTCCCGAACGATAAGATACAAGGAGGTTATACTTTCCCTCTTTGGTTTTTACCTGAACACCTTTATCATATATTTTTATTTTCTCATCAGGTTCGAGATCATTCCAAACCATCATTTTTTTTTGGCCACCGATCAGAGTGGTTCTTATCTTAATTGGAGAAAGCCAATTTACACTGATATGCGCCAACAAATTATTGCTAAAGTAAAATGTAAGATATGCCACATCTTCAAGGCCGCGACTAAAGTGTTCTGCTCCTGTTGCTATGACTGCGTGCGGTTTTTCGCCTAATACATAAAGCATTATAGAGATATCGTGCGGAGCTAGATCCCATACCACGTTAACGTCGTGCTGAAAGAGGCCCAGATTGACCCTGATGGAATCGTAGTAGTAAATATCTCCTAAAACTTTATCGTCAACAAGTTGTTTTATTCTCCTTACCGAACCTGTATAAAGAAATGTGTGATCTACCATAATCTTGAGGTTTTTCTTTGCAGCAAGTTCGATCAGCTCCTCGGCTTCTTGTATGGTATATGTAAACGGTTTTTCAATAAAAACGTTTTTGCCTGCTTTAAGGGCCATTTTTGCAAGTGCATGATGTGTAAATACCGGGGTTGCTATTACTACAGCATCAACAGAGGGATCTTTAATAAGTTCTTTATGATTTGTTGTTGTTTTAATTCCGGGATGCCTCTTACTGGCTTTTTTAAGTGTTTGAGGATTAGAATCACAAATAAAAACAACTTCCGAACCATCGGCAGAGCTGAAATTTCTCACAAGATTAGGGCCCCAGTATCCAAAGCCTATTACCCCAATGTGAATCATAACATATTCCTTAAAGGCAGTTGACGGTTAAAAGCAGTTTACAGTTGATGGCTGATGGTCGGCAAACTGTAAACTGTGAACCGGTAGCTGTTAACAATATTAATATGCTCCCTTACCGGTTAATATTACAAATGGAGTTTGAAATATAAGTGAGATATCAAGCCACAAAGACCAGTGATTGATATATCTTAAGTCAAGACGAACCATTTCATCAAAAGTTGTTCTGCTTCTTCCTCTAACTTGCCATAAACCTGTAATGCCTGGTTTGACGGAAAATAATCTGTATTTATGCCAGATATCATAAAGTTCACACTCATAAGGTATAGGGGGACGTGGTCCAACAAGCGACATCTCACCCTTGAGTACATTTATAAATTGAGGAAGCTCATCCAAGCTGGTTTTTCTTAGAAAATTTCCTAAAGGTGTAATTCGTGAATCATTACATAATTTATATACTCCCGGAGCATTTGGATCAGATTGACCCTGCCCGATAAATTTTTCAATATATTCCTTATGGCATTTACTATCACTGTTTTCATACATTGACCTGAATTTTAGAAAGGAGAATTTCTTGCCGTTTAATCCCATTCTTTCCTGTTTAAAAAAAACAGGGCCTTTTGATGTCAGTTTTATAGCTATTGCGATTAAAAGAAATACAGGAGAAAGAAATATGAGAGTTAATAAACTTCCGGTAAAATCCATTATTGTTTTTATAAACGATCCCGCCTTCTTTGAAATGCTCGACTTTGAAAAATCGGGATACAGATTTGTATCAAACAATTCTTCATTAATAATAAAAGCATTATTGTGTATCTCGGGATACGTATGGATTGATATTTTTATTTTTTTTGAAATGTTTGCATCAAAGGACTTATTAATCCTGTCGTTTATCTTTATAAATAAGTTCTCTATAGAGGTTTTATCTATTATATTTATTTCCGTAAATATTGCGCCCATAATCTCATTAGCTTCATACCATCCGCTAATATCGGTTTCTCTCAAACAGGAAATAAAAATTTCTTTTATTTTATCAACAACAACATCCTTGCCGTGGTAAGATTTAAGCTCCGAGATATCAAGCAGCATAAGAAGAAACGGTTTTTTTGATCGTTCTGTTCTTTTACGCTCTATTTTGAGAAGATAGAGAAAATAAGACATATTAAAAAATATCTTACTTGAATTGGCAAGTGGTTCATTATCCGTTTCAGATGTCTTACGAAAAAATCCTGCAAATTTTTTAAGACACAAACTTAACGTATCCATATCTTCCTGGCATATATAAGTTCTTTTTTTATGAAAATTATATTAAATTATATATCATTTTGCAACAATTATGTATATAAAAAAACACAGTATATATGTTAAAATTGCAATAATTTATTTTTTATCTTTCTTGAACATAGAACTTATCTTACTGCCAACGCTTTTAAATTTATCATTTTTAACATTTCCGTAATACGGATAATATTGAGAAGTGCCAAAATATCTTGAGCGAAGCGCAGCTGATTTAAAATTCATACCATTTAAAATAACACCTGTAATTTTTTCTTTTCCAAGGAATTTAATAGCCTGCTGAACCGATTCTCTTGGTGTAACTCCAGCTCTTATTACAAGAAGAATACAGTCAACCATGTTATAAAGCACATGCGGTTCTGTTGTCGCAAGTACCGGAGAAGAATCAAGTATAATATACCGGTCACTATAGCGCAATTTCAACTCGTCAACAAGACCTTCCATTTTTTTCGAACCTACTAGTTCAACAGGATTATCCTGACTGCTTCCTCCAGTAAGAATGTTGAGTTTATCAATTCCTGTTTTCATTATAAGGTCGGGTAACTCTGCATTGCCTAGCAGGTAATCCGATAATCCTTTTGCTTTATCAACACCGAACCACCTTGAAAGTGAGGGATTACGGAGATCACAATCCATTAAAAGTGCATGACTGTTTAATTCCATAGCTATTGTAATGGCCAAGTTTATTGCTATTAAGCTTTTCCCTTCTCCGCTAAAAGTGCTGGATATAAGAAATGTTTTGGATTTTACACCGGCAGCGGGCATTAGGAGATAAGTTCTAAGTTTTCTAAACTGTTCTGAAACAATAGAACCGGGCTGATAATAGCATATAAGTTTATCATCAAGAATAGTATTATCTAATGATGAATTGACAGTGTCTGCCTGAAACGCCTGAATGTTTTCTTCTTCTGCTTTCTGAAGTGCTTCAAATATTTTCCCCATAACAGTATAACCTCAATATTTGTTATTTATAAAAAAAAATTTATTGTTGCTACAAAAATGCGAGGATAAAATATAAAAGTTGCAATTGCCGCGCAAATCAATATTAACAGAATAACAAAGAGCACAGGCAGAAACCTCATCTTTATATTGCTCTTAAACCCTTCTAAATCCCTGATTACTTCCCTTATAACCGGTTTTCTTATAAACCTGAGATCCCGTGAAAATCCAATTATGAGAGCCTGATCGCATACAGTATTTATCAATCTTGGGATGCCTTTTGAATATTTGAATATTTCTTTTAAGGAACCTTTATCGAAAAGAGCAAGATTACGACATCCCGCTTTTTTTAGCCTGTATTTAATATATTCTTTTGTTTCGCTAAAATTAAGCTCATTCAAATTATAACGAACGGTAATTCTTTGTTTTAAAGCTCTGAATCGTTTGTCTGCAAGAGTTTCGTTTAATTCGGGTTGTCCTAAAAGAATAATATGAAGCAGTTTTTTACTTGACGTTTCAAAATTTGTTAATAAACGAACTTCTTCCAGGATTTCTGCATCAAGGCACTGAGCTTCGTCAATTATCAAAAAAACCATTTGCTTTTTTTTGAAACATTCCAAAAGAAAATTATAAAGCAACATAAGCTGTTGCCCGCGTGATTTGCCTGAGTTTGTTGATATTCCAAGATCGATACATATATATGAGAGAAAATCACCGGAAGACATGAGAGGATTAAAAATATTAGCGGTTCTAATATTTTGGCCT
>DYJH01000002.1:0-26968 GCA_020723255.1 Desulfonema limicola | reverse complement strand
AATTACTTAAAAGCATGTGTACAAGAGTTGTTTTTCCAGTGCCTACTTCTCCTGTAATGACACTAAATCCCTTTCCTTCCCTGACTGCATATCTGAGATTGGCAAGCGCTTCCTTATGCTTCTCGCTGAAAAAGAAAAATCCAGGATCAGGTGTTATTTCAAAGGGCTTTTTTGTCAATCCATAATACTGTTCATACATTTTCAGGCTGCTTCTTTTTCTATCTCTATGCTTGGTATAGTAGCGATTACTCTTAATCCAAGAGCCAGCTCAACATCTTGTGCATCATAAAAAGATGTGTCCAATTGCTCACGTAAGATAACGAGTCCTGTACTGCATCCTATGCAAAGAGCAAAACCTATAAGAAGAACTTTTGGAATATCAGGCGAGAATGGTTTTTCCGGAACACGAGCCGGATCGATTATCTTAAATTGTTCTCCTTTTTGTTTAAATTCCAGATTTTCTGCCTGCTGGGCTTCCTGGCTTTTTCTAAAAAGGGTTTCATAATTTTCCTTTGTTTTTGCATATTCCCTCATAAGCGAAGCCATTTCCTGTTCCCGTGATGGTATATTTTCAATCCGCGCTCTGTAATTATTTATCTGTTTTGCTATACCGGCTGCTTCTGCCTGGTATTGTTTTATCTCTAAATCGATCAGCATAAGCTGATTATTTAATGCCTTATAACGCGGATCTTTTTTTATATCATACAGCTGTTGCTTTTTTATATAGTCATCTTTTTTGGATTCAAGATCTGCAAGTTTCTTCTTAGCTATAAGCACGTCAGGATGATTGTCAGTATATTTTGACTTTAAATCATCAAGAAGTTTTGTTAAAAATTCTTTCTGCGATTCATAAGAATCTGTGGTTTCTTCTCCTGATTTAGAATTTGTGGCTGCTGTGTTAGAAGTGACCGATAAATGCCCGGACAGCGTTTTGGCCTTTTTACCGATTATTAATGTTTCAGTTTCAGTATTTGACGTTTCAAGATCTGAGATCTGCTTCTGGACAAACAATTTCCGGTCCTGGTCGGCATTTAGATTTTCTCCTATTCTTTGATATTGGTTTTGGAGTTGTTCAAGTATTCTAAGATTCGTGTCAAGCTGCTCCGGCAATTCGCCCATATATTGTTTTTTATACCGGCTGACCAATGTTTCCAGATCTTCCAGCTTTTTCTTGGAAGTGTCAAGTTCAGCAGTTAAAAATTCCGTTGTTCCGGTTGCCTGTTGTTCCCGAAGCTTGAGATTTTCTTCAATGAAAAGAGATGTAAGCCTGTTTGCGACAGCAGCGACAATTTCCGGATTGCTTCCGGTATATCCAATAGTAAAATATACTTTTTCTTCGTGTTTTGTTGGGATTTCAACCTTTATATTCTTCTGCATCAATTCTACAAGCTGCTCCTTGGAAAGTTTTTTACTTTCTTCACGGAATAGCCTGAATTCAGACATAACCTGTTCAAGGCGCGTTCTGCTCATTACCTCCTGTGCAATCGACTGTAAACGCTCTTCAATTCGCGATGTTACAGTGGATTGAACAAATGCTTCAGGAACTTTTTGAGGTGAAACAAGAACAAGCGTTGACGCTTTATATAGCCTGGGCGCATAAGCGGAATAAAGTATAATGCCTGGTATTATTATAAAAAAAGGTACAATAAAATACCATATTCTTCTTTTAAAAATTTCCATATAATCATTTATGGTGTATGAACGCGCCGAATTAATCATAATCTTTATTTCCGGTTTATGCTATTTAATATGTAGCAGTAATTTTAAAAATGGCTCTGTTTTCCATGTAATCATTTATCGATATATTGGAGTCTTTGCTTCTATGTGATATGTCCAGGGACAATGACAGCCATTTTAACGGCCTGTATGATAATGTGCTGCCTATGCCCCATATCCACTCTTTCCTGCTGTCAGTATTGAATGTGGCCCGCTCAATATTACCGTTTAACCCGATAGAAGTTTTTATATCAAGAAGATGTGTTATAGATCCTGTTAGCCTATGATACCGGCTAAATCCAAGGTTTTCTGAAGTAAAATAATCTTCATTATATCCTCCCTGCAAGCTTAAGACATATGTCGTTTTTATGTCCCGGTTTGTTACATTGGCTTTATAACTTATCCCATCTATGCTGGAACCGGTTTCAGGCCTTTTAAAAAAATATCCTACCTGAGCTGAAGCGTTAAAAGTTGGGCTGAAGGCATAAGTTAACCCCACAGAAGGGTCATGGATATCATAATCAATGCCAGGAGGATCAAAATCACGCGTTGTATATGTGTACTCTCCGAAAGCAGATAATTTTGGACCAAAACTGTTTGTATAGCGGGTATTTGCTCTATGGCCTGTAAAATCCGATGAGCGTTTGAAATTTGCTATTGTGTAACCGTATTCCAGATAGATCTCGTTTTTCTGGGCAAGCTTCCATGAAAGATAAGGATTAATATAATCTTCCTGGCTGTTATCCGGGGTTAAGCTGTTTATCCTATATATATTGTTTCGATAATTGATTCCGATTCTGTCCTGCGGTCCGAACTGGTATTCTACTGTAGGCGATACTACGTTGCGCCAATAAATATCTCTTTGTGTTGTGGTGGACAGAACGTACTTGTTTTCTTCAACAGATGTGTAATATTCCCGTTCCCTGGGATCTTCTGAGCGGATGAAAGAGTTTTTAAGGAACAAATTTATATGCTCTTTTGAAATATACTTGGCATTTAAAAATGCATTGTGGCTTATATAGTTGAGATTATCGTTTTTCCCGTAAAAAACAAAACCGGCATTATAATCAAGGTCAATCCCTGACATTGCGTCTAAATTCGAATATTTCAGGCCAGGTCTAATCGTAGTAATAAAGTCATCCTTTTCATTCCCGGATGTGAGGTTAATATTGTCATTGTATTCTTCTTCAAGAGATATGTACGGATGAAAGCCTTTCTGTAAAGATTCGTCGGCACAATAGGCAAATGTCTGTATCAATAGAATCAGAAAAAAAGCAAAAAGAGTCTTACCTGCTACAAAATTAGAAATTTTATAGAATGATCCGGGAAAATTTAATACCAGAAATATTTTCTTCATGGCACAATCACTTTGTCTCCTCTTTTAATTGCCAAATCTGGTTGTTCGCCTTCGATTATCTTTTTATAATTTAATGTTATTCTTTTTTCCGTTCCATTTTCCGATCTTATAATCGTAATGTGTTTCTGGTCAGCCCAATCGGTGAAGCCGCCTGTCATAACAATCAGTTGCAGAAATGACGTTTCACTGCGAAGTCTGAAAACTCCTGGATTTTTTACCTGCCCCGTTACATATACTTTATAACTGTTTGCTTCCAGCACTGTTACAGACACAGTTGGGTTGTCGATAAAGTTTTTCAGTCTATTTGTTATAACGTCTTTAAGCTGCAAGGGTGTCAGTCCCGCGGCCTGAATATCGTCAGTAAGAGGCAGAGATATTTTTCCATCCATCCTGACAGGAACGGATTTTGTTAAAGATTCTTCCTTCCAGACAAATATATTAAGTATATCTTCGGGTCCTATAATATAGGCATTATTATCAACTGTGGCATTATCTTCTGCTTTTGAAGGTGGATTTAAATCCTTTTTCCCCTGGGGCAAAGCATGTACAGGCAGCAAAACGGCAACAATAACCAATGCAATTACAAAATGTGTTTTTTTGAGAGTTTTCATATAAAATTTTCCATAAATTGATTGTTTACAGTTGAATAGATTATTATAGAATTCTTATTAATAAAATCAAAAATTTATTAATATGTCAATGTATTTTGTCAAATAACCTGATAATTTTACACAAAAACTTTAATTTGAAGGCTCCTGCTTAATAAAATTCCTTTATTTTTTCTACAACATAAATCTGCATATCTTCCGTTAGTTCAGGATAAATGGGCAAAGCAATAGTATTTAAGGCGGCATCCTCTGAATAAGGCATATCGCCTTTCTTGTAACCAAGATATGAAAAGCATTCCTGAAGATGAAGCGGAACAGGATAGTAAATCTCAGTGCCTATTCCGTGATTATCCAAATGCTTCCTGAGTTCGTCTCTTCTCTCAGGCACTTTTATTACAAACTGGTTATATATATGGCGGTTTTCATTTGCAAAGGGAAGTATTATTTTTTCAGTTAAGCCGGCTTTATCGAATAGTATTTTGTAGTTTTTCGCATTATTCTGTCTGGCATAAGTCCACTCGTCAAGATATTTTAATTTAACTGATACGATTGCCGCCTGAATAGCGTCGATCCTGAAATTACCTCCTATGTATTTGTGATAATACTTTGGGTGTGAGCCGTGAACCCTTAGTGTGTGCATTTTTTCATAAAAATCTGATGAATTTGTAGTAATAATCCCTCCATCTCCAAATGCCCCGAGATTTTTCGATGGGAAAAACGAGAAGCAACCAAGATCGCCAAATGATCCTGCTCGCTTCTTATTATATTCAGCGCCTATAGCCTGGGCAGCGTCTTCTATTATGAGTAAATTGTTTTTTTTTGCAAATTCAACTATATTGTCCATCTCCGAACACTGACCATAGAGATGGACAGGCATAATCGCCTTTAAAGCGTTCCTTTCTATACTTTTCATTGAATAGGCTTTTTCTGATATTTTTTCAGAAGAAATGTTATAAGTATTCGGATCAATGTCAACAAAAATCGGCTTTGCTCCGGCGCGGACAATTGAACCTGCTGTTGCGAAAAAAGTAAATGGTGAAGTGATAACGCTGTCACCCTGTCCGATTCCGGAAGCCATAAGTGAAAGAAGAAGAGCGTCAGTTCCCGAAGATACTCCTAAAGCATATTTTGTTGAACAGTAGCTTGCTATTTCTATTTCCAGTTTTTCTACATACGGACCTAAAATAAACTGCTGACTTTCATATATTTCAGCAGTTGTTTTTAATATTTCATCTTTAATAGTATTATATTGTGTTTTTAAATCGAGAAGAGGCACTTTCATCATTAGCAATTCCTTATATGTTCTTAAACCGTTTGAAATGATATAATCTTGTTCAAAGGTTGCTCTGTGATATATGATTATTTTGTTTCAACGCAAATTAATTCAGCAGCATTATCACCTGGGTTTGAAATGCTTATGGTTTTTTTTTCTGAAAACATAAATGTTTTTCCTTTTATAAGCCTATGATATTTACCGCTATATTCTATCTTTGCAATTCCGTTTACTGCTATAAACTGCTTGCACCTGCCATAAGGATTAGGAACTTTGTATAATGAACCAGGGTAGACAATATGGATTGCAACCGTAAGACCTTTTTTCTGTTCTATAAGCGTAATGTTTCCCCATTGGTAAAAAACAGTTTTATGCTGCTGATATTCTTTGCGGTTGCTTTTTTTAAGCTTTGAAACTATATTTTTAACATCTCTGCTGTTTGCAATATCTGAAACAAAGACAGAATCAGGGGTTTCAACTATAACTATGTTCTCAAGGCAGTTTGCAGCTATAAGCCTCTGGCGCCCCATGATAAAACAATTTTTCGTGTTTTCTGTTACCACATCGCCATCAATTACATTCATTGTTTTGTCTTTAGGAAGAAAATCATACAAAGACTTCCATGATCCTATATCACTCCACCCAAAATCAGAGGGAATAACCAATCCTTTATTTGTCTTCTCCATTATAGCTATATCCAAAGAAATGTCATCGAGCTTTGCATAATTTTTTTTTGTGCAATAATTTTTTTTTGAGGTTATTATTGACATCATTTCAAAAAGGGAGGGGTTCAATTTTTTATATTCTTCAAGCATGATATCAGCTTTGAATACAAACATTCCACTGTTCCAGAAGAAATTACCGGCTTTAATATATTTGTGCGCTGTTTTTTCGTCCGGCTTTTCAACAAACCTTTTAATAATGCATCCATCAGGTGATACTTTCTTTCCTGCCTCTATATAACCATATCCGGTTTCCGGATAATCGGGCTTTATGCCAAAAGTGACAATATAGCCATTTCCGGCAAGTTTTATGGCTGATTTAAGTTTCTTATGAAAAAGCGATGTGTTTTGTATAACATGGTCGGCTGGAAATACACAAAGAATCGCATCTTTTTCAATAGCTATAATATTAAGCAAGGCAAGTAAAACAGCAGGGGCAGTATTACGTCCGCAGGGTTCACATATTATTTTCCTCTCAGGATTTATGCCAATTTCTTTCATATGCCTTGCAGTTTCGTGCAAGTGCTCTTTTGCGCATACTATTCTTATGTTATGAGCGCCGATAACAGATTCAAGTCTTTTTATGGTGTTCTGGACAAGGGAATAATTGCCGATAAATCTTACAAGTTGTTTTGGGTAAAGCTCTCTTGAAACCGGCCAAAGACGGGTTCCGGATCCACCTGCAAGAAGAACTGAGTAGATGCTTTGATTTGCATTTTGCATTTTCTTATTTATGCCTTTGGGTTTTTTTGTGATTAGTTATATTATTGTTTCCAGATTGCCGTTCAACAGGGGCACACACACTTTCAACAGCTTTGCCGCCAAAAAGTTCATTGACTTCCTTTTCAAGCAAAACTCCCGGTTTTAATTTCATTGAATCAGGAAGTTCTATAATAACATCGGATTTCCCCGGATCTGTTAAATGAATAAAACCCTTCGATAAGCCGGGGTGTTTAATTAAAATGTTTTTTAAATTTAAAAGCGAATCTCTTCCGGATAATGTAATGTCGATATTGAAATGTAATTCGGATATCCATGTTTCTTCAACCTTTTCAAATGGAACAATGGAGTCAGCAAGTACTTTTAATGATTTCTCGTCTTTTTGGATCTTACCCTGGATAATAAAGGGCTTATCTTCAGCAAGGTTATCAAGAACAGAGGCATAAAGGGAAGGAAAGACTGTGGTTTCAATGCTGCCATGCATATCGTCCGTTATGACATACGCCATGTCGTCTCCTTTCCTTGTTTTGATGATTCGTATATTTCTTATTATACCGCCGAATCTTGCGATTTCATCGTCATTCATATCTTTTATGGCAAGAGAATCCGTGTTCGTATATTTTGAAATAAGTTCTTCATATTTATCAAGCGGATGCCCGGTAATGTAAAAACCCAGATATTCTTTTTCAAAAGCGAGAAGCTCCTTTTCATTCCATTCATCAATTTCCGGCATTGGGGGCATATCAAGTGATATATCATTTTCTGCCATTGAACCGAACAAACTTATTTGTTGACTGTTTTTTTCTCTTTGCAACCTTTGGCCGTATTCAACAGCATCTTCGAGAGAGGCCATCATTCTTGACCGGTAAGCTCCTGTTGAGTCAAAAGCTCCGCACTTTATAAGGCTTTCTATGACGCGCTTATTCACTTTTTTTAGATCAACCCTTTCGCAGAAGTCAAACAGAGAAGTAAATTTTTTTTCATTTCTTTTATCAATAACTGCATCGATAGCGCTTTCCCCGACATTCTTGACTGCAACAAGACCGAATCTTATCTTTTGGCCGCTTACGGAAAAATCCCTGTCGCTTTCGTTTATGTCCGGGGGAAGCACGGGCACACCGTGGTTTAAGCACTCGGCCATATATTTTACTACGCTGTCTGTCGAACCCATTTCACTGGTTAACAGAGAGGCCATGAATTCAACCTGGTAGTGAGCCTTTAAATATGCTGTCTGGTAGGCAATAAGAGCATACGCTGCACTGTGAGACTTGTTAAATCCGTAACCACCGAATTTATCTATGAGGCTAAATAACGTATCGGCTTTTTCTTTGGGGACACCGTTTGAAATTGCGCCGCTTACAAAACGTTCTCTTTGTGCAGCCATAATTTCAACGATTTTTTTACCCATTGCCTTTCGAAGATCATCAGCCTCAGACATGGAATAACCGGCCAGTGTTCCTGCGATCTTCATAACCTGTTCCTGATAGACTATAACCCCGTATGTTTCTTTAAGTATGGGTTCAAGTTCAGGCACAAGATATTCAACGGTTTTCCTGCCGTGTTTTCTTTCTACATAATCGTCAATCATTCCGCTTTCAATTGGCCCGGGTCTGTAAAGCGCCACAAGCGCGGTTATATCTTCAAAGTTTTCAGGTCTGACTCTTTTAAGAAGTTCTTTCATTCCTTTGCTTTCAAGCTGGAATACTCCGGTTGTATTTCCTTCTGAAAGCAGGCGGTATGTGGCAGGATCTTTGAGGTCAAGGCCATCCATAGCAGGAGGAGTTTTGCCCTGTTTTGAAATAAGAGAAAGTGTATTTGCAATTACTGTTAAATTGCGGAGCCCCAGAAAATCGAACTTGACAAGCCCTATCTTTTCAACCCGTTTCATGTCATACTGTGTTACAAGCTCGCCGTTTTTACCTCTGTAAAGAGGCAGGTATTCGTCAAGAGGCTTATCTGCAATCACAACTCCTGCGGCATGAGTCGATGCATGGCGGGTTAATCCTTCAAGCGTGCGGCAGATGGAAATCAATTCTGCAACATCAGAATTTTGTTTTGCAAGATCCGATAGCCTTTGTTCCTGTTTCAATGCTTCATCAAGGCTTATGTTTAAAACATCAGGGATCATCTTCGCTATTTCGTCAACTTCCCGCAAAGGTATATCTAAAGCCCGTCCTACATCGCGTATTACAGCTCTGGATTTCATGGATCCGAAAGTTGTAATTTGGGAAACCCGGTTTTCACCGTATTTTTCTATAACATACTTCAAAACTCTGTCACGCCCGTTAATGCAAAAATCTACATCAATATCCGGCATGCTTTTGCGTGCCGGGTTTAAGAAACGTTCAAAAATAAGACCATGTTCTATTGGGTCGAGATTGGTGATTCCGAGTGAATATGCAACAAGGCTTCCTGCTGCAGATCCTCTGCCGGGGCCAACAGGGATGTTATTGTTCTTGGCGTACTGAATAAAATCGGCAACTATGAGAAAATATCCTGAAAAGCCCATAGAAAAAATCACTGACATTTCATGTTTCAGGCGTTCCATGTATAGTTTTTCATCTGTTGAGGGGTTTTTAAATTTTATTTTTGTCAAAACCTGATCAAAGCCTTGTAAAACTTTTTGCTCGAGCAGTTCCTGTTCGCTTTGACCTTGAAATGTATTAAACAGTGGAAAATGATAGCTGTTAAAATCCATTTCCACATTGCATCTTCTTGCAATCTCCACAGTATTGGCGAGCGCTCCGGGAGTTGCCGCAAAAAAGGAGTTCATTTCTTCTGCAGACTTAAAATAAAGCTGATCGGTCTCGAATTTAAAATGCGTTGGGTCTTTTACGGTTTTTCCTGTCTGTATGCATAAAAGAATCTCATGCGAGCGTGCGTCTTCCTTGTTAAGATAGTGGCAGTCATTCGTTGCCACAAGAGGGATGGAAAGTCTTTGCCCTATATCAATAAGAGCTTCATTTATCTTCTCTTGGATATCTATCCCGTTATGCTGAAGCTCTAAGAAAAAATTGTTCTCGCCAAACAAATCCCGGTAAAAACATGCCGTGTTGAATGCTTCCTTGATTTTTCCTTCACCGATAAGTGAAGGAATTTCTCCATGAATACATGCCGAGAGAGCAATAAGCCCTCTGCTATGCTCCCGCAATACTTCTTTATCTATGCGAGGCCTATAGTAAAATCCTTCCAACTGGGCAATTGATGCAAGTTTGCAAAGGTTTTTGTAGCCTTCGTTGTTTTCGGCAAGAAGTATAATATGGGAGACGCCTTTATGGTCAAGAGGGGTTTTATCCGTAAGTTTTCGTGGTGCCAGATAACATTCGCATCCTATGACAGGCTTTATATTATTCTCAATAGCGTTAATATAAAATTCAAGAACTCCGAACATGCTCCCATGGTCGGTTATGGCGACAGAATCCATGCCAAAATCCCGCAAACGATTAAAGAGATGCTTAAATCTTATGGCTCCGTCAAGGAGGCTGTATTGAGTATGAACATGAAGATGGACAAAAGGAAAAGATCTATTTGACATTATTATGCCCGTATGTAAGCATAACCCAGCACAGGAGTTATGCAAAATTCTTTTTGGCTAATCAATCCAGCCTGTAATTAGGAGCTTCTTTGGTTATTATTACATCATGAACATGACTTTCTCTTAATCCTGCAGCAGTAATCTTCATAAATCTTGCTTTTTCCCTTAATTCTTTCAGGTTTCTGCATCCGACATATCCCATTCCTGCTTTAAGCCCTCCTATAAGCTGCAATATGTTTGCCGAAAGAGACCCTCTGTATGGAACACGTCCGACAATGCCTTCCGGAACAAGCTTATCATCTTCATCCAGATTTTCCTGATGATATCTGTCTTTGCTTCCGGATTTCATAGCCTCAATAGATCCCATACCCCTATACACTTTATATGTTCGTCCCTGGAAAAAAATCGATTCGCCGGGGCTCTCCTCAGTTCCGGCAAATAATCCGCCTATCATGATTGTATGCGCCCCTGCTCCTAATGCCTTTGTAATATCGCCTGAAAACTTGATGCCGCCGTCGGCAATAAGAGGGACGCCTGTCTCGTCCGAAACTTTCCTGCAGTTCAAGATTGCTGTTAGCTGAGGCACACCGGCCCCGGCAACTATACGGGTTGTACAAATGGAGCCTGGACCAATTCCGATTTTTACAGCGTCTGCACCGGCATTAACAAGAGCTTTTGCTCCATTTTCCGTTGCAACGTTTCCGGCTATAAGTTCTATATCTTTGAATGTGCCTTTTAATATCTTTATGGCTTCAATAACATTCTTTGTATATCCGTGAGCAGTATCAATAAGAATAACATCAGCGCCTGCGCCAAGAAGCTTTTCAGTGCGTTCTTGCATTTCAGGTCCCACACCTGTTGCGCCTCCGACTCTGAGTCTTCCCATTTTATCTTTACAGGCATTGGGGTATTTTTTGATTTTTTCAATATCTTTTATAGTTATCATGCCCACAAGGCGGCCTTTATGATCAACAACAAGAAGTTTCTCTATCCTGTGCTCATGTAAAAGCTTTTTTGAATCTTCTAAAGAGATGCCTTCAGAAACTGTAACAAGATTATCCTTTGTCATTACGTCAGAAACTTTTTTGTCAAGATCCGTTTCAAAACGCAAGTCCCTGTTTGTTACTATTCCAACGAGTTTGTTGCCTTTTGTTACGGGTACGCCCGAAATTCTGTATTCTTCCATTAGTTTCAAAACTTCCCGAACTTTATGATCGGGGTTTATAGTGATAGGATTAACTATCATGCCGCTTTCCGACTTCTTTACCTTATCAACTTCCATAGCCTGGTCTTTTATGCTCATGTTTCTGTGGACAAACCCTATGCCTCCCTCTCTGGCCATGCTTATAGCAGTCTGCGATTCAGTTACCGTATCCATAGCAGCGCTTACAATCGGTATATTTAATGTAATATTTCTGGTTAATTGTGTTGCAGTATTTACATCTTTGGGCAGCACGTCAGAATAATCAGGGACGAGCAAAACATCGTCAAAAGAATAAGCTTCCTCAATTTCTGTTTTTAGCATAAGTTCCTCCGGAGCAGTTGATATGCTGATAATATAAACGGTAAAACATTTTCCCTGTTAAATAATTCCCATTCCGTTAATGACCGAAAGCATAATCGCAGCGGCTATAACGGAGCCGACCTGACCGCCGGTATTTGCGCCCATGGCATGCATGAGGAGGTAATTCTGACGGTTATACTTCTGCCCCTCTTTCTGAACAACTCTCGCCGCCATAGGATAGGCAGAAATGCCGGCAGCTCCGATAAGCGGATTGATCTTGCCGCGTGTTACAATATTCATTAATTTTCCAAAAAGTACGCCGCAAACTGTGTCAAGGCAAATAGCCAGGAGGCCTAATGCCAGAATAATTAATGTCTGATATGTCAAGAATACCCGACCATCCATAGTCGCCCCGATTGATATTCCCAAAAGCAGAGTCACGATATTTGCAATCTCATTTTCTGACGCCTTTGTAAGCCGTTCTACAACTCCGCACTCCCTCATAAGATTTCCCAGCATAATCGTCCCTAAAAGGGGCAGCCCTCTTGGTGCAATCAGACCGGCAACCACAGTAACAACCAGAGGGAAGATGATCTTGGTGGTTTTGGAAACCGATTTTTTTACGGTTCCCATATTAATCATTCTTTCTTCTTTAGTGGTCAACAGCTTCATGATAGGCGGCTGGAAGACAGGGACCAAGGACATATAGGAGTAAGCTGCCACCGAGACCGCGCCTAAAAGATGCGGAGCATATTGTGAGGTGACATAAATTGCCGTAGGGCCGTCACAGGCGCCGATGATACCGATAGATACAGCTTCAAGCTTGGTAAAACCAAGCGCAAGGGCCAGGGCCAGAGTTAAAAATATTCCGAACTGCCCTGCTGCTCCAAGTAGAAATATTTTCGGATTCTCCAACAGCGGGCCAAAATCTGTCATGGCTCCAATACCCACAAAGATGAGAAGGGGAAATATCTCGGTCATAACGCCTGCGTCGTAAATGACCCTTAGAAATCCTCCCTCATCCATCAACCCTGCCAATGGTATATTTACTAAAATTGCCCCGAAACCGATGGGGACAAGGAGCAAGGGTTCAAAACCCTTTTTAATGCCAAGATAAAGAAGAAGTAATCCTACAAGTATCATAATAGGGTTTGACCAGTGAAGATGGACAAAACCTGCAACAAGCCCGTTCAGCCCGCCCGTAATCGCATCAATCATGTTTTATCTCCTTTTTACCTTTCTTTATTCCCTTCATTTTCCTCTTTATAGGGGAAAATCCTTTTCAAAAGAACCATGAAGATGCTCAAAATCCATAATGTAAGGAGTGTTCCTCCCATGCCGACCACAATGATAGAAATGCCAAATGTCAGATTGTCCATATTAAACCCCCGTTTGAGAAATATTGATTAAGTCAAGAATTCGAGACAAGTTTAGGAGATATGCGTTTGTATGTCAATGAAGAATGTTATAGTAATATTGTAACAGTGATTTTGAGTTTTATTATCTGATTTTATGCCTAACTCCTCGATAATGCAGATCAAACTCTATCGGTATATTGCCGGCAAGTTTTTTTGCTTCTTTCTCAATATTTTCCTTCTCCTCCGGGTTATGTATTATCCCGCAAAGAACGATGGCCTCCCGTTTTGCTTTTACATCCAATATCGGGATCAAAAACTTTATGTTCGTAGTAATGCCAGCTTTTACTTTGGCCGCAACTGCTTTCAATAGAAGGGATTTTTGTGCTTCTTTAGTATTCAGTTTCTCTTTCTCGGCCAATCCTTCTTTAATCATTCTTATGATTTCATTTTCATTTTGTATGCCTAAATTAAATCTCATATCATATTCATTTGGATCGTCCCAATGTTTTCCGTAGATCAAATAAACAACATCTGCCATCTCCTTATCTGCTTTTTCAATAAGCCATGATGCCGTACCTCTGGCGAGATCCTCTTCCTTCATGATCCTTGCTATTCTTGCTTCTATAGGCATTGATATCCGAATCCTCAGTGCATAAGGAATATCTTTAAATAAGAAATTACCTCCTCTTCCCATGAGAACCACTCTATCTTTCAGGCCATAATTCAAAATAATGCTCTGGGTCAGCGCAACATAACCTCGAAAGGACCGGTCATATCTCTCCCAGATATTTGGATAGTGGTCATTCAACTCTTCACCAACTTTACCCCATTGACCGCCAAGAGCCTTCATATCATCGATAATCCTGCCTCTGTCAATATATTCATAGCCCAAACTTTCAGCGAGTGACAGACCAATCTCTTTCCCGCTGCCTCCGAACTCTCTCGAAATAGTTATAATTGCCATGTGCTTTTTCCCCGCCTGTTATTATGACCGGTCTGATGATTTTGTTTTGTAGATGGAAATCTTCCACCGCATCCATAACTTACCGACGATAACGACACCCACCGCAAAGGCGATTTGAATCGCATACTCCAATACCTTGCCGGGATGAACTAATTTCATTACAAAGGGATCGGTGATCATCATCTCTCCTCCTACCCTTCCAAGTACAGCCGAACCTATAAGGATAATTATTGGGTATTTATCCATGAGTATGGAAAGGAGATTGCTTGTAAACACTATAAAAGGAATACTCACAACAAGCCCAAAGACAAGGAGAAACAAGTTGCCGTGTGAGGCGCCTGCTACCGCCAATACGTTGTCTGTTGACATGGTAATATCCGCTATTATTATAAGCCGTATAGCATGAAATATATTTCCGGCCTCATTCTCTCCGTCATCATCCTCGTTGCTTCCAACAAAAAGCTTTACGGCGATCCATAATATTACAGCTCCTCCCATGAGCTTAACAAAGGGTATACGGAGCAGTTGTGCAACAAAGAATGTGAGGACTACCCTCAGAACAACCGCTGCTCCGGCCCCAAAGAAAATACCTCTAAGCCGCTGGGCTCTTGGAAGCTTGCGTACCGCCATAGCTATCACGACCGCATTATCTCCGCCCAAGACCAGGTCAATTAATATAATGCTGAGAATACTTGTAAAAAATTGCATATCCCATGTGATATGCTGAAATATCGTTCCAAAATCCATTAGTGATCCTTTGCAACTTCTGTCTTGAATACCAGCGCTGTTTATTATATCATAACCCAAACTTTGTTACTTAAATATGATTGCCGTCTTGTCAACACATATCTAACGATACAAATATATTAATAAACTATAGTTTTTGAAAGAACGTTTATGCTTATAGAAATCAATCCGGTAAATCCACAGAAACGTCTTATCAACAAGGTAGTTGATTTACTTAAAAAAGGCGGAGTAATAGCTTATCCCACCGATACGTATTATGGAATAGGCTGTGATATAATGAACAAAAAAGCTATTGAAAAAATATATTTATTAAAGCAAAGAGATAAAAACAGACCTTTCAGTTTCATATGTTCCGGGCTAAAAAACATAAGCGATTATGCAAAGGTTTCTAACTATGCTTACAAAACAATGAAACGGCTTTTACCCGGGCCTTACACTTTTATACTTGAAGGGTCAAAGCTTGTCCCTAAAATAATGCTTACAAACCGGAAAACAGCAGGAATAAGGGTTCCAAACAATAAAATTTGCCTTGCTCTTGTTGAAGAGCTTGGAAATCCTATTATTACAACAAGCGCTGCTATGCCGGATGGCACTATCTTCGATAATCCATCTTTCATAAATGAATATTATAACACACGCATCGATGCGGTAATAGATGGGGGTCTTGTTCCGAGTCAGCCCTCAAGTGTTGTTTCACTGATCAACGACTTGCCTGAAGTAATACGGCGGGGTATCGGAGATATATCAATTCTATAAATCCAGCCTGATTATTTTATTCTATAACCATCAGCAACTGCTCCGTATCAACTGTATCCTTTTTTTTAACTTTAATTTCTTTTACCGTTCCGATTGATGGAGAATTAATAGCTATTTCCATTTTCATTGCTTCAAGAATTAAGAGTTCATCATCTTCCGCTACATTATCTCCTTCTTTAACCTTTATCTCCAGAATAACTCCCTGCATCGGAGACCGCACTTCCTTGCTCATTATTATTTACCTCCGGTCCGCTTTCATCAAATATATATAGATGGAAAATAAAATAATTTTAAATGTTGAGTATGTATATAACTCGTAATAAAAAATTTTTGACGTTTAGGTAAACACAGCAAAAAATGTACCCATAGTCAAGTTAATAATTATGTAATCAGCAGAACAATGGATTATATTCTGCATTTGAAATCAGCAAGTCTGTTGCAAATAGAAAATGACAAACAAATACAATATGTAAACCGTTTATATTTTTATGATGTACGAATTATTATAGAAAACAACACTGGCAGGATGGAGCGTTATAGCAATCTAATATAATAATTATGGATAAAAATATAATTATTATCTTGTTTTGTTTTTGTATGACTGCATAAACATGTCAGGATTTTTTACAATTTGTAAAAAAATATGGATTGAATTTAAAAGAAGTTGTCGTTTAATCTTTGACAGAGTTTATTATATAACTCCGTCAAAGAATATATTTAATTCTAAAGCTGTTTTATATTGGCATGATATTCCTGTAGCGAGCACACACTAGGTTCTTCTTCACGGCGGGCGGTAATTCCTTTGGCTGCTGCGATTGCAGCGGCGGTGGTTGTTATATAAGGCACTTTATATTTTATAGCAGACTTTCTGATGTCTGAACTGTCCTGTGCGCTTTTTCTTCCGCTGGGTGTATTTATCAACAGGCTGATTTTCCCTATTTTAATGGCATCCACAAGATCGGGCCTTCCTAAACCAAGCTTTGATACAGGCAATGCTTCTACCCCTCTTTCTTTTAAAAATTCACAGGTACCCTTTGTAGCCATGATTGTAAACCCGAGATCTCTAAACAGCCTCACAGGTTCAAGAGCAGCAGTCTTATCCCTGTCTGCGATTGTAAACAAAACACTTCCTTCAAGAGGAAGTATAAGTTGAGCGGCTTCTTGAGCCTTATAAAAAGCCCTTCCATATGATGTTGAAAGTCCGAGCACTTCGCCTGTTGAACGCATTTCGGGTCCCAGTACAGGATCGACCTCATGAAACATGTTGAAAGGAAACACTGATTCTTTTATGCCGTAATAAGGTATCAGGTGCTGTTTAAGTTTAAGTTCGGAAAGTGTTTTCCCGAGAATAATCTGTGTTGCAAGTCTTGCCATCGAAATATTGCAAACCTTTGATACAATAGGAACTGTGCGGGAGGCTCTGGGATTTGCCTCAAGTACATAAACCGTATTGTTGTATATTGCATATTGTATGTTCATAAGACCTACAACATGCAGAGTTACTGCTATTTTTTTTGTATATTCACTTATAGTATCTATATGCTTGGGAGCTATGCTAACAGGAGGAATCACACATGCCGAATCTCCTGAATGAATTCCGGCAAGTTCAATATGTTCCATTACTGCGGGTACAAAGGCGCTTGCACCGTCAGAGATTGCATCGGCTTCCGCTTCTATTGCATTATCAAGAAATTTATCTATTAAAACTGGGCGTTTACTGGATATATTTACTGCTGCTTTAAGATAACGCTTCAGCATATCTTCATTCCGGACAATTTCCATACCTCGCCCCCCAAGAACATATGAAGGGCGAACCATAAGGGGGTAGCCTATTCTGTCTGCTATTTCTTTTGCTTCTTCAATATTTATGGCCATACCGGATTCAGGCTGCGGTATGCCCAGTTCTCGCATAACTCTTCTGAACTGATCCCTGTCTTCCGCAAAATCAATTGTTTCAGGAGAAGTTCCAAGAATTTTAACCCCGGCTTCTTCAAGTTCTTTTGCAATGTTAAGAGGAGTCTGGCCTCCAAACTGAACAATAACTCCCTCAGGCTTTTCCTTCTCGTAAATGCTTAGAACATCTTCTACAGTAAGAGGCTCGAAATATAATTTATCGGAAGTATCGTAGTCGGTCGATACGGTTTCAGGGTTACAGTTTACCATTATTGATTCAAATTCTGCATCCCGGATAGCAAATGCTGCGTGAACACAACAATAATCAAATTCTATGCCCTGACCTATTCTGTTAGGCCCTCCGCCAAGAACCATGATTTTTTTCCGGCTGCTTACCTGCACTTTGTCAGGTGCATTATACGTTGAATAATAGTAAGCAGCGTTTTTGACTCCGCTGACTGCAACAGGCTCCCATGCTTCAACAACTCCGAGCTTTATCCTGTGTTCCCTGATTTGTTTTTCAGAAACATCAAGCAATTTTGCAAGGTAACGGTCGGCAAAGCCATCTTTTTTTGCCTGAATAAGCACACTGCCCGGAAGTTCTTTGCCTTTATACTTTAACAGATTTTCTTCCGATTCAACCAGTTCTTTCATCTGCTGAATAAACCAGGGTTTGATGTGGGTGATTTCATAAAGTTCGTTAATGCCGGCGCCTTTTCGCAAGGCTTCATACATGATAAACTGGCGCTCGCTGGTTGGAATCCGAAGCAAGTCTACCAGATCTTCCAGAGACTGTTCATTGAAATCCCTGGCAAAACCCAGCCCATAGCGGTTTATCTCAAGACTTCTTATTGCTTTTTGAAAAGCTTCCTTATAGTTTTTCCCTATGCTCATTACTTCTCCGACAGCTTTCATCTGAGTTCCAAGCCTGTCTTCAACGCCTTCGAATTTTTCAAACGCCCATCTGGCAAACTTAATAACGACATAATCACCTGAAGGCGTGTACTTTTCCAGTGTTCCATCCCTCCAGTAAGGGATTTCATCCAGGGTCAGGCCTCCTGCAAGAAGTGTTGAAACTCTTGCGATAGGAAATCCCGTGGCTTTTGACGCTAAAGCGGAAGAACGTGACGTGCGCGGATTAATTTCAATTACGACAACTCTTCCGGTTTTTGGATCATGGGCGAACTGGATATTTGTACCTCCGATAACCTCAATAGCTTCCACAATTGCATAAGAATATTCCTGCAGGCGTTTTTGAAGTTTTGGATCAATTGTAAGCATAGGGGCAGAACAAAAACTGTCGCCTGTATGGATGCCCATTGCATCAATATTTTCAATAAAACAGACTGTGATCATCTGGTTTTTTGCATCTCGCACCACTTCAAGCTCAAGTTCTTCCCAGCCAAGTACGGATTCTTCCACAAGAATCTGACGAACCCGGCTCGCCGACAATCCTCGTCCGGCAACAGTTCTCAGTTCTTCAATATTATAAACAAGACCGCCGCCCGTGCCACCCATAGTATAAGCAGGCCGTATTACGACAGGATAACCAAGTTCATCCGCAACTTTTTCAGCGTCTTCAATATTATTCACTATCCTGCTTTTCGGCATTTCAATTCCAAGACGATTCATAGTATCTTTGAAAGCCTGACGATCTTCACCGCGTTCGATCGCATCAACATTCACACCGATTATCTTCACAGCATATTTTTCCAAAATACCGGCGGCGTGGAGTTCGGAAGATAAATTCAGTCCGGTCTGACCGCCTAAATTAGGCAAAATAGCATCAGGCCTTTCTCTGGCAATAATTTTCGTAAGTGTTTTGAGGTTAAGAGGCTCTATGTAGGTAACATCAGCCATTCCCGGGTCCGTCATTATGGTAGCGGGATTTGAATTTACAAGAACTACTTTATATCCCAATGAACGCAGTGCTTTGCAAGCCTGGGTGCCTGAATAATCGAATTCGCAGGCCTGGCCGATAATGATCGGGCCTGAACCTATTATAAGAACTTTATTAATATCGTCCCGTCTTGGCATGGTTACTCCTTTTTTAAAAAAAATGTTAGCAATACTGAAAAAGGCATGTTAGTTTGAGCATAACTTAAAATCAAGATTAAATAATGACAATTTTTATAAAGGGGTATATATGGGCGGATTATTCGGAGTGGTATCAAAGCATGACTGTGTGAACGATCTTTTTTACGGCACTGATTATCATTCGCATCTTGGGACAAAACGCGGAGGTATGGCTGTTTATAATCGTAAAGGTTTTGAAAGATCAATTCATAGCTTGGAAAACAATTATTTCAGGTCAAAATTTGAACCAGATCTTCTAAAGTTTAAAGGAAAACTTGGTATAGGCGTTATCAGCGATAATGATTCTCAGCCGCTCATTATAGGGTCTCATATGGGGACATTTGCAATAGCGACTGTCGGAAAACTCAATAATATAGATGAGCTTTCTAAGTTTGCATTTAAGAATAAAATGCACTTTTCGGAAACCAGCGGCGGCAAAACCAATCCAACAGAGCTAGTTGCAATGCTTGTTTGCTCTGAGAATACATTTGAGGATGGGATAGAAAAGGCTCAGGAATTAATCAAAGGCTCTTGTTCGATTCTTTTGCTTACAAGTAAAGGCCTTTATGCAGCAAGGGACAAGATAGGCAGGACACCGCTTGTTATCGGGAAAAAGGACGGAGCTTTTGCAGTTGCTTCTGAAAATTGTTCATTTCCAAATCTTGGCTATTTAACCAAGAGTTTTCTCGGCCCTGCAGAAATAGTTTTTCTTAGCCCGGACGGTTGTTTACAAAAAAAACCTCAGAGAGAGAAATTGCAGGTGTGTTCATTCCTTTGGGTTTATTATGGGTATCCTGCGTCTGAATATGAAGGAATAAATGTTGAATACGTCAGAAACAGATGCGGCAGCGCTCTTGCAAAAAACGATAAAGTATCAATCGACTGTATTGCCGGCATACCCGATTCGGGAATAGGGCATGCCATTGGCTATGCAAATGAGAAAAAGGTTCCTTATATCCGGCCCTTCGTAAAATATACTCCGACGTGGCCAAGAAGTTTTATGCCGCAGAACCAGAAAACAAGAGATCTTGTTGCCAGGATGAAGCTTATTCCTGTAAAAAAACTTATTGATGGCAAAAAAATCCTTTTTTGTGAAGATTCAATTGTAAGAGGCACTCAGCTCAAAGAAAACATACAAATATTATTCGATTGCGGCGCTTTGGAAGTGCATATGCGGCCTGCCTGTCCAACGCTGATTTATCCGTGTGATTTTCTGAACTTTTCGGCTTCAAGATCAACACTTGACCTTGCCGGAAGGAAAGTGATCCGTGAAATTGAAGGTCGTGAAGATGTAAATTTGGATAAATATGCTGCAGCAGGTTCTGAAAAAAACCTTTTGATGATAGATAAAATAAGGCAGAATTTGAAATTAACTACATTGAGTTATCAAAAGCTTGACGATCTTGTTGAGGCTATAGGTCTTCCTAAAGAAAAACTGTGTACGCATTGCTGGGATGGTAAAAGCTATTTTTAATGAAACCGTAAAAAGATCCCCAAACCGTCATGCCGGACTTGATAAGCCTGCCCCGGCAAGTTTTAAGCCGGGGGCATCCAGAACAGCTTTAATTTGCTGAGAGTTGTGTTAAATGATTATTGTTGCAGACAACATTCGTATTACAGATCAAATAATTGCAGATGCAATTTCTCAAATGAATCCGGCTCCTATACAAAAAATGGTTGTGGAATGCGAGAAAGCAGGTGCACAAGCTATAGATATAAATTCCGGCCCTCTGCCACGATCTCCGGAAAAACATATGACTTTCCTTATTGATGCTGTCCAGAAAGTTACTAAACTGCCTTTAATCATAGATACTGCAAATCCTAAAGCAATGGAGGCCGGTGTTCGTGCATGCAGAAATATTCCTATTATAAACGGCTTTTCCTTAGAACCCGCTAAGCTTGATAAAATACTTCCTCTTGCTCTGGAACTCCGGACAGATATCATAGCTTATCTTTTGTATCCGAACGGTCATGTTCCGCCGGATGGAGACAAACGTCTGGAAACAGCTCTTGAGTTATTTGAGCAATTCAAAAAAACCGGGATTGACGAAAAGCGACTCATAATAGATCCTGTGATTGTCCCGCTATCGTGGCAAGACGGTAAATTTCAGGCTATGGAAGTACTTCGTGTGATAAAGCATTTACCGGATATATTCGGTTTTCCGGTAAGAACGATTGCGGGACTGTCAAATCTTACAACGGGAAGGGGGCATAAAGCCCAAAAAATTATTATGGAAAAGGCCTACCTTTCAATGCTTGCTTCGGCAGGGCTGTCAATGATTATGATGAATGTTTTTCATCCTGGTACTGTAAAGACTGCAAAGGCTTGCAATTTGCTTATCGATGAAAAGATTTTTGCATGGGAAGAGATGGATTAGAATTTATCTGAACCGGTTACATGTACTTCTTTTACTGTACCACCCCATTTTTTAAGGTTTGTTGAAATAAAATCTACTACGATCCCGTGAGTTTTACTGCCGTTACCTTCCACTTTAAGCGGTTTTCCGAACTCGACATATATAGTTTTATGCGGATCAACCGGTCCCATATCTTTGATTAATCTGCCATTTTCCTGAAAATCAGTCTTAAGAGCAACGGGAATTACAATAGTACCCGCTCGTTTTGCAAGCTTTACTCCAAGTGAATTAAAAGAACCGGGATCGAAAACCGAGCTTCTTGTGGCCTGAGGGAATATGAATACGGAATATCCGTTTTTTATGCATTTTTCTCCCTCTGAAAGCACTTTATAAAGATCTTCTCTGGGATTATGTCTGGATACCGAAATTGGTTTGACAGCCTTCATGACAGAGCGCCATACAGGATATTCAAGAAGCTCTTCTTTTACTACAAACGTAAGCTCTTTAAATGACAGTATAATGCACGGAATGATGAATGTGTCAAGCATGCTCATGTGGTTTGATACAAACACAACAGGCTCATTATGTTCTGATATATAATTTAAGCCGGAAAGGCTCAATTTCCCTCCGGCATATTCTATGATTTTAATAATCTGAAAAGAGGATTGCTTCCATCTTTTTCTGTTATATTTACCGATTCGGGCTATAAAACTGTCTCTAACAATAACACAGGTAATAAGCGAATAGTAGATAAATGAGGCCAGCCAGGGAATCATTCTTGATGGAAACAGCCGTGTGTCGGGGCTTATGTAAGAGTTTCCCGATGTTAATATTTGTGTGAACTTTTCGATATTCATTAAAATCCATATTATGGAATCAGGATTGGTATTTTTTCAGAACAAGGACAGCATTGGTTCCTCCAAAGCCGAAAGAATTTGTCATAACAACTTCTATATTTGCCTTCCGTGCTACATTTGGGACATAATCAAGATCGCATTCTTCATCCGGATTATCCAGATTTATAGTGGGCGGGATGATGCCATCTTTAATGGCAAGAGCTGAAAAAACAGTTTCTATACCGCCTGCAGCGCCCAGAAGATGACCGGTCATCGATTTTGTTGAACTTACAGGTATTTTACAGGCATGTTCTCCAAAGACGGCTTTTATTGCTCTTGTTTCGTAAATATCATTAAGTTGAGTGGACGTACCGTGTGCATTTATGTAGTCAACTTTATCAGGCGTAATCCCAGCATCGTCAATAGCAGATTTCATGCACCTAACCGCACCCTCCCCGTCAGGAGGCGGTGATGTCATGTGGTATCCGTCACCTGTCATTCCATATCCGGATACTTCGGCATATATGTGCGCTCCTCTTTCAAGAGCGCTTGAAAGCGATTCAAGAACAAGAATACCGCTTCCTTCTCCTACAACAAAACCATCACGATCCCGGTCAAAGGGGCGAGAAGCTCTTTGTGGTTCATTGTTTCGGGTTGAAAGAGCCTTCATAGCGCCAAAACCGGCTATACAGGACATCGTTATTACAGACTCCACTCCGCCGGTTATCATGGCATCTGCCTGTCCATTTTGAATAATTCTGAATGATTCTCCTACAGCATGTGTTCCGGCTGCGCAGGCTGTTGCAATTGATGCATTGGGGCCTTTAGCGCCAAATATAATGGAAATCATTCCCGGAGCCATATTCCCGATCATAAGAGGAATAAAAAAGGGACTAACGCGTCCAGGCCCTTTTTTATCTAAATCAAGAATCGTCTTTTCCATTATACCTAGCCCCCCAAGGCCGCATCCTGTTATTGTTCCTATCCTTTCAGAATTGGAGCCATTGATTACAATCCCGGAATCTTCAACAGCCATACGAGTTGCAGCCACAGCATATGCTATAAAAGGTTCGGAGCGCTGAGCATCTTTTTTTGACATGAAATCTTCTGTCACAAACCCCTTAACTTCGCCAGCAATCTTCGTATTAAACCTCGTTGTATCAAACCTGGTTATTTCAGTTATTCCCGACTTGCCGGCACACAAAGCCGACCATGTTTCATTAACACCAATTCCAAGAGGTGTAATCAATCCAACACCTGTTATAACAACACGCCTGCTCAAAAATTCCTCCTTTTAGTCAACTCAAAGTTTATTAGTGCGCATTTATATAATCAATAACGTCTTTAACAGTAACAAGCTTTTCAGCAACTTCATCAGAAATGTCCGTTTCAAACTCTTCTTCCATAGACATTATCAATTCTACCAGATCAAGTGAGTCTGCGCCAAGATCATCAACAAATGAAGCTTCAGGAACGACTTTTTCAATCTCTACACCCAATTTTTCCGAAATAATTTTTTTAACTTTATCCTCAACTGACATTAATGGTTTCTCCTTTTGTTTTCAATTTCAGAAGTTAACAGAATATATATTTCTAAAATAATTATTAATATGAATCCATATTTAAACGATAGCGAGGCAGATTTAATTATCATCGCCATTTAATATCTAATTCTTAATATGTATGATAAGTTATACTGATAACCTATTAATTATATTATATTCATAGAGCATAATATATGATCATTTGACTTATATGATTTAGTAATTTAATTAAAAATAAAAGTCAAGGCTTAATTTTATAAAAATTAGATTGAAGATAAAAATGATTAAAATAGTTTGATTTTACTCAGTTTCAGGCAATATATTTGTGAAATAATCGGTTATTATCTGATTATATATTTAATATATGTAAATAGTTAGATGCTATAGTGTATTATAAGCAAAAATGGATGCGATGGAAATCTTCATTTGAAAGGAAGAAAGGTTGTTCTGAATTTAAGAAAAGGCGGTGATTTACTAATTACTTATAAATAATATAGTATGGTTCACATCCAACACAAACCAGGATTTCAAATAATAAATGGGAATCTGGTAACAATTAATAATATTGACTTAGGATACTTTTAAAGAGTAAGCTGTTGATCAAAAGAACTTAATTTATGATCAAAATATACATAAAACCCATCAGCGCCGCGGCTTGCTTAACCCAATGCTTTCAACATAAACACAGAAAAATAAAAAGTTTTCATAGGCTTTTGTTATCATAAAGTCATAAAGGAGATCAACTATCTGTTGACCCAAATCGGACATCCGCCACGATATCCGGGTGAGGCGAGGGAGTGTGAGCAGTGATCTGTAAACAGAAACATAGTGTGCTGAGGCTTAACGTGGTGTCTGGCTGCTGGCGGCAGTGGCGGAAGGCGGCCAAAAACACCGCTCCGTAGAAACGCCGGCTCAAAACGCCTTCATAAAAGCTCTTACGGAAAAAGAGCAGGCGTGGCTGTGCCGCCATCCGGTCATCCGCATTGTCCAGGATCCGGGCTGGCCTCCGATAGAATTCACAGACACGAGCGGCGAGCCGGCCGGCATGTCCTGGGATTATCTGAACCTTATCGAACAGCGGCTGGGCGTGAAGTTTGAACGGATGCGAAACCTGAGCTGTCAGGAGGCGTATGCACGCCTGAAACGCTGGGAGATCGACATGACCACCTCCGTGGCTGTTACGCCTGAACAAGCTGTATTCTGGGCATTCACCAAACCCTACATGAAAATTCCCATTGTCATCGTCGCCCGCGTGGATGTCACCTACATTGCGGGCATGAGGGAGCTTGCCGGGAAGAAGGTTGCCGTATACGTAAACAATCAATGCATGGCGGTTCGAAAAGACTGGGTGATCCTGGCCGGGATTCTCCAGAAGGCCTTGTATTCGATTTCCGAATCGGAACGCAATGCCATTTACAGGAAATGGTTGCCCATCC
Source organism: Desulfonema limicola (assembly GCA_020723255.1). Lineage (GTDB taxonomy): Bacteria > Desulfobacterota > Desulfobacteria > Desulfobacterales > RPRI01 > RPRI01. The sequence goes on along the minus strand of DYJH01000002.1, from coordinate 1,566 downwards.
GCTATGAACAAGGATTCAACTATACACTGTTCCGGCAGGCGCTGGTCGACTTTGCCGTGATTCTCCTGGCGCTGTTGTTTTGGAATCGGAGGCTGACAAGGGAAATCAGGCATCGTAAAAATGCGGAGAGGGCATTAGGGGAAAAAGAAAATCTCCTGTCAGAATCACAAAGAATCGCCCATATCGGCAGTTGGTCCTATGCCATCGGCGGCCAACTCACCTGGTCAGACGAAACGTATCGCATTTATGGAGTCTCACCGGATACTTTCACACCGGATGCCGAGTCCTTCATCAACCTCATACATCCTGACGACAGGCCTGCGATGCAAAGATGGGTTACTGAATGTCTGGCAGGAGAAAGGCCGGGCGACCTCGAGTTTCGCGCTATCATGCCCGACGGCGCTGTCCGCTTTATCAGCGGCCGCGGTGAATTGCAAAAAGATACCATGAACAAACCGGCCTATATGGCCGGCACTGCGCAAGACATAACAGAGCGCAAGCTGGCCGAGGAAAAGCTCTTGAAAAGCGAGGAGAAATTCAGGACAATTTTTGATATGGCCAGCGACGGAATTCTGCTTGTTGATCCTGTGACTAAAAAATTTATCCAGGGAAACACTGCCATATGTTCCATGCTGGGGTATGGGAAAGAAGAGATAAAAAGTCTTACCATCTATGATATCCACCCGCAGGAGGATATTCCCCATGTTCTTGATGAGTTTAATAAACAGCTAAACAGGGAGAAGGTTTTTGCCGATGATCTGCCGGTATTGAGAAAAGACGGGTCAATCTTTTATGCCGATATAGGCGCCGGCCACATTACAATTGAGGGGTTGCATCACCTTATTGGCGTTTTCCGCGACATCACCTCCGGCAGAGCCGGAGGCATGGAGTTTGGACATTTTGAGTATGTTTAAAAAATAATTATTGACATACGTACTAATAATTGTTATAAAGGCATCACCAACTAAATTGGAGGATGCCTTTATGGATAAAAAAGAGATTCGTGACATTATTCTCGAAAGCATAGTTGAATCACTTGAAGCACAGACACGGGCGCTAAGGAAGCTGCGTGGTTCTTCCAAAGATTCTGAACCTCGTGAAAAGAGTTTGTCACAATTAAGTATTGTTTCCAACATACTTACTAAGGCTAAAAAACCACTACATGTTTCACAGATCATTGCTGATACAGAAAAGATCTTTGGAGTAAGATTGGAAAGGGAATCCTTAGTTTCTGCTCTTTCAAAAAAGATAATGAAAGGTGAGCGGTTCATTAGAACAGACAAAAACACCTTTGCCCTGAAAGAGGAGTGATGAACATGCTGAGCGATTAAATGGCTTCTCTTTTGTATGATTCCTTTTCGGGGACTTTTTCTCAGGAGCGAAGCCGTATCCGAGCCACAGAACTTTCTTTGGGGAACCTTTGTGCTTTGGGGCGGCGAACTCTTTCCCGTTGCATATGTGCTGTCGGACGCCAGGATCAGGATTGGAGCGCCGACTAAGGCATTTTAGAAGGCATTTTAGGGACGTTCATCAATATATAAGTTGATCATATTTCAAAATCCAATT
>DYJH01000146.1 GCA_020723255.1 Desulfonema limicola | reverse complement strand
GTTTACGAAAACCGAAGGGGTGCCTCTTACATCAGCATTTACTCCATCAGTGATATCCTGCTGTATCTTTTGCATAATTTGAGGATCGTGTAACTTCTTTTCAAAATCCTGTTTGTTTATGGCTGTTTTTATTATTATTTCTTCTACCTTCTTATCATCCAGCTGGTTATGATTTTTGAAGAGAAGATCGTGAAATTCCCAGAATTTTCCCTGTCTTTCAGCAGCCAGCGCCGCTTTTGCAGCATCCATTGCATAGCTGTGGCTTTGAAGCGGGTAGTTTTTGAAAACTATTTTTACTTCTTTAGGATATTGTTTGAGCACACGTTCAAGTACCGGAACAAGCTGTGCGCAATAAGGACATTCAAAATCAGTAAAAAGCGCTAAAACAACAGGTGCATCGGATGGTCCCTTATAAGGAGAAGCATTCGTGTTGATTTTGTATATAAAGTCAAATTCTACAACCTCAACGGTTTTATTTTTACTGCTGGTAAGAAATAAAAGGTTATCTCTTGGTCCGACCCTGATTATATTGAATTGATTGCCAATTTGAATTTTTTCTTTCAACCTGCCGTCTTTAGTAAAGAAAAGAATATCTCCCTTATCATCTAAAACGAAAATCCATTTGTCATTAAGAGAAACAGCAACATCTACCGGCGAACTATCCATCTGTAAACGGCTTAGAATACTCCATTCAACTTCAGCAAAACAGGATAAAGATAAAGCAACGACAATAAATACAGCCATAAAAAGCACCAACAATTTGGATTTCATAAAAAGCTCCTTTATAAATTATGATATTAATATTGATGGGTTTGTTTGTCGCATTACATCTTGGAAATATTTCCAAAAGCGGGTAGAAGTCCATTCTGCTTCAATAATTGAATTGCCTTCAGACATTCTTCTTCTTTAGCAAAAGGTCCTGCCATAACTCTGAACCATGTTTTGTCAGGCGATACTTTTAGAAGGACAAATTCGATTACTATATCTGTATGGTTGATAACATTCTTATAAATTAAGGCTTCCTGTCGGGTGGAAAAAGTCCCTAAATGCGCTTTGGTACTTCCATCAGATAATTTAACAATCAGGTTTGACTCTGTGATTTCCGGCATTCGTATTTTGCTATTAGTGAGAATCAGATCGGGGTTGGCTATATCCGGGTTGAAAAGCATGATTAAATCTATCATGGTAGTGTTTACATAATTATAATTATTTAAAATCAATGAGTATAGAGTAGCTCCTTGTTTAATATTTACAATTTTTTTGTAATGGATTCTGTCTGTTGCTGATGGGATAGATGGTTTCAGAAAATCTGCTGTCTCAGAAGGCTTTAGTTCTGAAAAAGTGCTATCGGAATATGCCGCTGGAGCAATTTTTGATACTGAGTCTTGCTTGATAACCGAAGTTTCGGGCGTCACTTTTTCTTCTATATTTGGAATTTTTGCTGTAATTTTTTTAGAAACAGCTGACGGTTTAATATAATAGGCTAATTGTTGAATATTATAGGTTTTATTTATATATTTTTTTGCTGAAAAGAAAGCAATCATAATGCATGCCGCAATCATAAAAAAATAAAGCGATCTTTTAAGCAGGTTATTTCGGTTTAAGAATATAAAGTTGGGTTTTTGTTTGTGCCGGGTTGAGGCTTCTAATAAATTATCTTCTTTTCTGACCTTTCGGACTGTTGAAGCCGAGACAGGTTTTTCAGAGCGCTCAAAACCTCTGAGTAAGGCATTATGGCAGAGAATATTGATCTTTAGTGGTATACCATTTGCATATTTGCAAATCAATGCCAATGCTTCAGGTAAAAATAAGATATTACTATGACAACCTGCATACATCAATCGGTGATCGATATATTTCATCGATTCCGTCAAACTCAATCGTGTTATGCGGCTTATGACAGCAATCCTCTGTTTAAGTTGTCTCAGCTCTTTGGTTTTCAGTTTTGTTTCAAGTTTTGGCTGGCCCACAAAAATTATTTGCAAAAGCTTTGAAGTGCTGGTTTCAAGGTTGGAGGTTAATCTCAATTCCTCCATTACATCATCAGAAATGTCCTGTGCTTCGTCGATAATAAGGATCAGATTTTTGCCCAGGACCAGATTTTGTATCAAGTGTTCATTCAACTGGTGAACCATAGCGCCCTTGCTTGTTTTTTCAAGGGGCAGCTCCAGTTTGGTCAGAAGATCCTTTAGCATCTGTTCAAAGGATAGATTTCCCTGCGGAAAGTAAACTGCATTCACATTTTTATCTAAACTCTTGATCAATTGGTTTACCAAAATGGTTTTTCCGCTGCCATCTTTGCCGATGATCAGCATGAACCCCTTGCGCTCTTTGATCACATAAAACAAAGAGGCTAATGCTTCCTTATGGGTTTCCGACGGAAAAAAGAATTTTGGATCCGGAAATATATCGAACGGATTTACTGAAAGGCCGTAATATTGAATATAGCTATTCATTCTTACTTACCACATCAATCAAGTGAATAATTAAAACACTTCAGGTTTTACTCTAATAAAATGCTTTGGGAATGGCGCCCCTTTCTAAATTCCGTTATTCGGTATAATAGTTCTTAAAACATCTTCTTTGCCCACTATGCCAACAAGCTTCCCATCATCTACTACAGGGAGTGTATGAAAATTTTTATCAACCATGAGAGCAGCAACAACCTCGATGCTATTGTCAGATCTAACTGTAATAGGATTAACTGTCATAGCTTGAGCAACTGTAGTGGCTGCTATCTTCTGAACTTCCTTTTCTAAATGCTTCATGGAAGTAAGAGGAATAAATCCATCAAGAAATGAAAATAAGGATGGTATGGGGAGTTTTTTTTGTTGTGAAATTATATCACTCTGACATAGTATGCCAACAAGTTTTCCGCTCTTATCTATTACAGGAACACCATTTATATGGTTTTGAAGAAGAAGTTTTGCAGCTTGTACGATTTCGGTTTCGGGAGTAACTGTTATTACATTAGTTTCCATTATATCGTTTACTTTCAGCATAATTTTTCCTCTTTAGTGGTTGAAAGTTTATCTCAAGATATCAAAGTTTATTAAAATATAAATATAAATTAAATTATGACGGCACGAAAAATAAGACAGGGAGGGGAAGATTTTTACAATACCGTAAAAAAACTATATTAAGATAAGACAGTTAAGTCAAGATATAACCAAGTTCATATATCCGGTAAGCATTAAACATAAATTATACAAATATAAAAAAGACCGGTTTGATTGAATACATTGATAAATATTTTAATAAAGATATCAAATAAATTGCGCTGTAAAGTCTATAATGTTAAAATAAATCTCATTTTAAAAACTAATACAGGCCGACATGTTATATTTTCATAAAAGGGACAAACTACTTATAAATATCTTGGATTAATCCGGGCTGAAATCAGAGGAACTAATAATGAAATTCAGATTTCTTTATTTCAATTTTTTCATAGTGCTTATAATTGATATTAGCCTGATAACCGCTTCATTTTATTGTTCACATCTTGTTCGTTTTGAGTTTTCAATACCTTCAAATTTTATTGCTTCATTTTATAAAATACTTCCCATTGTAATTTTTATAAAAATAGTATTTTTCTATTTTTTTGATCTTTATCGAGGTATGTGGAGATATACAGGCATTAAAGATGTTTTTAATATTATTAAAGCATCTATTATAAGTAGTTTTGTTATTATCTCTTTTATTCTTTTTAAATCAAGATTCGAGGGTTTATCTAGATCGGTTTTTATAATTGATTTATGCTTTACCGTTCTATTGATAACCGGATATCGTGTGGCAATCCGCTTATATTATGAACAGTTACGCTTTGATGGCTCATTATTGACTTCTGCAAGTAATTTATTCAGACTCTTTACAAAAAATTTACCAAAAGGGAAAAAAATACTTATTATCGGAGCAGGGGATTGCGGTGAAAAAATCTGTAAGGAAATCATTAATAATAATAAATTAAATCAAAAAATAATTGGCTTTTTAGATGATGATCCTGAAAAAATCAGTAAAAAAATACATGGTATTCCTGTTCTTGGAAACATTGAGAACATTAAAAAGATATTTATTAAAGCTGAAGCTGATGAGGCAATTATAGCCATCCCTTCAGCAAGCTCGAAACAAATTCGTAATATAGTAGAAATTTGTAAAAAAAGTAATATAGTATTTAAAATAATTCCGACCTACAGTGAACTGATTGATGGAAAAATTACAATTAACACTGTCCGTGAAGTATCATATAGTGATTTGCTTGGGCGTGATATAATCAAACTGGATGCTGATAAAATAGGCGGATATTTAAAAGGTAAAACAATTCTGGTAACAGGAGCAGGCGGCTCAATAGGTTCTGAACTTTGCAGGCAAATATGCAAATTTAAACCAGAAAGCATTATTTTATATGAAAGAGCTGAAAGTCCTTTATATGAAATTGAACTTGATATCAGAAATAAATTTGCTGATGTACCATGCATTGCACTTCTTGCAGATGTCAAAGATACGCTTTATCTTGAAAAAACGTTTGCAAAATACAAACCCGAAGTTGTTTTCCATACCGCCGCATATAAGCATGTGCCTATGCTGGAATTGCAACCATGGAAAGCAATTGAAAATAATATACAGGGGACTCTTAATCTGATTGATGTTTCAAAGAAATATCATGTAAAACGTTTTGTCTATGTTTCAACTGATAAGGCGGTTCGTCCGGTAAATGTTATGGGTGCATCAAAACGCGTCGCTGAAATGCTTATACAGAGCCAGAATGGAAATAATAAATTACAGACACTGTTTATGACAGTCCGTTTCGGCAACGTTATAGGCAGTGTGGGCAGTGTGGTTCCTTTGTTTAAAAAGCAGATAGAAAGGGGTGGTCCAGTTACAGTTACACATCCGGATGTGACAAGGTATTTTATGACTATTCCAGAAGCTTGCCAGCTGATTCTTCAAGCCGGCGCAATGGGAAATGGCGGTGAAATCTTCCTGCTTGATATGGGTGTTCCGATTAAAATAGATAATATGGCAAGAGATCTTATAAGGTTTTCCGGATACATTCCGGATGAAGATATCAAAATTGAATATATCGGATTAAGGCCGGGAGAAAAACTCTATGAAGAACTTATTACAGAGGGCGAAGACGTAATTCCTACCAGTCATAAAAAAATAATGGTATTAAAAGGGCTGGAATACAATTTTAAAATTTTAAATGGGAACATAGAAAAATTATCCAGGCTCGCAGAAGAGCAGGACCATGAAAAAATAAAAAAAATACTTGAAATAATTATACCTGAATATAGTCCTTCAAACTAAAATATTTTTAAGCAGTTATGAAATTATGAGCATAAGCATAACGAAAAAAACCGAATCGCTTATAAGAAAAGGAGTTATTATACCCGATCCTCAAAATATTATTATAGGTGATGAAGTAGTTGCGGAAAGGATTTCCGGAAACGGGGTAATAATATATCCGGGATGTAAAATATACGGTTCTTCAACACTTATTCTTGATGGTGTCAGAATTGGATATGAAGGCCCTGTTTTATTGGAAAACTGCCAGATTGGCTCATATGTAAATTTAAAAAGCGGGTTTTTCAAAGATTCCGTTTTTCTGAAAAACTCCAGTTTGGGTTACGGTTCCCATGTAAGAGAAGGTACTATCCTTGAAGAAGAAGCAAGCATTGCGCATACAGTCGGTTTAAAACACACGATACTTTTCCCATATGTGACGCTGGGCAGTTTAATTAATTTTTGTGATTGCTTTATGTCAGGCGGTACAAGCCGCAAAAATCATAGCGAAGTAGGAAGCTCTTATATTCATTTCAACTATACTCCTAATCAGGACAAAGCTACACCTTCCCTTATAGGAGATGTTCCAAAAGGCGTGATGCTCAAACAAAGGCCGATTTTTCTTGGAGGGCAGGGGGGGCTGGTAGGACCATGCAGGCTGAACTTCGGAACGACAATTGCCGCCGGCACTATCTGCAGAAAAGACGAACTTCGGCCAGGGCGATTAATAGTGGGCAGGCAGGTAAAAAACGGAAACATGCCATTTAACCCGGGTGATAATATAAACATAAAAAGAATAGTCAACAACAATGTAATATACATCGCTAATCTGGCGGCGCTTATGTTCTGGTATCGTAATGTAAGATCACTGTTTATATCATTTGATTTTCCGGAAGATCTTTTAAGAGGCCTTAACGAAAAACTGAGACTTGCTATTTTTGAAAGAATAAAAAGATTAAAAGAATTCTTTGATAAAACTCACGATAATAATTCAGCAATTAACAGGATATGGCCTGAAGTCGTAAATGCTTTTGTCAGTGAAGAAGATTTGTCTGACTGGATTCCTCTGAAAGATGGTTTTCTGAATATAATAAATTCAGGTATTAAGAAGTTCGGGAAAGAATATTTATCAGTTATCATAAATTTAAAAGATGAGGAAAGCCATGTAGGAACACAGTGGCTACAGGGAATTGTTGATGTAAAAGCCGCTGCGGTTTTGAGTTTATTGAAACCGGAATAAAATAATATGTTATCAAATGATTCAAGCTGCATCAATGAAGAATAAATTCAGCCTTCGCACTAGAATATACCTGATATTATCGGCTATTGTCATATTAACACTAATGGGCGGGTTTGTTATGCTATGGTACACTTTCAGAATAGAAAGTGTCATGGAGAATTTGATCGAAAAGGATGTCGCAGCTTTAGAAACAGCCGAATCGCTTGAAATGGCCATCATAAACCAGAAAGGCCTTGTATCTTATTATTTTCTTGATAAAGACCCTAACTGGCTTCGGCAGTTGGGTGAATATAGACAGATGTTCAAAGAAAAGCTTGATGAAGCAAAAGTCTTATCTGAAACCGAGGCTCAGAAAAAAATCATAGCCAATATCGATATGGAGTATAACCATTATGTTGAATTAAAAGATCGTGTTATAGCTTACTATCAGGCAGGCGAACGTGAGCCAGGAGAAAAACTTCACAAGGATGTGCGCAAACGTTTTTTTAAAATTATCGAGCTATGTGATGAATACAAAAACATTCACAGAAGCAGAGTTGTACGCGCAAAAGAGATAAGCCATAATGAAGCTGTGCAATTAAGGTTTTTTGCCATAACCGCTCTTCTTCTTATAACTTTTCTTATTATATCAATAGGCGTCATTTTGATTAGCGGAATCCTCCGGCCCATTTATCGATTGGCAATCGAAGCCGGAGGGGAAGCAAATCCGGCCAGTTCACAAGATGAAATCACAGTTCTTGCTAAAAATGTAAGGGAGTTAATAAATGATTTCGATTACACCCATTTTGAACTAGAAAAAAGCCGGGAACACCTTCTTCAGGTGGAAAAGATGGCTCTTGTCGGTAAGCTTGCCGCCGGGATGGCACACAGTATCAGAAATCCTTTTACGTCCGTCAAAATGCGGTTGTTTTCGCTGGAACGCTCTCAAAACCTCACAGAAACACAGCGGGATGACATTAATGTGATTTCTGATGAGATACGTCACATGGATACGATTGTTCAAAATTTTCTTGAATTTTCAAGACCGCCTAAACTCAAGATGCAAAAAATCAGCCCGTCACATATTATAGACCTTGCTATCCAGTTGCTCGAACATCGTATTAAATCATATGATGTTACTGTGAATGTGATCAGGGGAAAACCTCTTTCTGAAATAAACGGCGACCCCGAACAACTCAAGGAAGTTCTTGTCAACCTCATTGTAAATGCCTGCGAGGCGATGGTTAGGGGCGGTCTTATAACTATTCATGAGAGTGAAACTATTGATGCATCTATTGGTAAAGCCGCAGTTTTAAGAATAAACGATAATGGTCCGGGAATTCCTGACTCTATTATCGGTAAGGTTATGCAACCTTTTTTTACAACCAAGGAGGAGGGGACGGGACTTGGATTAAGTATAGCTTCCCGGATTATCAAAGAACATTCAGGCCGTATTGATATTGAATCAAAAGAAGGGGAAGGCACGACATTTATAATAACTCTTCCTGTAAGAGATAGAAGTAAAGGAAAAAACATTTGAATTCCATTCTTATTATAGACGACGATGATCAGCTCAGAAACAGCTTCATAAAACTTCTTGCCGAAGAAGGCTACAATGTTGGTCAGGCAGCGTCCGGTGAAGCAGGTCTTAATATTGTTAAAAACAAAGCGCCGGATATTGTAATTCTTGATATGCGTCTGCCGGGTATGAACGGATTTGAAACATTTCGGGCTATACACAAAATCGAACCCAGACTTCCGGTGATAATTATGACAGCTTTTGGAACAACGGATACTGCTATAGAGGCAACAAAGATGGGAGCTTTTGACTATATCCTCAAACCCTTTGACATACCCGGAATGCTTGCACTTATAAAGCAGGCTGTAAGTGCAAGCCGTTTTATGCGTTCTCCCGTTGATATGGATACAATTCCAGATAAAGCCTCAAGAGATGCAATCATAGGCCGCAGCGCAGTGATGCAGGAAGTTTACAAAGCGATCGGAAGAGTATCTCCAACTGATGCTACCGTTCTGATACGCGGTGAATCCGGAACAGGCAAAGAGCTGGCTGTAAGAGCAATATATCAGCACAGCCTGCGTGCTGAAAAACCTTTTCTTGTAATAAACTGTGTAGCCATTCCCGAAACATTGCTTGAAAGTGAACTTTTTGGCTATGAGAAAGGTGCTTTTACGGGTGCCGCGCACCGGAGAGTCGGAAAGATTGAGCAGGCTGATGGCGGAACCGTCTTTCTTGATGAAATCGGAGATATGCCGTTAAATCTTCAGGCAAAAATTTTGAGACTTTTGCAGGAAAAAAGCATAGAGCGGGTAGGTGGGCGGGAGAATATTCCGACCGACGTCCGTATCATTGCAGCCACCAATAGAGATTTGGAAGCTGCCATTTCAGACGGGAGATTCCGGGAAGATCTTTATTATCGTCTTAAGGTTGTGACAATAGAGCTTCCTCCTTTAAGAGAGAGAAAAAACGATATACCTATTTTAACCGAATATTTCCTTTATAAATTTTCGGAAGAAAAAGGAATTAAAAATCCTGGAATCAGCGATGAAGCAAAAGCTTTGCTATCCAGGTATACATGGCCCGGCAATATCAGGGAGCTTGAAAATACTATACAAAAAGCACTGATATTTAATCGCGGAGCGCCTCTGTCAACCGATGATATAGCACAGATTATAAACGAAAAAACAAGCGCTGTCGATTCAAAGACGGAAAACGTTGATGATGCTTTAAGGCATTGGATTAGAAAAGGATTGACAAAAAGAAATGTTGAAAATCTTTTTGATTCCTGCATGGATGATATAGCAAGCGTTATAATAAGTGAAGCCCTGAACTTATGCGATGGAAACCGTTCAAAGGCTGCTAGGCTGCTTGGGCTTTCACGCCCTACGCTTCATTCAAAGATTGAGAAATACAATATCAGGATGGAGACGCTGGTTAAAGAAGATGGTTAAGGCGGTATCTGATGAATTATTACACCGATTCCGGCAGATATCGAGGAGAAAACGCCAAACCGGAATCACCTCAATGGCTCCTCTTTCTATATCTATACGTTCATTCTCATTTGAGGGGGCGACTGATAACGCAGTTCAAAAACTTTATCTGAAAGTTTATAGCTCACCTTATTGAGGTTTCGCTTTTTCTTCAGGTGGTTTGATTTTCTGAAACATATGGTAAAGGCACAAATCGTAAATTATTTTCAGACCCCCTGCCAGGAAAAAAGGTGCGCTTAGAAACAATGGATTAGCAAAGAAAAATATGCTTAAAGAAGGTGATACTGCCGCACCTATTGACCTGGCGATGTTTGTAATGCCGGATGCCGCAGTCCGTTCGTCAGGAAGCACAACTGCCATCGTATATGACTGACGGGTCGGCACATCCATTTGTGAAATACTGAAGCGCAGAAGCAGCACAAAAATTGCCGATGCAAGATTCGGCATCAGAGGCACAAGACAAAGAAGTATATTTGACGGAATATGCGTAAAAACCATTGTTTTGATAAGCCCGATGCGTTTTGCAATACGGGC
>DYJH01000001.1:14200-62570 GCA_020723255.1 Desulfonema limicola | reverse complement strand
ACCTACCCTATTTTTTACACCCTAAAATAAATTGGCAAAGCTATCTGTTATTATTCGCAAAACACTTAAATTAAGTACTTTTACCATTATATATCATTCTTCGTATTCTAATATTTTTTTAAGCGCATATACTAAAGGAGGAAGATCATCTGTGATAGTATCCCATACCCGGTCAAGATCGATATCAAAATAAACATGGATTAACCGGTTTCTCATTGCAACGATATCAGACCACGGAATTTCGGGATGTGCATCTTTTCCTTCCTTTGAAATCTTTGAGGCTGCTTCACCTATAAGTTCAACCGACTTAACAATTGAAAGAGTGAACATACGGTCATCATCAAGATCTCTTCTTGTTCTGTTACGGGCAAATGAGATCGCATCTTCTGCTGCTTCCAACATGTGACGTATACGGATAAGGTCATCCTTTCGCATACTCTACCTCGGCGTTTTCAAGCACCTCCTGTCTGAAATAACGGCTCAAATCACCTGGTGTGCGTAAATCAACTTTTCGTTTCAGCATATCCGAAAGCTCGTTTTCTATTTGCGCCATCTTAAGAAGACCTATTTTGAATCCAGGCTCAAATTCTATAAGGATATCTATGTCACTTGCAGGAGTGAAATCATCCCGAAGAGCAGATCCAAACAGAGAAAGCTTCCGAATATGATAAACCTCACAAAATTGAGCCAATTTTTCTTTCTGTATATTTAAGCGAAATTTTTCTCCCATTATGCAGACCTCCGCATTTGATGCATTCGTGAAAACTTAAAAGTTAACACGCTAATACCTGACACCTACACTTATTTTTTATAAAATATAGACATCCTCATCATGAGAAACTTCACCAGTTCCGATAACTTTGATCACCTGCTCGCAATTGGCACATAAACCGTAAACTCTTACGCTGTCTTCAGCTTCTAATATAATAGCTTCAATTCGTTCGATCATTTTATCAAAAAGTTCCTGGGTAAGCAAGCATTCAAACACGCTGTATTGAACGCGCCCTCCATAATCCTTGAGCGTTTTGGCCAGCCTGATACGTCGCCTGTCGTCGGGAATATCATACGATACCAGATAAAACATGGCTAACTCTCCATGGAAAAAGGTATGTAAGAACCATTATCCTGGAGAACTCTTGCAAGTTTCTCAGCCTGAAACCGGAAGCACTTTCTCAAAGTTGTTTTAGTTCCGGTTTCGTTATGGTCAAATTCCCGGTTGAGAAACTTCTCGTATTCCGCAAAATAGCGTTTCATCGCATCACGGTTGAAATAAACGCCTTCACCCGCCGGGTTTACATGAAAATCATCGGGGCAAAATACCTTGTTGTTGATAAGATTTAAGACAAAACGATCAGCCACAGGAGCCCGGAACTCTTCCTCCAGATCTGCCGCAAGCGAAGCCCTGCCGTAATCAGGGCTGTGAAAAAAACCGAGATAGGGATCAAACCCCAGCCCATCAATAAGAGAAGCAATTTCATTAAAAATCATTGTATAACTTAGAGAGAGCATAGCGTTAACCGGGTCGGTAGGCGGCCGTTTTCTCCTTCCGGGAAACCCGAATTCGCCTCTTATCATTCTGCCAAAAGCATCAAAGTAAACCGTTGCTGCCGAACCCTCTATTCCAAGAAGCTGCCCTAAACTTGAAGAAGCTTCAACACTTTCAATTTTTATTCTCAGAGAATCGATAACGCCTGTAAAATCGGTTTCAGGATGGTTGTAAGCATGGATACGGATAAGGTTTAATCCGTTTTGAATCTTGGCAGCCACAATGGTTTTGGCAAATTCCAGCCGGAAGCTCTCATCTTCAAATTTGCTGAATTGCCGGATACGAAGTGTGATGTTTTTTGTCGCCGGAGAAGTAATTTGCCCGATCAGCTTTCCTGTGCGGGTGAGAATTGCCATTTCGATACCGTGCTCAAATAATTCATGCACAGCCTGAGTAGTAAACTGCACATTGCCAAAAATCAGCACAGCTTCAATTTTGTGACAAGGAACATCAAGCAATACTTCATCATCTTTTTCCACAATAAGCCGGTCACCGGTTTTTCGAAGTATGCTGTTTTGTTCAGTCAGATAAAGGTTTGCCATATCGTTTCCGTAAAGAAAATTCGTATAGGTTAAGACCGTATCCGGTCAAAACGTTTTTTTAAATTGTAAGCTTCAAGGTCTAACGGCTCGGGGTAAAATAAAACTTTTCTTTCTCTTGTTTGCTCTTCAAAAGGTTTCATTGCCATATTACGCAAAAAAACTACACCAAGATACTTAAAACCATCATCGAAGGTAGTTATGATTTCTTCATCCAGCTTCAGCATAAGATTTTCCAATACTTTTTTTGATAAATCAAGCGCCTGGACTGCATTTTCCCTGGTTTTGCAAAGAACCACGTAATCATCACCATAGCGGATAAACTTAAAGCCTTGAGCAAGCATTGCCTCATCCAGTTCATCCAGAAAAAGATTAGCCAGTATAGGAGAAATAGCCGAGCCCTGAGGGATTCCCTTTGTAATTATTTTCAAGTCAGTTCCATCCCAGACTTCTCCTCCAATCCACTGTGCTATCAAATGCTGAATAAACGGGTCTGAAATCACTTTATTGAACTTGGATTTTAACAGGTCGTGATCTACATTATCGAAAAAAGCATCAATGTCTGCATCTACTACGTATCGATAACCTTCTTTGTAAAGGTTGGTTATTAAATATACTACCTGTCGAACAGATCGTCCCTTACGGTATGCAAAGCTACATTCTTCAAACTGCTTGTCAAGCTCCGGTTCGATAAAGTCAAGAACCACCCTTTGTACGATCCTATCTCTTACAGCAGGAATGCAAAGCCCCCTCGGATCGCCATTTTTCTTTGCAACCAGAATCTTCATCATAGGAAGGGGAGAATACGTCCCTTCTTTCAACTCTTCACTCAGCGTAAATAAGTTGCCTTTAAGGTTGTGCTCAAACTGCTGGATGGATACACCATCTACGCCTGCACAACCGTGGTTGGCTTTGACGGATTGAAAGGCCTGAGATAGGGAGTATATATTCCACATTTAATTCACCGGTGTTGCATCAGACCAAATGCAATCCCATGTGTTTTTATACACATCAAAAAGGGTGGAATTATCATTCAGCTTCTCTGTTATAATTACAGATTGATTGCTTCGTTTTCCCTTTTCCATTATACCAAGATATATAGTCCTCTCATCTATCAAATAAAACCAACAGGGAACAAAGTTGGAATACAGCCTGATTTCCATTTTGCTTTCTTTATATGGCCTTAAATCTTTAAGGACTTTTATGGCGCTCTCTATTCGAATTATTTCTGTTTCGATAACTTCATCGGCAACCATTGATTCCGGGATGTTCCTTTCAAAAGCAATTTGTTTTTTTAATTCTTTGGATTCCGGATTTATAAGTAAAAATTTGAAAACACTTATCGTTGGATTATACGCCGTCCATTCTTTTAATAGTTCAAGGATTGTGTTAGTACTTGCCCCAAAATAACAGAATGTCTCTTTTACCAGACTTTCTTTGTTGAATATGTCACAGTCCGTTTTAGAATCGAATTTCTCACAATAGCCGATTATGCCGGATTTTTTCAGCTCCGACAGTTTTTTATATTTTTTGAAAAAATAAGCAATTATTGGGTATGGTATTAATATTAATGCACAAATAATAATTCCTCCTAAAATGCTTTTCGCATAAATACTAAGGATTACAGCGGTGATCAAGCTAACGACTATTTGCCATATAAGGATATTGTAGTACTCAATATTATTACTTTTATTCTTCAAAGCCGCCTCCGATTTTTTTGCGTTAGCCTAATAAACCAAATTCAGAAATTATTAATGGTCGCTTTACTGTTTCGGTTATCACAGATCCGGGCAGCCAGCACAGTTTTGCACAGCTAATTTTTCTCCCAGCCCCGCATTGTTTTTCCCCATTTGAATCTTTCACGGTTCCGAATTCCCTGCCCACAAGAGGCTCTATATCCCCCTTTGCGGCAATCTTTGAATCGATTGAAAGATGAGCAGGCAGAGGAAAATCAGGAGGTATCTCGATGTATGGCTCGCCGCTTTCCCCGGTGAAGTCATATCCGAATATTTTTTTATGATGCCCTTCGGACGCTGGATTATTATAAAGAGTTAGTTGCCCCCAGCCATATTTCATATCACCGCCAACAAAAAGTTCCTTTATCGCTGGTTTTAAGGAAATTTCACTGTTGCTCCAAGTGATCTTTTCACCGTTAAATTGCGCATCATCGCCAATAAACAAATAACCTGTAAAAAAAACGGGTTTGCAAACGCCTTCTTCGTTTATATTTGGTGAAATATATTCGGATTCATGAAGAGATTCGTCCTCTGCCGTATTGCTTTGCGGAAGAACAGCAGTTTGCCCGAAAGAGTTAATGAAGCATTTTTCAAAATCCGCTTTTGTCCGGCAGTCGTGACCACGCATACCGTACATCAAGCCTTGTTCCGTATAACAAGGCAGTAGTGGCGCATCCGGATTGAGTGCGGGATAAAAATAACTCGTCAATATTTTTGTTTTAAAAATTTCCCCAAAAACATTATAATCATCCACGCCTTCTTTGCCGTAAGTCTTAGTCATATTGGCCGTAATCGCTCCCCACATTGTCCTTCCGGGTATGTAATGCCGGGTCAGCTTAATATAACCTAATGTATGCCACCCTATATGTATGGGGCTTTTGGCTTGGTAAACAAGCCGTAGCGCCTTCCATTTCATCACTCACCTCCGATGCCGGGTTCGATGTTGAGTGCTTTTGCATGGTATCTGGCATATACAAGAGTGCGATCAAGAATTTCCTTGGCATAGAGAAGCATATCAAGTTTTATTGCCAGTTTTTCACGAATTACTTTCAGAATATCTGTTTCTCTTTCTGTCATTGTTGTGCTAAGAAGGGCATCCTTTCTGAGCAGATCTGTTGCTTTATCAAAAATTTGTTTAGCATTACCGTCCTTTTTTTTTGAGTCTAAATAGAGGAAGAAAGCATAAACACCGTCTTCCTGAAGTACTCCGAGAGACTTGGTTATTATGGTTTCTGCATCATCCTTGCAAGCCTCGACTATTGCATAGCCACAAGCGGCACATTTCATATCTATCTGTTCCATATTCCCCCCTTATATAAACACCTTCAGACGTCCCATTCCCCGTGTATTCATTCCGCCTACACCCAATGATTCCATAAATTTCAGCCCAAGCTTAACATTAGTTTCCAGCCAATCAATATCTGCTAACTCTTTATCGTTTTTCTTAATTTCATTACTATCAACTCTAAAATATTTTGGATCATTATACACCACATCAAACCACATGATTGTTGCCCTGGGAATGGCTTCATAGGTAAAAAGCGCACCAGATTCAGCCGCTCCAGTTGCAGGATCTATGGCAACGGAAGTTCTGACTTCAAGGTTATCGTTGATGACTTGTGAAAACAGATTGTCTGGAAGAATGTAGATTTTGTCCTTTATAATTGGTTGGATACTGTTAAATCCAGGCTGTCCTTCCAACTTTAATTGATCCAAAATATTGGGATCGAGCGGTGTAGCACTTCCTTTCTCCAGCATCAGCCACCCAAAATTCAAAGCGGTGATTGTAGTCGAAGTGACGGCGGAAAATTTTTCCGGTTCAACGCTGCATTCGATGCCAAAAGAAGCCAAAACCGTCGGGCTGGTTATCCAGACTGGGCCAAGCATTGAATAGACGGGGAAAAAAAGAATCCGGGCGTCGAAAAACTGGGCAAGTCCCTGAATACTGCTGTTCTTTTTGGAAAAGCCAAAAGGAACGCACACTTCGCAGTATGCTTTACCACAATGGCCTTCACCGTCTCGTGCGCCTTTTCCAGCGCAGCTATCAACAACCCCATTTTCTCTTATTGTTTGAAATTTCATCTTTTTTTCATTAGCCGGATCACTGCTTTGAACCGCCATAGCCGTATATGTCCTGGTGACGCCGGAAATACTTGAACCTGGAATTTTCGGAACATTAGTTCCCGGTTCCCTGGCAATAGTGTTATCCACTCTTCCTAGCCGGTAACCCCCTGTTCCGACATGGATCGGGTCAAGCGCCATTGCAAAATAGGTTCTTGGTTCAAATGGTTTTTGTCCTGTTTCTGCTGGTGCTTCTGTCATTATTCATTCCCCCCTTTTCTCTTTTAGGATTCCAAGGTAAAGTTCCAATGTGTCAAAAAACAATCCGTTTTCAATCATTTCCCTGATGAGTCGACGATGTTTTTCATCAATTTCAGGTAATTCGTTAATAAACGCAGTTTCTACAATGCTTATCCATTGCCGGTAAGCTTCTTCTCTCTTTTTATCAAGGCTGACGTGCCACTCCTGATATTTTGTCAGCCACATGGTTTGCAGGTTTCTCAGGGTGGTATCCGTAAGATTTTTCAGATGACGGTCATTATTAAGTGCATCCCAAAGCATTGCTATTTTCTGCGGCAGTTCGTCAAGCAGATAGGGTTTTGATTTAAAATCAGCTACGCTCGATTTCCTGCGGAGACCACTGTCTAACTTGATATCATGCCGCCGGGCATTTGAATCCAGAAATTCATAGTCGTAATAATTAGGATAAACTTCCAGAATATCGCCTGGTTGTACTTCATTGCAGTGGATCACATCTCCCATGACGGTTTGGAAATAACTCTTCCGAAACTTGTAGTCTTTACTGTCTTTATCAACAAAAAAATACGGGTGATAATAGTCGATTTGGTTATTACCCAAGAGATTGGGTATTTCCCACTTGATTATAGAAAGGTAAGGCTGATTTCCGGGGATTGTAACCTCATCCATTGATACACATAGACCATCGATAGTTAAGTCGAGCGGATCATGATCTTTACTGACCCTAAATTTTATACGCTCGTGATGGAGTCTGTCGAAATTATCAAGCATTCTCCGACTGGCATCCAGGGCGACAAACATCGGCATCTTTTCACTGAAAAATATGTTTCCAATGCTGATCGGCAAGCGGCCTATCACCTTCCCAAACCTTTTAGAATATTCCCTATAAATCTTTTGCGTTATATCGAGGGCTTTGCTTGCCGGAACGATAGCCATAAAAACATCCGGCGTGGTGGTAATGATACGGAGGGGGAAATAGATTTTCTCGTCATTCACTTTTGTGATTCCAGCTATTTTAATTTCCTCGGAACGACCAAACGGCTTTCCGTTTAATACGATAGTATCATTGCTTCCGATTTGGTCTTTCTTGATGTCACCGATAATCCATGCTTTCATGTCGTTTTTTCCTAGCCAAACAATCTCAACCGGAAAATCACCGATTTTTCCTTCATAGGCAGCGTTGATATAAACTTCTAAATTATCTGGTTTTGGGATGTCTGCCATGATTCGCTTCCGATTCTTTATTCCCAGAACAGTATCGGCTTCGATTTCTGTCAGGGATTTGAAAAAATCCTCGGTCGAACGCCATACATCAAAAATGCTCGAAGGCGTGGGCGTTTTCGCGCAAAGCAGGTTATAAAGCAAAAAACTATTATACCGGCCAGAAAGCCCGTCCTCCTCTATTGCTGAATTTCTTAAATCGTTCCATTCTTTCTCAGTACCAGCAACATTCTGATTTAAGACGCTCTTTTTGTCTTTACTCCCAATCCTTCGGCCATACAGAAACAAGATATGTTTAGCATATTCCTTGTCGTCTTTTGAGAGGCTGCCGTAGTTATAACAAAGGTCGATTTCATGCTTGATTCTTTGATAATCATATCCTTTTTCAATGAGGTTGCCGGACGGGGAATATGCAAGCTTTCTCCTGAATTCATTTTCCTGTTTTTCAAAATATTTTGTTTTCCCAAGTTCTTCCAGTTCGTTCTCAAGAGATTTCACTTGGCTGACAAAAAGGCTACGAATCATTTCACCGCTGAGCCAGTGTTTCAATCCCATTTTTGCAACGATCAAAGCTACGCGGCCCCCGGCTTTTATTATCTTGCCATCCTTGCTTTTATTCCCAAGTGTAATTTCCTTTATAAAAGGCGTTCCCAAATTGTCATTCAGTTTGAAAGAACTCGCGTTTTTCCGAATATCAAGGCATCCAGAACAGATATCCCATTCCTTTTTTTTAACAGGGCTTGTTCTACAAACAGGGCAAACAGTTTCTCTCACATCGCCCCAGCCTTCGTTCAGCTTGTCCGACAGATCCTGTGGGGGAGTAATATAGGGATATTTTGTTTTCTTTCCAAGTTCCGTAATGCATTTAACCAGATGCGTCATGAACCGGGTGTCAGGGATAAGGTGAAATTTTGGGAAAAGCTCGCCGTTGGTGACTTCAATAGAGGTATTGATTATTTCTTGCTTGAGAAATTGCAAGAAGCATCCATATTCGCTCAGTTTATCGAAATCGGTGTTTTCCAGATCGATGTCACCCGGAATAGAAGGGATTAGAAAGTAGATTCCGTTGTCATCCTCATAAATTAAATTTCCGATTGCATACTGCCACTCGGTTTGTTTTTTTATTTTTTCTTTCAACTTATCTATTATGGCTTTCCTTCCAATGATATCTCTAATTTTATGCCCTTTGCTCATATAAGCCAAGCCGTCCCAGCCGATGCCAAGGATGCCGAACCGGACTTTGTTGAAACTATCAAGGGCTTCACCAAATATTAACCGGTGGCAGAAGATAACTTTTAACATGGTTGCAACAGCGTAAGCATGCTCCCAAAGAGATGTGTCAT
This sequence comes from Desulfonema limicola, assembly GCA_020723255.1. GTDB lineage: Bacteria > Desulfobacterota > Desulfobacteria > Desulfobacterales > RPRI01 > RPRI01. The sequence goes on along the minus strand of DYJH01000001.1, from coordinate 53,866 downwards.
TGTTGGGGCGCGTAGTATCGGAAAAAGCCCAATCAAAATGCTCTTTGGTTATTTCCAGGAATTTACTTCGTTCCTCGTAAGAAAAAATATTCACACCATCAGGCAAATTGGTCTCCAGTGCCATATATAGCGAATTTCGCAGTTTTTCGAGGCAATCCGGTGTTATGGTTGTATTTTCAACGCCGAACACATCGGTATCAAAAAACCGTTTGTCTTTATCAGACTGATCTGATGAGAAAAGCGGGTTGTTCCGATCCAAAGATGCGTCTTTTTTGTCAGCCGCCTTGAGCATATTTAAAAATATACTTTTATAAGGTTTGCCATGCTTTTTTTGCATATAATCGTCAGGATCGATATGCCCATGAATGACATCTCGGATAGAAACGTTTTCAGTACCAATAGTTAATTCCTTTTCATACCAATTTTTTATATGGCTATACGTTCCTTTTCTTAATAGATCATCCTTTTTTAGAAATTGATGATCATGCGGGTCAGCGTCCCAGCCATTGGGCATTTGCCGCCACTTATGCCGGTACTCCAGAAACGCCTTACTGAGTTTTCCTACATCATGAAAAAGCGCGGCGGCTTCCGCCCAGTGAATTTGATGCTGGTGTTTACCTATGTTATCTTCCCACCATATTATGGATTTTTTTAGTAGATCATTCATCAATTGAAAACACCTCGTCTATTTGTTGTTTCATTTCGTTAAAATTTACAAAAGGCACCGCTTTGTTCTTGCTCTTTAACTGGCCCGCCGGGTTGCCGTTTTTAACGATAAAATTCTTATTAACAATGCCGAATCCGCTGCTTTTTTTGGCGCAAATTCCATATTCCAACATCAGTTTTTCTAATGTCTCGGCAATAAAATGGATATCCGACTTTGCCTCTTGCTCGATGCTTGCATTCGACCGGCCCATCAGATCAAATGGCACATACAGCAGGCTGAATGTGCCGTCAGCATCAGCCGGAACACTTTCAATATAGACCGGAATTGTGCCGGCTTTCGTTTTTCTGTCATGCGGATTAATCGCTTCAAGAGATATCTCCTTAAAAAACGTCGGATAAAAATTTAATCTGCCTTTTAGAGTGTCCTTATTTTCAGGCTTATCTTTAAACTCATTCAACACGTTTTCCGGAATGATTCCATTAAAATAGGCTTTCTCAGAAGCGTTTTCCGAGCCAAAAAGTTTTATAATCTGAAGCCTTTTTTTTACTCTTTCGCTATTATCTAATTCAGCCTCAAGCAGCTTTCCCGCCGTCCAACGAAGGTTCCCTTTCCACGTACTGCCGGATATCATAGGTGCCTTGAAAACCTTGTCCTTCTTAACCGAGTTTTCGGGCCAGTAAAAAGATTCGTCATCCTTTGAAATATATGGTGTAGCTAACGAAAATATGAATTGGAGGAAAACAGAATATAAAGGGAGTGTTGCGGAATTTCTTGCTTCCGAACTCGTGAAGAGTGCGAAAAGAGAACTAAATGTATCAAAATTAAGTATCTCAGTCCGTTTAAACTTTTCAGCAGGTGTCCCTTCTTCAATTTTTTTACCAAAATAAAGAGATGAAATGAGCTTCCGTTTTACGTAGAAAAAATTCGTTTCTTTATCAATTTCATCTTTAAGTTTTTTTATTTCAGCAGGAATAATATCCTTTTTTTTAGGGATAGTTGTCTTGTCAACGCCAGTAAACTCAGAATTTTTTTTCGCAAACCAATCAAAATTACAATTAGAGTTCATCTCTTACCTCCGAGCCGTATTTAAGTGGTATTTCGCCATTTTTTACAAGCTTTTCAAATTGTTCCTGGCTTAGGTCTCCGTTTACTAAAAATATTTTTTTGATTAATGTTTGATGTTCGTTTTTTTTGGCATAGCCAAAGCATAAAGGCAAATCGATCTGTTGTTTGTTTTCTGTCCGATGAAAAGAAAATATTTTTTTGCTTACAGCATTTACATCTCTATATTTATTTAATTTTTCAATGACCAATTCTTTCTCTTTTCCACCGAATCCACCTAAAAAAATATTTTCTTCTGTGAACTTTTTATATTTGCCATTGTTATCTCTTCCTACACTATTATTTATGCATGTTCTGTCTAAACATATCCCCTTGATAAACCAAAACTCGTTTAAATCCGGCCACTCATTATTATTCTTATCCGCTTTCTTTGGGAAATCACTCAAATATTCTGATACGTTTTCCCCATTGACTTTCTCGGTTTGAATATTCGAGCTATCAGATCTCGCTATTAATCCATAATCATAATGATGCTGCTTTGATAGATTGTTATTGTTCCTATTGTCCTCAGAAGGTTTATATACCGTTCGCCCACCTATAGCTCCATAATCAACGATTAATTTCATTGTCATTTCCAATAATGACTGTTCTGCCAGTTCAAGCGGTTTCATTTTAACAAATAATAAGTTGAATTTATGGTCTTTTTTTATGGCATTTTTTTTTATATTGCCTTCTGGATCGGTAATCCTTAAACCGACCTTTCCGCTCCACCCCGTGCAACCGAACAAATAACAGGCAGGGCAGATATAGCGTTTTACAATTTTATCTAGGGCTGTTTCTTGAAATTTGATTTGCTGTTTTTCCTTGGACGAAAGCTTCAAATGGCAATGGCTGGATTGCTCAGTCGGGTCGCATGCATAATTCCCAAGGCCACGAATCAACACCTCATACCACCACCTGATTGAGCCCTTGAACCCTGTTAAATGTAGCCCTTTTACGTTTTTATCAACTCCACCTGTCCAGATATCTGTCAATGCCTTTAGCTTGAATTCCATTGTTCCTCCTAAAATCTGTTACAGCTGTCTAAAAGTAATCCAACCCATAAAAAAAGCCCCGTACTTCAATTATCTGAAGAGCGGGGCTTTATTATATCCGGTCATGTTAAATCCTTTATGCCAGGTCGCATTCCAAAAAGGGATTACTTATTCCAGAAAAATATTGAATATCAAACAACTTGTGAAATGAACATAAATTTAAAATTTTGCTATCACATTGGATTAGTCAAATCAATAAGATTTTAAAGAGGAAATGAACATGTCTGAATCAGGAGAAACTATTAAAATGGTTTCATCCGTATTCATTTTTTACTTTCTTTGTGGCTAATTGATTTGAGCTTAATTTCAGGCAGTTGTTTATAATTTTCTTTAACTGAAACCCTTGTGCCGCTCTTTTTTTCCAGTTCGCGGCGGGCATTTCCGGCAATAGTACCGCCTTCATTAGCAGCTTTTTTGTTTTCAGGAAAACCCTGTGCGTCTTTTTTTCGGGCAATTTCAGTTGTGGATGCCTCCCCCAGCATTGTAAAAATCAGTTCCAGGTCAGTCATGTGGTCGCGCAAATTATCTGTAGGTTTATCAAGCGCTTTAAAGTTTTTATATTCGGTCGGCGTCATACCGAAAGTCGCTTTACTTATTTCTGCCGTTAGAATTGAATATTCTATTTTCTCTTTAACTCCCCGTTTTTTCCATTCTTCGGTCAGTTCGTCCCTGATCGCAATGCCGCGCATCCGTTTTTCTATCCATTCATCGGAATAGCCTTTAAATTTGTAGATTTCACGCATTCGCTTTGCGGCAAGTTCGGGATTTTCTATCTCTTCCAGGCGTTCATACCCTACTTTTGCAAGCCAGCGTTTGAAAGGCTCAGCCTTGGATGAGGGAATGGATTGGATTATACGGAGAAGACCTTCGGTATCAGATGCCTGAATTTTTCGTTTTTTGCCATCGGTAGCCTGCATTTCAACCGGGGTACAAATTGTACCCCAGTTGCTTCTTAATTCAGGATCCCGGTTTTTTAATTTTTTTATATACTGCTTTATATCGGTGCTGTCTGTCAGAATTTCAATAACATCCTGAATAGAAAAATACCATTTTTGATCCGGTTCACTCCAGATACGCCTAACTTTTTTTGATTTAAATAAAATTATGTTGCCCATAATAACTCCATATTATCCTCCATTTAAATACATGGATAAAATGACTTCTCTTTTGTATTGGGAACATTTCATTATAGCTTTTTCAGTACAAGTAGTATCATCTTAAAAAAGCAAAAAAGCCCCGTCCTTCAATTACCTGAAGAGCGGGGCTTTATTATATCCGGTCATGTTAAATCCTTTATACCAAGCCGCATTAAAAGTCTAGCTGTGTCGGCTTCGTCGGTTCTGTTGATGGATTACTAATTCCAGAAAACACCAAAAATATAATGAGCAATAATACAGAAACTTTGCTACCACTTTGCTTTTTTTAAATCAACAGAATTGTAAAAAAGGTGTTAAATATTAAGGTTGGACTCATACAGGAAGAATCAGCAAATTTATATGATTCTGTTTTTGTAATGTTCCGGGTATCTATGAAGATGTGCAACCGCAGTTAAGAGAATTTCTTCCGGTTCTATAACATAGAGAAGAGCATAAGGAAAAGTTTTTAAGATACAACGTCTCGTCCGTTCACCTATTTTTGTCCATGCTTCCGGCATAAACCTGATTATTTCGATAGCCGATTCAATTTCCTGAAAGAATCGAAACCCAATCCGGGGAGCTGGTGGTCGTAGTACCTGACTGCTTCATCCATTTCGTTATTTGTATGAGATATAAAACGAATTTTCAACGTTCATACCTTTTTTTAATATCATCCCAATCGTACGTTTTAAGCTCTCCTCGTTTATATGCCTCATACCTGGCTTCGGATTCGGCAACCCAGCTCTTTTCTATATCCGGGTCTGGTTTGTCAAGACTGTATAAAATTGTTTCGACTAACCGAATTCGTTCTAGAGGTGGGAGTTCCATTGCCTTTTTTGCTATTTGATCTATTGACTCCATAGTGTCCTCCCATGATTTCGCTATCAATTAATATGCATCTTTTAATATATATTTCTGAAAACATCTGCTACTTTAATTATCTTTACTTTAATATTATATTAAACTCAAATAAGTTCAGTTTCAGGCAAATTTTATCCACAAACATATTTTCCCCGGTTTTCCGTTTAATATCGAACATACCGAGTTTGCTTAAAATTACAGAATGCTTATTTTCTTTTCAACTGCTGCAACATTGCCGTTTCTTACCATATCCACGAATTTTTTATTTTACGGTAAATCCTGAATCTCTCACAGAGTCCGCAGAGGTCTCAAAGTCCAAATTATGCCTTTTACTTTCCCCTTTTTTGAGCCTGTTCCAGAAACTGCAGCCCTTTTTCCGAAAGCCGATACTCCTGCTTGCTGCTGCGGGGTTTTTCAGAAATGGTCATTTCGATTAATCCTGCTTCAAGTGCGGGTTTCAAATAGCGGTCCCTGAAGTTTGCTTGACCTTTCAAACCAAGTGCATTCTGTGCCTGTAACCGGGTCATTGAGGTATTTCCCAACACCTCTAAAAGTCGATGCACTTCACCCGTAACTTCACCCGTAACTTCACCCGTAACTTGGTTGGTTACTTTAGAGGCAGTTAATTGTCTGACCTGTTTGTAAACTGTAACCCTGAAACCTCCGCTAAATTCCTCAAACCGGGGTTCCGGCAAGCCATAGTTCTCAAAACCTGCGAGAATCCTTCGGATGCCGGTGCCATATTTTTCTATCAACCCGGCTTCCTTGAACATGTCGGCAATCTTTCTGTTTCGGATTACCGAGATATATTCGCCTTTGAGAAGCTTCTCTACTGTAAGCCCTTCGGGAAGCTTGCCCGGATTGAAAAATTCTATTTGATTATCATAGATCTTGATGACTGAATCTGATGAACTGGAATAATCACGATGGACAATGGCATTGACAACGATTTCACGCAGGGCGTCGAGCGGATAGTCCCAACGCTCTTCTCTTTGTGGCTTGCCCGTAATAATATAGGCTTTATTTATATGTTTTTTGATAAAGTCCATTATTCCATCCACTTCGGCAAAAAGATCCGTTTTAAGCCTCGCGCCATCCTTTATAAGAATGGGGGTCTGAAACCGCCCAAGCTCAATACTGCTCAAACTCGATTCGCCAGACATGAAAAGTAAAAAAGCAGCGCGTGTGATTTTCCCATCTCTTAACAGCTCGAATTTATGCAGAACCGCTATCGGATCGTCGAAAACCGGAACTTCGCGGGAGCGGTTGATGCGATCAATGAAAGTTTGCACCTTTTTCAAAGAGATGTCTTTTTCCGAATGAAATTCGTCTATGTAATAATCCCAACTGACATTGAATGTTTTGAGATGTTCATTCACAACTTCCGTTATGTTCATCTGGTGATTGGCATTTTTGACTCGCTTGAAATATCTTCCTTTGCATGCCACAGGTTTAATGGGATATTCCGATACAGACAAAGAAACAACCGTTTTGTCTTTAAGGGGAATGATATCAACATCCGGGATAAGAGTGTTTGAAGTGCTCAGCTTAACCTGGTTGACCCAGTTCTGCACAGTCTCTTTGCCTATCTTAACACCGGTGATTTCGCCTGTATTTGAAACACCTATAAAAACGCTGCCTCCACGGGTGTTGGCAAAGGCACAAAGGGTTTCAACCGTTTCACGATCAAAGGTCAGCTTGAACTCTACTGTCGCCGGCTCTCCCCGTTTAATGGTTGCAAGAAACTTCTTTTCTATTGATATCATATTATTAGCCTTCAGTTTTTCAAAAAAAGGAATTAAAATTCTTATCATCCAGACCGGTAATCCCGCTATCGCTTATTTCCTCAAGATTCGTGCGCCTTGCATATGAAGCTTTTACGGAGTCGTCCCAATTATATTCTATTTTTGATTCACTCGCATCCCCAACAAAAAGCCCCGCCCTTCAATTACCTGAAGAGCGGGACTTGATTGTATCCGGTCATGTTAAATCCTTTATACCAGGTCGCATTCAAATTCTAGCTGCGTTGGCTTCGTCGGTTCCGTCCTCGGCATATTACATATACGCCTGCGGGAAAACCTCCTTGCCGCCTTGCTATATTTTTGAATGCAAGTTGGTGTTAGAAAGTGCAAAAAAACTAAAATGAGATAACGGATTACTAATTCCTTAAAAAATAACGGCTGATAAATTATAACTCAATAAATTTATTGAAAAAGCCGTCTTGATGGAACTGCCCATATATCAGGATTGGCTATTTGCCTGATCTCATCGCCCAGATAAACAACCATTCCTCCGCGCCACAGACTGCCGAGTTTTTGCGCAATCTCTTTCATTGCTTTGATATCTTTTTCAACAACCGTATTACGGCGTTTAATTTCTATCCCCCAAATTTTTTGTCCTGATTCCAGCAAAAGATCCAATTCCATTCCTGAGCGGGTTCTGTAAAAATAAATTTCGCATTCAGCCTGATATGTTTTTATCCATTTGACAAGCTCTGAAACAACCATGGTTTCATACAATTCGCCGGTCAGTTCTCCTCTAAATCCCGTCAACTGTCTTAAAATGCCTATATCAGCCCAGTATATCTTCGGCGTTTTTATTGCTGAACTGGTCAAATTTACATGATAAGGCTGAATCAAAAAAGCCTGAAACGAAATCCTGAGATATTCTATATACCGTCTGGCAGTATCAACGCTTACCTGAGAGTCTCTCGCAAGTTCGGAGTAATTTAAAAGCATGCCTGACCGCAACGCAGAAAGTTTATGAAATTTTCTGAACGGCGACAAGTCCTCTATTCTTGCTAAGTCCGATAAATCGCGTTCAAGATATGTATAACTATAGTCTTTAAGCCACTTCCATTTCTCATCTTCGGATAAAGTTAAAAGCGAAGGCATCCCGCCCCATTTAAGTATATGATCCTCTGCGCTGCGGCAGAGCGCATCCTGCTTATCCAGAAAAATATGCGGAATATTTGACAAAACAGATGATAAATTATCGGAACAAAGTATATGATGTATCAAAGGTTCGGAAACTCCAGATGTGTCCTCCCCAATATTTACTTCACATTGCATCAACGGCCACATCTCATAAAAAAACGCCCGTCCTGCAAGGGATTCCCTGATTTTTTTCAGAAGCAATATCTGACTTGAACCTGTAAGAACAGAGAATGAAATGCCGCCTTCGTCAAATGCATATTTTACTTTTTCAAAAACAACCGGCTCTTTCTGAGCTTCATCTAAAACAGCATTTCCAATGGTATCCGCCCATGATGCTGAAAGAAGATTTTTAAGATTTTCCCTGTTTTCAGGAGAATCAAGATTTATATATTTTAAATAATGATATTTCTGTTTTGAAATTGTTGTCTTGCCGGTTTGCCTTGCGCCTGTTATTACAATCAATCGTTTTGATGTGGATTCAGGCAAAAGGCGCTTTAAAAATCGGTATCTATGTAAATTATCAGCCATGATCGTAAAATATACAGTTAATTTAACTTTGTCAAATAAAAATTAGCTGATATTATAAATAATCTTCTGGTTCGTTTCATAGCATTACCTAACTTCTAAAATTTCAGATGACCTCTGTTCTAATCTTTCCAAGCCCGAAAGAGGTTTGTTTGCCTATATGCACTTTTTCACAAAATTCGATAAGCGGCATATATTCTGCAATCTTGCCTTCATATATTATTGAACCTGTGATTCCTCCCATAAGCATGCTCTGGTCCTGACGGTTGGAATAGCGCTTCCAGTCAAACCATGACAGGTTTTGCTCAGCAATTCGGACATTCTTTGCTCTTTCAGCAAGCCCGCGGTAATCAATGACAGGCTCCCCGTTGTCATAAAAAGCAAACAACGAGGAAATTCTTCTCAGCATTGCACGCATCAGGACATGGAAAGGAAGATCCGCTTTAAGATGGTTTTCAAATTTCAGCCTGAGCGGTGTTTCAAGAATAAGTTTAATACGGATAGTTGAATCATTATGACCGGTCTGATTCTTCAATAACATTTCTTCGGCTTCTCCGGAGTTAATAAGAGAACGATCTTTATCCGAATAAATTATGCTGTCATTGTATTTTACTTCTTTAAGAGAAAAAGCGCCTCTATTCTCACCAATTCTTTTTCCGATTCCGGTTTTTCCTATCTGATCAAAGGCATAAATTAAATAGGCAAGGCTGTTATTCACTTTTCCAAACAGCAGAAGATTAAAATCAAATGAACAGCCCTTTTTATACATGGTTTCATCAGATAGTGGAGGTTCTATAACAAAAGGGTTGGGAGGAGCGGAAATCCTGAATCCATCCGGAACTTTTAAAGCATGCTTTGTCTCAAAAACCAAAGTGTATATGCATCGTTCTTTTAAAAGGCAGTCTTTGCAGTCCTGTCTTTTTAATGCACATACCACCTTTTTCAAGGCATGCCCGAAAATTCCCCGAAATGTTGACCCCTTATATGGGGGAAGTATGGCATCATTTTCAAAAAAGCACTTAAAATTATATTTCCCGTATTGCATCGTCGAATCCTGCTCTTGTTTTATGCTTCTAATTGCATATTGTTAATTATTTCGTCTATTACACTTCATATTCTATTTATGACATGACTGCAATATTGCTGTGTTAAAACCTGTAATCTTAATTAAAAAAGGAGGTTTCCCCAATATTTTGTTGATTTTTTGTAAACAGATATTATACTTAGGACAAAGTGTAGAAGCCGCCATTTTTTATCTTGCCCATAAGTTAACTTCTCAACGAAGGAGGTGGAACGATGAAAATTAAAAAAGTAAAAAAAGTTTCAACAGGTCTTTGCAAATGTAAACATTCCTGCTGATTCTATGTCTCCGCAGATTGAAAAAAAGATGGTCTGGGTCTGCTAAGTTGTGCTCAGGCCGTCATTTATCTGGTCTTACACACTCCCAAAAAATCATGGATAAAAATCAATTCAAAGAATATATATGCCGCCCGTACTGCATGTTTTATAAAGAACAGAAAAAAGAAGATATGTTCTGCAAAGGGGCTCAGGTTGTCGAAATGCTTGTAGTCGATGAGCGAATCGATTCGACTAAAATTTCCCGTTACAATAAAGAACCCGGCTTGTGGAAAAAACATAAAAAAGACCTGGAAATATATGTATGCAGCAGATGTCCTTTTCGTGAAAAAGACTGCGATTTCCAATCAGAAAATCCTTGCGGCAACGTTGAGCCTTGCGGAGGTTTTATACTGCTTTCACTTTTAAAAGAATACAATATGATTACCGCATCGGACATGGAGCTGTATTGTGAATGACCTGAACTGGGCTGAGGCTTACCTTCGTCTTTGTAAAAAAGCTTCTTTAAAAATATTGGAAATTCCTTTTGTTTATCATGCCGGAAGGGATGAACTTTACGAAATTGATGATCTTGCAAAAGACTTTTTGAGCAAGTGCAATGGCGCCCGCAAAGGAAAAGAACTCACTTCAGATTATGATTTTGTTCAATATTGCATAGAAGAAGAAATACTTGAACTTCTTCCCGCTCCTGATCTTGTCAACATTTTCGTTAACGAGGCTATTAATCCGTCTTTGAGATATCTCGAACTGCAACTGCTTGACAGATGCAATCTTAAATGCCATCACTGCTACCTGTGTCAAATGAAATATGGTGATATGGCACTGAGCGACGCTCTAAACATTACCCGTGAATTTTCCGAAATTGGCGGCTTAAGGCTTATGATCTCAGGCGGTGAGCCTCTTTTGTATAAAGATCTGGAGAGCTTTATTGCAAGAACAGCTGATCTGAACTTGCGAAGAGTTCTTTTTACTAACGGCACGCTTATTAATTCAGACAATATCGGTAGCCTGGATGTAGATGAAATACAATTCAGCCTTGACGGCTGGACAGAAGGACACGATATGCTGAGAGGCAAGGGCTCCTTTGAGAGAGCAATGAAAGGAATTCAGGCAGCAAAGAAAGCTGGAATTCCCATTTCATTTGCAACAATGATACATAAGGGCAATCTCCGTGAATTTGATAAAATGAAAATTTTTATAGAACAGACGGAAGCGCTGGAATGGGGAATTGATTTTCCTGTTGCAGCGGGCTCACTTGACAATAACCGTGATCTTTTGGCCTCTTACAAAGAAGCTGTCCCCCTGGTGTCATATGCATTCGGAGGCGGTTATCATGGGTCTTCCGAAGGCTATGCCTGCGGCAGGCATCTGATAACAGTTATGCCGGACGGAAATACAGTAAAATGCGGATTTTACAACAAGGATATACTCGGAGATGCAAGAATGGGATTAAAGGAAGCCTGGCTGAAACTCAAACATATTCCGGTTGACCAGCTTGAATGCAAAAATTGTCCTGCACTTGCAGAGTGTGCCGGTGGATGTCGTTTTCGCGCTTCAAATTCTCTTGCTCCGGATCCGGTTATGTGCGCAATTTATGGTATATCTGAATTGTGATTGTAATATTTAAAATACTATCCGAATGATGCATTGGCATAATATGAGTAAAATCGAATATATTCAATTTTATCCGATACTAAGATGCAATCTTAATTGCCATTTCTGTTTCAACAAAGGAATAGCGCCATCTGACGATGTGACTGTAAGTAATTTTGAGAAAATGTTATACGTTTTTAAGAATGCAGGTATAAATTGTATAGATATTCTGGGGGGTGAGCCAACTTTGCATCCGGATATTATTCAATTGATAGAGTGTATTTATGCTTACCGGATGAAAACAAATATAAGCAGCAATGGTTACGATACAGATGTATTAAGTTTTCTTTCTGAACAATATGACAGGGATTTTGTAAATATCGGAATATCTTTGAATTCAGATAACATGCCTGAATATCTCCATGAATATATCATGCAGCACAGGCCTGCATTAAAAAGCGTTTTAACGAAGAGCTTAACAATACCCACAGCGGCAAAAAATTACATGGGTCTTGCAGGAATCCAATATTTTCTGCTCTATATGGATATAGTGGATAATAATGACTTGAAATCCAGCATTCCATTTTATCTTTATTACAGTGAGTTAATTAGATTGAAAAAGATTTACAATTGTCTTGACGGAGTTTTTTGTTCAGGTTTTATATCTGATATTAAAAAAAATCCTGAGTTAAATAATATAAGATGCCCGGCAGGTACAACCAAACTATCTGTGCTGCAGGATGGATCGGTGTATCCGTGCTATCTTCTTTTCAGATATGAAGAGTTTAAACTTGGCAATATTATAAAGGATGATTTCAAGGATATATTGCAAAACCCTGTTCTGGATTTTTTTAAAATATTTGCTAAGAATAATTGTCCTGATACAGGATGTAGCTTGTATAAGTCCTGTCATGGCGGCTGCCCTGCAGTAAGCTATATTTTTTATAAAGATAAGAATTTGTCTGATCCAAGGTGCAGAAGTAAAATGTTTAGTCAAAGCTAATATAGTGCGGCTTTTTAGGATTTCTATAAAATTATCAAAACAGGAAGAGGGAATATGAAGATATTCAATATCAAAGATTGTTACCAGAATGACTGGGACGAATATATAATCGGTTCAAGGGAAATCGGAAAGCACAGCGTATATTTCGTTTATGGAGAAGTTCCCCGCAATGAAAGAAGAAAAATGGGAGCTCCCAAAGGTCATGATGAAATACTATATCTGTTGTCCGGTGAAGCGCTTATTGAAAAAGACGGGGTTGAAACAAAGTTTGCCAAGGAGCAGGCTGTCTATATGGAAAATGATCCATATACTTTTATAGCATTAACAGACTGTCACTATGTTGTAGCCGGAGCTCATACAATGCAACATAACCATTAGAAAAGATTTCATCCTGCGATGGGAAACCTGTGCGAGTAAGTGCTGTTTGCTATCACCATCTGGACTGCCTGACGGTTCTTTATATTGATAAGTATGGGACCGATCAAATTAGCCGTCGTTTTTAGCGGATCTCCCTTGGGAATATTGGCAACCACATATAACTCAAGATCTTTCTCGCTGACATCATCCCATGACATGGCTTTTGCCGCCTCATCCGCATCAACTTCGTAATCAGGAACGAAAATAAAGGGGTTGGTTATAACAAAAGCAAGCTTCGGATCATCTGCTGACTGGTACCAGAAGAAAGGAGAGTTCTCTTTATGCCGGAACATAATAAAGCGCTTTCTTTCCGGAAAGCCAAGCATACCGAAAGGCATATGAATTATTTTGTCTTTTGAAACGCTGATAGCGCCGAATCGAGTTGTATTTATCTTCACTTTGAATTACCGCCTGGTTTATTTCTGTTTAAAATGGAAACAGCCTTTGCGAGATCGGATTCATCAATTTCCAAAGCTTTAATATTCTGTTCCTTTATTTTATCGTATATCTCCTGACGATGAACGCTGACGGATTTTGGCGCTTCAATTCCTACCTTGACCAAAGATCCTTTCACCTCAATTATTGTAACAACGACATCGTCGCCGATGGTGATTCGTTCACCTGCTTTTCGAGTAATTATCAGCATGATTTCCCATAGCTCTTTCCTGTGTTATTTGTTCAAATAGTCTGCCAGACTCAATTGCTGCATTACCATGCTGGAAGAGCTCAAAGCAGCCTGGTAAGCAAGTTGCTTCTCCTGCATATCGGTGATTGCATCTGCTATATCAGCATCTTCAATATTTGAGAGCCTGTCAGTATTGACTGCCTTTAAATTCTGAAAAATTTTATCTTTGATTTCCATCCTGTTCATTTTAGAGCCAATGTCGGAAATTTTATTTGTTATTTCATTAAAATTATTTGTCAAGCTATCGAGAGCAGCTCTGATTTCATCTGTGTCGCTGCTGTTTAGATCATCTTTTAATTTGCTTAAGACAGTAAAGATTGAACCGAATACTTCCTGCCCATCGGCTCCTACGGAAACCGTAGTATCAGTTCCTATTTTTAAGGCAAACGGCATATTGTTTCCCAAATAATTTCCGCTCAGATCAAATGCGATTGAACTTGTTTTTGTTCCCGAAAATATATATCTTCCGCTAACTTCAGTATTTGCCAGCGACACAATTTCATCCAGTGTGTTTTGAACAGTCGATGCGGCTGAGGCTCTTTCATCAGCGCCTGTCGTACTGGATGCCATTTGAACACATAAAGCTTTAGTATCGGAAATTAAATTCTGCACACTGGTCAATGCGCTTTCTGATGCAGTAAGCCAGGATTTCCCCAAAGATACATTTTTCCCCAACTGCTCAAGACCGGAAAGAACTGACTTAATCTTCAATGACTGCGCAAGTCCGACCGGATCATCCGATAACTTCAAAATGCGTTTGCCTGAAGAAGCGATTTCGCTGGCTTTGGTCATCTCTTCGCTGGTCTTGAATAGATTATATTTAACAGAATCGTAAACGGTTTTATTGGCTACCCGCATAATTTATTCCCCCTAGCTTTTTGTACTAAGCAGAGTATTTAGCATCTCATCAGCCGTATTGATTAATTTTGCCGCAGCAGCATAAGCATGCTGATATTTTATCAGGTTAGTCATCTCTTCATCAAGCGAGACAGCAGATATGCCGTCTCGAATGCTGCTTAAGCTGTTAACCATCGTTTGATTAAAGGAGCTGTTGTTTGAAATTTTCGCCGAGACAGTGCCAATTGAACCGGCCATTGAGTGGTAATAATCTTCCAAACTAGCCGTGACACTCCCCTCAGAATTTCCATTTATACGGTCGCAAGTCCAGATTGAGATTGGTATGGTCGCATTCTGCAGATTGGATATTGCAATTGCATTGGTATTATCTCCGTAAGCAAAAGTACCATCGTTTCCAACCCTGGCTGCAGCAATATTATTAATATCTGAACCGATTGAACTGTTTACCGATATATCCCCGGCGCTTGAACCTGAAAAAAAAGTATTTATGCCAAGAGCAGCCAATGCATTACTAGTGTCATCTGAAAAAGCAAAGGTAAAACCGCTGTCAGCATTTATGGTTATGGTATTATCAATTGTTATTGCTGCATTAATATTGGCAACGGCATCAATGGCGCTTTTCAGGTCATCAAGGGTAGTTGCAGCGCCAATGTTTATGTTGGTTGCTCCTCCGCCCACCACAGCCCCGGTTGAATCATAAACCCACAATTTAAAACTACCGTTATTAATCTTGGAATAATATTCAAGCCCCGAATCGGCAGTGCTTAGAGCTTTGTCTGTGGCTGTAGCCGAATATGTTCCCGTTACTGACGATAAGGCGTTTAACCCAACTCCTTGACTATGCTGCCGGTTGACCGACCAAGCAAATTCTTTTGCCAAAGAGTCCAGGTCAAGTTGATACTTGGATAGAATCTGATCACGCATATCAAGCCATCCGCCAAGTTTTCCCTTTTTGATATAATCCGTAATATCTGTAGCTGCTCCTCCGGATCCCTGCCACACCACCCTGATCCCGTTTGCGCCTCCAAGGGCAAGATCGTTACTGCTGTTTCCGTTAACCAATACACATCCTCTTGCGGTAACTACGGTAATACTTCCGTTTTCCTGCTCAAAGGCTTTTATATCAATGTATTCCGATAATTGTGATAACCGCTCACCGAGTTTGTCCCTCAAATCGTTGGCTGAACCGCTATTCTCTGTGCCAACAATCAGCTCGTTTATTTTTGCAATTTCACCGGTAATCCGATTTATTTCTTCTGTTCCGGAAGTTATGGAGTTAGTCAAATTTGTTTTAATTTGACCCATGTTCGAATCCAGAGAATTAAACTGCGAAGAAAGCTCGGCACTGTACTCATAAAGGCTGTTGCGTTCCGGAAATCCTGATGGATTGTTTGAAATGTCCTGCCACATATTCCAGAAATTGGCCATCATGCTGCTTATGCTGGTCTGTGAATCTTCATTGAAAACACCCTCAAGAACACTCATGTAGTTTTCCATCTCTTTAGAAGAAGACAAGTCCGATTTTTGCTGCATAAGCTGGTTTTCTATAAACTGATCGGAAATCCTTCTTATTGTGGCAACATCCACACCTCTGCCAAGAAGCAAGCCGTTGGATGACCCGGCGACTTTCGATTCATAAATCGGGTCCTGTCTTGTATAACCGGCAGTGTTAACATTGGCTATATTATGAGAAGTTACATCTATGCCATAGCGCTGAGCAGACAAGGCGCTGTTTGCGATATCCCCTACCATCCCTAAACTCGACATGGTCAGACCTCCCTATTCATAAGCATGTTGTTTCTTGAGAAATTATAAGTGCACCTGTCATTGTATATGACATTCTGCTGTGTCTGTCCTGTTATTATTGATATGATTTCATCAAGAAATTGAAGCGAATGATTAATGGTGTCAGAATTAACTTTTCGCATTGCATCAATTTCGCTTTTAAGCTTATGCAAAGAAGAATACAACCTGTTAAAATTCGATCTATCATTTTCCTTTACAATATCTGTTATGAGAGAGTAAAGTTCTGACCATTTGCTGAAATCTGCCGTTATTCCATACTTATCTGAATGCCGTTTGTTCAATTCAGCGCGAACAGCAGAAAATATTTTTTTCTCTATAAAACTTATTTTTGAACCCAGTTCATTTTTTTCCCTTGATATATTCCAGAGATTATCCATATCCATAAGCATCAATGCTTCTCTTTCCTTATTGAAACAGTTCAGAAGTTCATTATAAAGAATAATCTCTTCATGCAGGCCGTTTTCAAGAAACTCAATCATAGTATCTTCCATAAAGCAAATTCTCCAAATTGGTTATCGGCAAATTCTGCCTTTTACTTAACAAGTTAATAAGTATTTCAGTTCCGCCATCGGCTGCTCTATCCGATAGCAGTTTATTTTCGCATAGCAAGCTTTTCAAAAAGCATGGCGGCAAGACCTATTCCTCCTTTTTCAGCCATTTCTTCGCTCAGTTTTTCATCAAACATTGCATAAAGCATATTGCTTTCGTGGCTTTTATCGGTAGATACTGACTCTGATACACTAGCCCTCATAGTTTTTAGCATATATGTAATAAAAAGCGATTCAAAATCCTGGCATGTCTTTTTAAGTTTTTCCTGGGAATGCTTTTGAACATCAACCGAAACAGGAGTATGTGAAATCTCTTTAATCATATGCATACCTCTAAATTATTTCAAGTTCAGCCTGAAGCGCCCCAGCTGCTTTAATTGTTTGCAAGATGGTAATAAGATCTCTCGGAGTCACTCCCAATGCATTCAGGGCTCGCACCAGTTCACCAACAGTTTTTCCGCTATTTAATAATACAAGATTTGTTTTTTCTTCATTGGCGCTTACATCTGTCTCCGGAGTTACAACAGTTGCTCCTCCAGGGGCAACTACAGTGCCGTTCTTCGTCTGTGCAGGCGCCGAATTAACTGAACGGGACACTCCAAACGGCGATGGTTGAGAAACTTCTTTTGACTCTTTTATCTGTATATTTAGATTGCCATGGGCTACAGCAACAATCGAAATCGTGACGTTTTCTCCTATAACAACCGTACCGGTTTTTTCGTTGACTATAATTTTGGCCACTGCATCCGGCTTAACCTCCAGATCCCCCAGTTTTGCAAGAAGGCCAACGATATCGTTTTGGAATGCTTCAGGAACCTTAATTTTCAAAGTACCCGAATCGACAGGTTTAGCAAGATCACCTCCGAATTGAGCCTTGATAGCTTCTGCAACCCTCGCAGCAGTTACAAAATCAGGATTATCCAGCATAAGAGTAATCTCATTTCTGTTTTCAAGAGATAAAAGGATTTCTTTTTCTACTGTAGCGCCGTTTATTATTCTTCCAACTGTTGGATGGTTTTTCGTAACTCCGCCCCCAGCATCTCCACCGGAGCTGAAGCCTCCGACAACAATTGGCCCCTGAGCCAGAGCATACACCTTTCCATCAACACCTTTCAACGGGGTAAGCAAAAGTGTTCCGCCCAGAAGACTTTTGGAATCGCCAATTGAAGAAACCATTACATCTATTTTTTTGCCGATCCTGGCAAACGGCGGCAGTTCGGCGTTAACCATCACTGCAGCAACATTGTTAACCTTTATATCATCCTGGCTTACATGTATTCCCATTCTTTCCATCATGTTTGCTAAAGCTTGAATTGTAAAGGTAGTTCCGCTTTTATCCCCGCTGCCGTTGAGGCCTACTATCAAACCATAGCCTATAAGCTGATTTGCCCTGATTCCTTTAATAGAAGATAAATCCTTGATCCGGGCTGAGAAACAATAAGAAGGCATTAAAAAGCACAGCGATAATATCAGCAATAATATTTTAAAACGGCCATACATATTCAAGAGCTCCCAATAGCCATCCAGGCTTTTGTTTATCCGCGACTGGACCTTTACCGGAATATGAGATCTTGGCATCTGCTACATAGGATGAAGAAATCTCGTTTGCCTGGCTGATATCCTCTGTTCTTACTATGCCGGATAAAGTAATATATTCTGTTTCATTATTAACCTTTACTTCCCGTTTTCCGGTTATAAATAAATTGCCATTTGGAAAAACCTTTAAAACCACCGCAGATACATATGCTCTTACATGTCCGTCTCTATCGCTGGTGCCCTTTCCGTCGAATTTTGTTCCTAAAGAAGCCAAAACCAGATCATCCTGTCCCGGATTCTGAGCGAGCAGCGGATTTTTTTCTGCGAGCGCCTTCATATATCCCAATAATTCCAGTTTTGAAGCATCCACACTGGATGATCTGTCAGATTTAGTGTTTGCAT
Organism: Desulfonema limicola; assembly: GCA_020723255.1. GTDB lineage: Bacteria > Desulfobacterota > Desulfobacteria > Desulfobacterales > RPRI01 > RPRI01. The sequence goes on along the minus strand of DYJH01000001.1, from coordinate 35,381 downwards.
TGAGTTTTGCCTCGGGATCTTCAGAAATTCTCACGATAACAATATCTCCCACACGCCGTGCCCTGCTGTCCGGAAATAGGTATGACCCCTCTGATTCAGACCACAAAGAACCTTCAGATATTACCGGAGGTTTGTAATCATATGTGGCCTGATATCCTATTGGAGTGGCTGCTTCAGTTTTAGCGATTTGCCTGACGTATTGCGAACCGGCTGAACAGCCTGTGAACATGCCAAGTATGATACATAATGCGGCAATGTTGTTTAAAATCATTATTTCTCCTAAAAATCAACCACTACGGTAGAATCGTTAATAACCTTTGCATAAAAGCTCTTCTTGCTCATTGCATTCTGAACCCTGATGTAGTCATCCTTATAGCCCTTCTCAAGAGTTCTTCCCGGTACGGTTACCTTCATGCTTCCGTGTTCCGCAATTATTGTTACTATATCGCCTTTATCAACAAGCGGCATTTTCTTCAGCATCCGCTCATTCAGGCAATCATTCTCCTTTATGCCGCGTTTGGCCATAAGACCGATCACCTGATCTTTATCCTTAAATACTTCTGAATTAAGACGCGAGATATTCTTTCTTTCAAGATATATGTCCTTGTCTGTAATAATATCTCCTTTATTTATAGCATGCGACGTGCATACAACAGAATCGAACACATCAACCCAGCCCGAAAGCATAACTTCCATTTTTGCGATATCATCTACACTGACAATTGCAACCAGGCGCACATATCCAACAAATTCTTCACGTCCTTTCGTAAATAGCTTCAATGATATTTTACCGGCAGGCAGTGGCATGTTTCCGCTGACTGTAAATCTGGACAAAATGATTTCATCTTTATTCTTATTCAGACTGGAGCATACAAATCGGGCATATGCTTCCCTGAATATGGATTCCGGTATTGTCTGACCGGAATTATCCGGGATATTCAAGTTTTGGGTATCGTTAATTGAAGCGGCTTCAGAAGTCGAGCCGAAGAACAAAAAGCACGCAAGAATAATGATTGTGCTAGGAGATTTACTCATTATTTTACCTCTTGATGTTATTTGCCAACTGCAGCATATTATCCGCAGTTTGAATCGACTTGCTGGAAACTTCGTAAGCCCTCTGTGCCATAATCATAGCTACCATCTCTTCGACCACATCAACATTTGACATTTCAACAAATCCTTGTGTAATTGTACCTATTCCATTTGAACCGGGCATGCCTGCAACAGCTTCACCGGAAGCATCGGTAGTTCTGTATAGATTGTGCCCTATACTGAAAAGACCCGCTGGATTAGCGAAAGAGTATAACTCAATCACCCCGATTGCAGATCCCTGTCCTGAAGGGCCGAAAGCGGTTACTGTTCCGGTTTTATCTATATGGATTGTTGCCGTATCCGCCGGGATTGCCATCGCAGGTTGTAATTTATCGCCGTTAGGCGTACATATATTTCCATCTTTATCTATTTTGAAGTTACCCGCCCGGGTATAAAGTTCTTCATCATTACTTATAACTTTGAAAAATCCTTTCCCTTCTATGGCCATATCAAGCTCATTTCTAGTTTCCTTGAAATCTCCCTGCAAGAACATTTTTTGAACACTAACAGGCATCGTTCCCATACCAACCTGTATGCCTGTCGGAACCTGGTCTCCTGAAGAAGTTATGGAACCGCCTTGTGTTATGGTCTGATACATAAGATCCTGAAAATCAGGTCTGCTCTTCTTGAAACCTACTGTATTAACATTAGCCAGATTATTAGCAATTACATCAATCAACATTTTCTGTGCATCCATTCCGGATGCGGCTGACCACATTCCTCTTAGCATAAATATCTCCTGTTTAATTAAGATGTCTTGTTAATAAGCCCAAAAAAGGCTTTTTGCGAGTCTCCAGAGATTAAAGCAGCTCAGGATCGTTGACCATTTTACCTGTTGTCTCGTCTGTATTCTGAACCGCCCTTTGAATAGACTCATACGTTCTGAAGGTATCAATCATCCTGACCATCTCTTCAGTTATATTCACATTGGATTTTTCTATGTGAGCTTGCTTAATGCTAACTTTTTCAGCGCTTGATATATTATTAGCATCTCCTTTAATAACATAGTAATTCAATCCCTCTTTTTTAAGTTGTTTCAGATCTTTGATATCTGCTACAAATATTTTATCAATGGGGCTGCCGTCCGCGATTATTTGTCCGTCAACCCCGATAATGATATTCTGGCCGGATAAAGTAATCGGCCCGTTTTTTCCCATTACCTTGTCACCGTTTCGATTGATCAGCATGCCCTCTCCGTTAAGGCTGAACGCCCCATCTCTTGAATATTTAATTCCGGTAGATGTCTGGATCTTAAAGAATCCTGAACTTTCAAGTGCAACATCAAACATATTGCCGGTATAAACAATCGGGCCCGAAGAAAAATCAGTGGTTATTTTGTTCATAGAAAGATTTTCGTCAAAAGATACCATGTCTTGTTTAAAAGCGTTTGTGTTAACATTAGCAAGGTTATTTGAAAGCACATCAAATCTGAGTAGCTGTACTCGAGAACCTTCAGACAAACTATAATTACTTGATATCATTTTTTGCCTCAATTCCACTTATTCTCTTAGTATAAAGCCTGGATTGGGCTTTATGGCGTTTTGTGATAATTTAAAAAGAATTTAAATAAAGTATAAGCAATATTAGTGCCAGTTTCATATAATAACATATTAAATCCAAATGCGGCTGCTTCTATAGCTGCTTTCGTTTGAGAGAGGGTTGGTTTTAAAAATTTAGATGGAATATTTTTCCTACCTGGACATTTTTTTGCCGTTTAAGGAATAGACAAAAACCAGTATTTCAGCAACAACCTTATACAGTTCAGGCGGAATCTCTTGGTCCGGTTGAAGTTGAGATAACATTTCAACAAGATCAGGGTCATTGTGAATATGTATATTATGTTCTTTTGCAATCTGAATAATTTTTTCCGCAAGTTTTCCCTTGCCTGCTGCCATAACACGCGGAGCTTGCTCACGCCCTGGAGTATATCTTAATGCTACTGCCTTATCGGTTCTTTTTTCTGAGGCCATATGCCATTACGCCTTTTATACTACCAGGTTGATATTGTTTTCTGTTGCCTGAATCATATCCAATAAAAGAGGTTCAGAGACAGTTTCGGGATCTTTAAGCCGGCATTCAATATGCTGTATGGAAAATCCTTTATCTGCAAGATTATTAATAAAAGATTCAATGCCGTTTTCCAATATCTCTACTGTGTCAGGAATGGCGGCGCTGAATATTCCATAAACCATTTTCCCTTTCAGGGTAAAATCTGCCCGAATCGGGCCAAGGTTTGACAATTCAATCGATAATGATATTTTCAACTGGCAACCTTCTTTTGCTGATCCTTCAGAAGCATCCTTAGGCACTGTTGGCAATTGAAACAGCAATTGAGCAATACAAAAATGACCGTCAGGCGATAGAATAGGCAGGGGGATAAATAATTTCCTCTCCTGCTCAAACCCATTCAAATCCAGAATCTGCAGGTTATTAATTACAGATAATAGTTGTCTGGCCTCTTCATTATCGGTTTTTGAAATCAAGCCTGAAAGCAACCCTTTTACATCACTGTTTATGAGTTGTTTGATTTCTTCAGCTGATGAATGCTTTTGCTCTAAAGCAGATTTCAGTTTTGCCTCCAAAAACAACCCGGAACGGGATATAATTTCTTTTAAAAATTCATAGTTACCGGATTCCAACAATTTTTTAGGCAAATTTTCTGCATATTGCTTATAAGATATTTTTTCGGGAATTGAATCTTTGACAGTAATAATTTTTTCAAATACGGATTTCCATAAATTATCTTTTATAGCAGACAGTATTACTGAAATATTTACAGCTTCAGGATTTACAAATTGGATGCCAAGCAACCTAAGAACCGGAACCGGCGTTAATCTTTCAACTTTAAAAGCCATATTTGTTCCGGTTTCCAGCGGAAATAGTGTCTTCGCGCTGCAATTCAGGCCCTTAATATTGATAATTGCAGTTTCAGAATTAAGAATTTTAAGAACTCTTCCTTCAACTATTTCATTTTCGGAAAACTTAATATGGCTTGCTGAAGTCTTAAGATCCGAATCAATAGTCATAATTCTGTTATTCAGCAGGCTATTAATTTCGATCATGCTTAAATCTCAAATCCAGAATAACTGACATTATGCACCAATTTGAGTTATTCGTTGTTCAATTTTTTTGATTCTTAACCCCGGTTGTTTTTTTGTTTAAATCAAGAATTAGTTTAACTTCTCCTTTTGGAATCAAAAGCTTTTCTGCAATTTCTTCCAGATTACAACCTTTGCTATCAAGCTTGGCTATTTCTTTTTGCTTAATAGAAATCGGCATTGCACTCCGATCAGCCTGATCGCCTTTTTTTTGATTGTAAGAGAGAATCATATCTGCTCTGTTCAACAGCACGTTAATATTATCTATCCTTCTGTCAAGCTGTGAATTTAACTTTTTGATAATATTATATTTTGTCTTGATCTGCTCGCTGAAACTTCCACTGACCCGGTCTGCATCATTCAGCAAGGATTTAAAAATATTAATCCTATCTTCGAGACTTTTAATATTTTGGATCAATCTTATTTTTCTGATAATATATACACAAGCAACAACCATGAATATATCAATAGTGATCAATGATATAATAAGATATTTGACGTCATGCATTGCCATATTTACACCGTAATATCTATAATATGTTCATCCGAAGGCTTTGATTCGTTATCAGTTGTATCTTCAGAAGGATTATTTTCTTTCTGATCTTGTTTTTTCATTTTATTTTTTTCGTTTTCATCGCGGATTTCCACATGACTGCCGGCATTTGATTCAAGAACCTTCCCTTTGTGTTCTTTCTTTCTGATTTCAGCATGCTGGGCAACATACTGCTGATTCAATTCCAGGCTCTGCTTTCTGACGTTGTGTATTTCCTTGATTGCAGATCCCTGGCTTAAAACCATATTAATATTTGAAGTGCTGCTCATTTATTTGCTTCATCCGTTAATAATTTTGTAACATCAGTCATACGGCATTATATTTAGTAATAAATACCTCTTGAATCTTTCCATTTTCAAGCGCCTCATTGATTCCGGTTTTGATGTATTTTTTTATATCTGCTGCTTGCGGAATCGATTCCGCATCTTTAATCTCTTTTAACAGTATGTCGTATATTATTTTTCTAAGCATGTATTGTTTTTCTGTTATTTCCATACTTAATTTTCTTTCTGAAATATCGAAAGAAACATCAACCAGCATGTAGCTATAGTATTTGTTATTTTCAAAATGAACTATATATGTTTCAAATACTAATGCCTTTTTTTCCACAGCAGCAGATTTGTTTTCTGTGCTTATCAAATTGTTTTTTGTTTCTGGTTTTCTTAAGAAAAAAAAATATACAGCCGATATTATAAGAAATACCAGAATCGCCACAGCGGATATTTTATAAACAATCAAGTTTTTCTTTTTGCCGACGAAAACACCGGTTTCATCAGCCGGATTCGTATCATCACGGCCTTTGGATGAATCGTCTTTTAGCGATTTTTTTGTCGCAGAATCCGGCTTGAGAGGCGCCTTTTCTGCCAAATTGTCATTGCCGCCCGTGTCGTTGAGCTCATTCCCGGAAAATTGAACACCGGCTCCAGGTTCGTCAAGTTCATTTCCGGAAAATTGCTCATCGTCATTATCAGTTTTATTCAAATCCATGCTCAACCTTCAATATAAGCTTTCAATTTCGTCCTTAATATGATGATAGCTTTGGAGTGTATTTGTGATATCCGTGATTCAGTCAATCCCATTATTTCTGCAATTTCCTTTAAAGTCATCTCGTCAAAATAATAAAGTGAAATAACCGTTTGTACTTTTTCGGGCAGATGGGCCAAAGCGCTTGCAATTACTTTTTCAAGTTCGCTTTTTTTGATTTTTTCAAAAGGTGACGGATTGCCTGATTCTATTTTATTGACAGTAGTATTTGATGAGCCAAAAGCAGGTTCGTCAAGGCTTAATAGTTTTACATTATATGTTCTGTCTATTATTTTATAATATTCTTCAAGACTTGCTCCCATTTCCTGCGCAATCTCTTCATCCTCCGGAGCCCGGCCAAGCCTGGCCTGAACAGATGTTATAGCGGCTTCAATTTTCTGAATTTCTTTTCTGACCGATCTTGGGATCCAATCCAGCTTCCTCATCTCATCTATAATAGCGCCCCTTATCCTGTATGATGCATAAGTCTCAAACTTAATTCCTCTGCTTGAATCAAAATTATCGATCGCATCAAACAGCCCGATAATTCCGGCGCTATTTAAGTCATCCCTTGAGATATGCGGCGGCATTCTGATTGCCAGCCTGTCTGAAATGTACTTTACAAGCGGAGCATATTTCATGATAAGTTCTTCTCTGTAACTTTTCTTTTCTTCTTCAAAGTTAAGTTGAGAAGTTTCAACATATCGATTTATTTCAGCGCTTATTGTCAACATCAGTTTCTCCGGCTATCAATCTTTTCCAGAAAAATTTAATATTACCGTCAATCTGCGGATTTTTTCCTTTTTTTGACAGATAATCAGCCAATAAAATAAAGCTATTGCAAGAGGCGGCTTCCGGATATGCGCACATAACCGGTTTTCTGCGGGCAACAGCTTCCATCAAATAATTGTCGCGAGGTATAAAACCGGCATAATCAATAGAAATTCCGTTCATAAATCTGTTCACAACTTTTGTAAATTTTCCATAAACCGATTTTGCTTCCTTTTCATCATTAACCATGTTAAGCAAAAGATAAAAGTTTTTTATTCCGTGCTTAAAATATAAAATTTTTATGAATGCGTATGCATCAGTTACGGATGTGGGTTCAGGAGTTACTACAATCATCCTTTCTTCTGCAGCCAGGTTAAAGTATATAACATTGGAAGATACACCTGCACCCGTATCAACAAGAAGCAAATCATACATACGGTCCAGCATGTCAAATTCATTCAACAGATTCAACTTCTGGCCTTCGGTAAGCTGAGTTAGTTCCTGAACTCCCGAACTTGCAGGTATGATATCAACTCCTTCCGGACCTTTTACAATAATCTGAGAGAGATCCTTCTCTCCGTTTATAATATTTTCAATATTATACTTTGGGTTCAGACCGAATATAATATCAATATTCGCCAACCCAAGATCGGCGTCAAAGATCAAAACGCGATTTCCGGCTCGCCGGCATGCAATGGCAAGATTAACGACTATATTCGTTTTGCCCACGCCGCCTTTTCCGCTTGCTACAGCAATAACCCTGGGACCTTTGGCTTTTATGCCCGATTCAACTGTTCTGTTTTTGTTCTGCTTGTAAGTGTTTTGAGATTCAAATTCTACCATTTGTCTCAAATTTGTCGCCTGATCCATTGCAATATGCTCCAGTTAATTTTTGTTTAACAACAACTTTGCTATTTTGTTTTTTGAAGCTTCCTCAATGTCATCAGGGACATTCTGCCCGGTTGTCAGATATGATATTGGAAGCTGTTTTTTCATTAATTGATTTATAATAGATCCGTATTTTTCGGATTCATCAAGCTTTGTAAAAATATAGCTCTTGAATTTAAGCGGGCTGAAATTGATTGCCGTTTTGTTCATTTCTTCTTCCGAAGTTGCCGCATTCAGGAGTAGATGAGAATGTATTTTTAAATCCTCTGTCATTATATTTTTTAATTCCTCAATTCTTTTTTCATCGTATTGACTCTGTCCGGCAGTATCAATTATAACTACATCCATATTTTTCAGCCTTTTAATCGCTGCTATCAGATCTTTTCTATTAAATGCCGGAAAGCAGGGAATCCCCAAAATATTTGCATAAGTCTTAAGCTGTTCAATAGCTCCGATTCGATAACTATCAACAGAAATTAAGCCGACTTTTTTTTTGCTTTTCAGTACAAGCTGCGCAGCAAGTTTTGCGATAGTTGTAGTTTTACCTACGCCGGTAGTGCCTATCATAGCAGTAACAGTCTGTACGCCGTTTGTATTTTCGAAAGGTTTGTAAATCCCGATTATTTCCGTTATGGCCTTTATTGTTTCTGTTCTAATTTTTTTTAAATTATTCGAAGAACCATTGCTAAAAGCCCCGCCTTTCTCAAGAAAAGCCCTCGCATAATGTTCATTAAAGCCATTCCTGAGTAGTTTGGCATAAATAGATAATGTTTCAGGTTTCATGATTAATCTGTCTGTAATACCTTCGGAATGATTAAGAATATAAATCATTTCCTTAATGTTCATAAGCTCGGATTTAACATCTTCGTATTGACCCGAAGAGTTATTAATAATATCTGCGCCGGAGGATATCGCAGATATTTCAAAAAGGTGTCCGTTGGCGCCTTCTTTAATTTTTCTGGAAGATAAAATTATGGCGTCCTGGCCCAGTTCGTTCTTTACCATTGATATGGCATCGCTGATCGTCTTTGCTTTATACTTGCTAATTTGCACTGTTTATCCTTACCTCTCCAATTGAAGTAAATTTCATATCGCTTAACAGTTCACTATGTGAAAACACCTTTAATGAAGGTACAAAATATTCCACCATTTTTTTCAGATGCCTGCGCAAGGTGGGAGTTGTCAATAGTACCGGCTGCATATTGTGAATCATCGCTTTTTCAGATTCTTCTTTGATCGAATCCAAAAGCTTATCGGCAGTATTCGGATCTAACGCAAGATATGCTCCATGTTCCGTCTTTTGGATATTTTTAAGAAGTATATTTTCAATATCATGAGACATGGTTATAAGATTCAAACATCCGTTCTCATCCAGATATGGGCCAATTATAGATCGAGCTATTTTGTGCCTGACATATTCCGTTAACAGCTCCGGATCTTTAGTAAGAGGAGCATAGTCTGCAAGGGTTTCCACAATAGTCAGCATATCTTTTATTGCTACTTGTTCCTTAAGTAGATTTTGCAATACTTTCTGAACCCCGCCGAGTGTGAGAAGATTCGGAACCAGCTCTTCCACAACCTTAGGATATGATTTGCTCAAATTATTTAAAAGATTTTGTGCTTCCTGCCGTCCTAATAGTTCCCAGGCATGCTTTCTGAGCACCTCGGTTAAATGAGTCGCCATTACTGTTACGTTGTCAACAACAGTATAACCTGCTAATTTTGCATCTTCTTTTTGCGTTTTTGGCACCCAGACAGCCGGCAGGTTAAAGGAAGGTTCATAAGTTTCGATTCCTTCAATTTTTCTTGTAGCATCACCAGGATCCATTGCAAGATAATGGTTTACCATCAAATCTGATCCGGCGATCCCTACTCCTTTCAGAAGAATCCTGTATTCAGATGATTTAAGCTGAAGATTGTCCCTAATATGAATAGGCGGAATTACAACTCCTAGTTCAACGGCAAATTGCCTGCGAATAGAACGGACTTTATCAAGAAACTCACCGCCTTGTTCTTTATCAACAAGTGCAATAAGGCCGTATCCGACCTCCAGTTCAAGCACATCAACAAGAAGCAAATGTTCAACCACTTCCGGACCGGCTTGAGCTTCTTCTTTACTTTTCTCCATTGCTTCTTCTTCATGGGACACTTCTGCTTTTTTTCTTAATAAATAAACGGAACCTCCGATAAAAAGAGAAAGTATAATGAAAGAAAAATGGGGCAATCCGGGTATGAGCCCGAATAGAAATATTATAGCAGCAGACAGATAAAGCGCTTTGTGATAACCGAAAAACTGCTTTCCGAATTCTTTTCCCATTGTATCATTTGATCCGGATCTGCTAAGCACTATGCCAGCTGCTGTCGATATAAGCAGAGCAGGAATTTGTGATACGAGGCCATCGCCAACTGTCAAAAGCGTGTAATTTTGAGCGGCATCTATTATGGCCATTTGTTTTTGAATCACACCGATAATAAATCCGCCGATGATATTGATTAATGTTATTATAATCCCTGCGATAGCGTCTCCTCTGACAAATTTAGCTGCGCCGTCCATCGCTCCATGAAATTCGGCTTCTCTGGCAACTACAGTTCTTCGCTTTCTTGCCTCTTTTTCATCTATCATTCCTGCATTCAGATCAGCGTCTATGCTCATCTGCTTGCCGGGCATTGCATCAAGCGTAAACCTTGCTGCCACTTCTGCAATTCTTGATGCGCCTTTCGTGATTACAATAAAATTTACTATGACAAGTATCACAAATACAATCATACCGACCACATAATTTCCTCCGACAACAAAATTCCCAAACGACATAATGACTTTACCGGCGGCATGCGTGCCTTCATTTCCATGCAGAAGCACCAAACGGGTTGATGCTACATTTAATGACAGCCTGAAAAGAGTTGTAAGCAGAAGCAGAGTCGGAAAAATTGAAAAATCCAGGGGTGTTAAAGTAAACATGGAGATAAGCAGTATAGTTACGGAAAGAGTAATGTTTATTGCCAAAAGGAAATCAAGAAGAATCGGCGGCACAGGAATAATCATTACCAGAAGGATTGCTATTACGCCTGCAGCGGTCAATATTTCACTGCTTGATGCCGCACCGGGTTTTATCCTAATAACTTCTTCCATTTATTCACTCCACAAGCTTAAATTCAAATACAAACTAACGGTTATAGTTGCCTTTCAATTTATATATGTATGCCAGAACCCCGGCGACCGCCTGATAAAGATTTGCCGGAATTTCGCGGCCGATTTCAACAAGTTTATACAAATTCCTTGCAAGCTCCTTGTTTTCAATAACGGGAACATTATGTTTTGCAGCAAGACTTTTTATCCGCTCGGCAATTTCACCGGCGCCCTTTGCTACAACTTTGGGGGCATTCATTTTAATGCTGTCATACTTGAGGGCAACTGCAATATGAGTAGGGTTCGTAACGACTACGTCTGCCTGCGGAACCGCCTGCATCATCCTTTTTCTGGCCATTTCCATCTGAATGCTCTTTATTCTTGATTTGATCAGCGGATCTCCCTCAGTTTTTTTAAATTCATCTTTGATTTCCTGCTTTGTCATTCTTATCCTTTTTTCAAATTCCCATCTCTGGAATCCATAATCAATACCGGCAAGAACGGCCATTGCAATAGAACATCTTATAAATATTTTGTAAAAGGTGGCAAAAATATAGTAAAATATAGATCCGAGTTCAAGCTCACCAAGCATGGATACATTATCCATCTCATGCTTTATGGTTAAATAAGCCGTTGCCCCTACAAGAATAAGCTTCAATATTGATTTGACCAGCTCCATCAATGACTGCATGGAAACCAATCTTTTTAATCCCTTTAAAGGATTTAATTTTGAAAGCTTCGGTTTAATCAATTCTCCGGACAGCATAAAACCGACCTGCATTATATTGGACAAAACAGCCCCGATAAATACTGCAAATAGAAGAGGGCCGATTATAACAATAAACGAAAGAATAAAGTGTTTGGAAAATTTCATAACACCATAAACGGTCTGGTCGTTTATAGTTGGATTCGATAATATCGTTTGCATTACTTCCTGAGTTTTCGAAAACATAAAAGAACCAAATAATCCCAGAACAAGCAGGCCGGAAAAAAGAACGAAAACAGAAGAAAGCTCTCTGCTTTTAGCCACCTCTCCTTTTTTCCTTATATCCTCTCTTTTTTTTGGAGTCGGCTTCTCGGTTTTTTCTTCTGATGACTCTTCCGCCATGATTTACCCTCTAATCCAATACATCATATTAATAAGCTGTTTGTCCATATTTCCTATATACTTTTCTATAAAGCGCAGCATTACCCACAGGGATATGCCGAAAAAAACCAGACCGGTTGCTATCTGCACGGGAAATGCGACTACCATAACATTCATCTGTGGTATAAGTCTGGTTATAAGGCCGAATGCGAGCTGAATAAATAAAATAGCTGAAATTACGGGTGCGCCTATTTGAATGGATATGACAAACATTTCTCCTGACCTGCGCAAAACTTCCTGAAAAACCTGCTTGCTTAGTGATGCGGATCCCGGCTGTATGATTGCAAAACTTTCCCTGATTGCATTCAATATTATATGGTGTCCGTTTAAAATAAGAAAAAGTACTATAGCGGTTAAATAAGCCATATTGGAAAGAACCGAAGTCTGAAAGCCGCTTTGAGGGTCTAAAACATTTGCAATTGAAAACCCTATTTCCAATCCGGCCAGTTGTCCCATGATACGTATGCCTTCAAAGAAAAAATTGACCAGCAATCCTAAAATCATTCCTATAATAAACTCTCCGATAATCAGGTTAATAATCCCCAGCGTAGTCTCAGGATATACTCCTGTATAAGGACCGCTCACAGGATAAAGTATCAACGCCAATATAATCGCTAACCCTGCTTTTACAAGAACCGGTATAACTCTTGAATTAAAGAAGGGCATAATAAATAAAATAACCCCTACTCTTATGAATATAGAAAGAAATATTTTGATTTCATTGTGTTCTATGTTAAGCAAATCCATATGGCTTTTTTACCTTATGTAATTTGGTATCTGTTCAATAGTGTTTATCGTAAAGCTTGTCATATGCTCCAGCATCCATCCTCCGAAAACGATAAGTCCTAGTAATATCGCAAGTATTTTCGGCACAAATGTAAGCGTCATTTCATGAATTTGAGTTACAGCCTGGAAAATACTGATAATAAGGCCTACCACCAGCCCTATGAGAAGAACCGGCATAGAAACCAGTATAGTAGTTTTGATTGCTTCCTGAATAAAATTAAGTACAAATTCAGATGTCATCAGCTTTCATCTCCTTAAATAAAACTTTTTATCATTGAACCGACTATCAGGTTCCATCCGTCAACTAAGACAAAAAGCATGAGTTTAAAAGGCAGAGATATAAGAATTGGCGGAAGCATCATCATTCCCATACTCAGCAAAACGCTCGCTACAACCATATCAATGATCAAAAAAGGGACAAACAGCACAAAACCGATAATAAAAGCAGTCTTAAGCTCGCTTATAACAAATGCGGGTATAAGGGTTGTCATCGAAATGTCTTCCGGTGATTTCGGCTTTTCGGCTTTGGACATTTTCACAAATATGGCTAAATCTTTTTCCCGTGTCTGTTTAAACATGAATTTACGAATCGGAATCGCAGCTTCTTTAAGGGCTGTTTCCTGGGAAATTTTTTTTTCAAGATACGGTTGCAGTGCATTATTGTTGATTTCCTGCCATTGCGGCATCATTATAAAAAAAGTCAGAAAAAGCGACAGACCCGCTATGATCTGATTGGACGGAGTCTGCTGGGTTCCAAGCGCCTGCCTCAAAAAGGAAAAAACTATGGCCAGCCTTGTAAAAGGCGTCATCATTATCAAAATTGCCGGTGCGGGGCTAAGAACTGTCAACAAAAAAAGGATCTGCATCAGTACTGATACTTGTTCCGGATTATCTCCGGATTCAACTCCTATACGTAATGAAGGTAAAGCAATGCCGGCTGCACTTGCGCCGTTTACTGCCGATAAAAGCAATACAACCGAAACAACCGTACAAAATAAAATATTTTTTAAATTCTTTTTTCTTGACCGAATAAGTTTTACAGCAGCTTTACGTTTATTCATTTTGCTCATTGCCGTCACTTAGTTTTGCTAAAAAATTTATGGAGCTTGGCGTAATCCCAATGACTATTCTTTGACCTGATATGTCAATAACCTGAATTTTTTCTTTGGGTGACAAATGCATGGATGAAATAACCTTGATGAGCTGCTCTTTGCTCGACTCTTTTTGAAAAAATAAAAACCTTTTCATAATATGGAGAGCTAATATTAAAGCTGCAAGCACGATCAAAAGCATTGCCGCCGTCTTTAATCCTGTGCTTAACAAGTTGACTTCAAATGCACCGTTCATACATTAATCCTTTAACCCAAAGATTTGACACGTTCGGTTGGGCTTACAATATTCGTTAACCGAATACCGAATTTGTCTTCCACTACTACAACTTCACCCTTAGCAATAAGCTTGTCGCATATGAAGATATCTATCGGATCTCCGATCTGTTTATTCAATTCGACAACCGACCCCTGTCCCAACTTGAGAAGATCGTCTATGAGCATCTTGGCGTGTCCCAGCTCCACCCTTATTTCAAGCGGGATATCTAGGATAAGATCAATGTCATATCTTTGATTTAATCCTGGATCTTCTATACCATGTGACCCATTATTGGCTGCTCTGCCATCGTCATTAAATTCATCCATTTTTCACTCCGAATATATTGTTTCTTCTATTCTTATCGCCTTCTTGTTGTTCATGGATCCCACATATCCTTTAAACTTGTTTTTTTCGCCGATACTGAGAATAACCGGATCATCAACTTTCTGACTAGTAAGTAAAACATCATTGCTTTTCATCTCCAAAAATTCGCGACTTGTTATTTTTATCCTTCCCAGCGTACATCTTAAGCTGATGTCCAATTCGCAAATTTTACTTTCTATGTGCTGCCGCCATGTTTGATCTATCTCAAATTTTTCACCCCGAAAGCTGTCTTTTAGCTTTCCGCCAATCGGTTCGATAACAGCATATGGCAAGCAGATAGTCATTCTTCCGGTAAAGTTACCGACATTTACTATAAATTTTGTAGCAATAATCATATCTGTCGGTTTTGCAATGCCGGCAAATTGAGGATCCATTTCCGAACGGGCGTTAATCATCTTCAGATTCTTGATATCCGCCCAGGCTCTTTGGAAATCAGCCAGCACAATATCCACAATCCGGCTGATGATTTTCTTTTCTATAGTTGTAAAACTTTTACCTTCCAGTTTAACATGGCTGACGCCATCCTTCAAAAACCAGCATAGCAAAACCTTTAAGCGGCTCCATCTTAAAAATATTAAGGCTTGTCGGCACAGGAAGAGACCGGCAGAAATCACCGAACTTGACCGAATCAATTTCATCAATGCTTATATCTGTCGCAGACCCGACAGCACCCGGAAGACTATCGTTTACAAGGTTGATAAACCGCTCATTTACGATTCCCAAACCCGGAAGTCTAAGATGATCCGGGCGGCTTTTGTTGCTGAAATCATATAAAGGAACCGCACCGCCAGGTTCGGAAACATTGGTCTCCGTTTCAACGCTTCCCTCGTCTATTCCGCCTAATAGGGAATCAACTTCATCTTGTGATAAGATATTCGCCATAGGTTTCTCTATTGCACAACAAATTCTGTAAAGTATATTCTTGAAACGACATTTTCGCCAAGAGCCTGATTGATGCGGGCTAAAAGATTCTGCTTCAAATCCAGCTTTCCCTCAACAGTGCTAATTTCTTCAAAGGACCGGCTGGAAAGCAGCATTAAAATAGTGTCTTTAAGTTGAGTTTTATAGGTTTCCACTTTCTTCATTCCCGTTTCTCCTACAACCTCAAGCTCCATTTTAAGTTATTTTTTACCGGATCCTGAGCTGTCCATAAGATTTACTATAAAAGCGTCAAACGGATATACAGCCCGGGCTTCTTCACCACTTTGTTTTGCCTCGGCTTCGTGTGCCTCCGTTTTATGACTATTATCTGCTCCTTTCTTAGAAAAAATAGTCCACCCGAAAAATCCGGCTATCCCGATAACCAAAACTGCGCATGCTATAATTATCCACTTGATCATTGGTTTTCCGATGGGTTTATCCGGACTTTCCTCCTTCTTTGCTTCCTCATTGTTTTTAATATCTTCCGCCATATGCTATACCTCTTTATGTTTGAATATTATTTCGACTCTTCTGTTAAGAGACCTGTTTTTGGAGCTGTTATTGGGAAACAACGGACGAAACGCACCATAGCCGCCGGCATGAAACCGGCTGGGAGGCATATTCTTGTTCTTAACAAAGTAATCTAGAACAGAAAGACCTTTATATATCGACATTTCCCAGTTAGACTCGTATTCTCCGACCTGCACAGGCAAATCATCGGTATGGCCCATGACTATAATTTCATTCGAGCAGGAATCAATTGCATCAGCAATACAATCAAGTATCCGGTAGTTTTCTTTTTTTATTGTGGATTTTCCGGGCTCAAAAAGCATGTTTTCATGAATTGACAACACAATCCCTCTTTCATCTTCTTTTATGTCGATAGAACTGCTGATATTTTTAAGAGCTGCTTTAATATTTCCGTACGCCGCATATCTTTTGTAGCCGGAATGTGCTGACCCATCGATCGCTTTTTTATAATAATTGAAAGTGTCTTTAAGAGATTTCTGGTTTATTGAAGACATTGTAAACACCATGATAAAAAAACTAGTGATAAGCATGATAAGATCAGTGAATGTCACCTTCCATGCAACTGGTTTTATGGCGGTATCGTCATTTGTTTCTATTCTGTTTCTTCTCATATCAGTAAACATTGAAGCTAAATCTCTTATATGTAAAGTTTCCGGACGGCGATTCGGAATACACCCTTTTAATTGGCAAATCGCCTATTAATATTATTTCAATTCTTCTGTTTTTCTGTCTGGATTCAGGAGTATCATTTGAAGCCGCCGGCTGCTGACTTCCATCTCCGTAAGCTGTTATTCTGTCGGGCTTAATCTTGCATTCTTTTATGAAATATTTTTGTATTTGAACGGCCATCAAACTTGAAAGTTCCCAGTTGGAACTATATTTCTTTTCCTGTGCATCACGATTGTCCGTATGCCCTACGATCAAAACCGGATGGTTTCCCTGATTGATAAAATCCCCCACTTTTTTCAGCAGAGCGAATGACTCAGGTTTAAGCTCGTGCCTGTTCGGATAAAACAGAGCTTTTTCTCCTATCGTAAGTACTTCTCTGTTTGTTCCGGTTTTCATATCAACATCCTCGTTTATATTTTTATTTATCCCGGCCATGAGCCTTTCAGTGTTTTTCTTTTGTCCGGCCTCTGGAAGCGAAGAAGAAAATGAATTATCCGAAGATCTTCCAAACGAGTTAGCCAGAGACTCTATTGCTGCACGTTTTTTGTTTTGATCAACTATAGACATGGAATTGAGCAAAATAAAAAATGTCATAATAATTATAAACAATGAGATCGTTATAGACATTACGACTTCTCTTGCCATATCATGCCCGCTGTTTTTCCTTGTTCCGTTCATAAACTCACTGCTATCGCCGGCTGCCCGGTATGAATGCATTTAGTTTCTCTTCGAGAATTTTTGGATTATCACCATTTGAAAGAGACAGAACACCTTGAATTACCATCTCTTTGGTCAGTATTTCCTCCTTGCTTCTTGTCCTTAATTTTCCGGCAATAGGAAGGCAAATAATATTGGCCATGATAGATCCGTAAAAAGTAGCAACCAGGGCAACAGACATAGAAGGCCCAATTTTGCCAGGATCATCCATAGACTGAAGCATCTGAATCAACCCGATCAGAGTACCTATCATGCCCATAGCAGGCGCAAAGGTTCCCATGGTTGTAAAGATTTCTGCCCCCAGACTGTGGCGGCTTCGTATAAAATCAATTTCTGTTTCCAAAATATTTTTTATCTCACGCGGCTCCAGACCATCTATTGAAAGTTGAATAGCTTTTTTCAAAAACTCGTCTTTCAATATGGCAAGATTTTCTTCCAGTGCGAGCAGCCCTTCCCGTCTCACTTTGTTGGCAAAACCGACAAACATGCGAATAAGCCCCTCGCTCGCTGTGTTATCGGTAAAAAATGCATTTTTTACCACTTTGAAAACACCAAGAATCTGGCTTAGAGGATAATTAATCATTGCAATCCCTAGCGTGCCTCCAGCAACAATCATTAATGCCGGCACATCTATAAAAAGTTTAATTCCTCCTCCAATGAAAATGGCGATAAATACAAGCCCGAACGCTGAAAAAATACCCAATATCGTTGCTATATCCATAATATCTTACAACTTCATTTAAGTTTGATGATCACATAAAAACTAATCAAAATCAGTCCTCGCTTATGATGCTGAGCAACCTTTATGCCAATAAGGCAAAGTTCGGGGAGATATTTAATAACTTAAAATAGGCTTGAAATTACATTATGTTATATATAAGCGGCTGGGGAGAAGGATTGCTATTTCTTGCGGGGCGTTGTTGTCAAAGAATAGGGCGGATGTCAAGATATTGGCAACCGCCCTACTTTGGAACAGATCTATCGTTTCAAATTAATCAGATCCGACAACATCTGATCGATAGTCGTAATGGTTTTGGAATTTGCCTGGTAACCTCGCTGTGTGGTAATCATTCTGACAAATTGCGTTGCAAGATCAACATTCGATTGTTCAAGAGAATTGGGAGAGAGACTTCCATACCCGTCTCTGCCGGGTTTACCGGTGGTCGGTTCTCCGCTTAATAATGTTTGGCTGAAAAGACTGCCCCCGACTTTATACAATCCCTGATCATTCGTAAACTTTGTCAGTGCCAACCTGTATAGAGGAAGCACCTGGCCATTCGAATATTTGCCGGTAATAACACCGTCTGTGGCAACGCTTACCGACTGAAGAGCGCCAGCTCCATACCCGTTTGCCGACTGAAAGGTTGTGGTTGAGGCAGTAGCATACTGTGTTGTGGTTAAGGCGTCGTTTGCCCACGTAGTGCCGTTGAAACGGGCTCCGAAATCAAGTTTGATGCCCATTTCAGAATCAGCTATAAATTCGGGATTAAATACAAAATATCCTCCGTTATCAATGGCATCGTTATTGGTCAGAGCCGTCCATGTGCCGTCTCCGTCGTTCAGCGAACAGGTTATACTGCTAGCGCCTCCGGAGATAACCCCTGATGTTCCGTTGAATTCTATGGTTCCTCTGGCCAAAAGCCCTTTCTGAGTCGCATCGGCAACTGTTCTTAAATCTTCTGTAGGATTTACTGTTACGATATATTCCCATACCGGATCGGTGGTCGACGAGCCTTTATCAAAATATATTGTTATATCATGGGTACTGCCAAGAGAGTCATACACCTTAAGAGCTGTCTGGTATGAGTATTTGTCATCCGGAAGGTATATGCCGTCAGAAGCAGATCCGTTCCATACCGAAGAAAGGGCTGTATTGGGTAAGTTTGAAGCGCCGCCCGATGTATAAGCGTTTGCAAACGTACTTCCCTCCAAATCGAAAGTATCGGCATCGATGCGTGTTATAACCCATGTTCCGTTTGCTTCTGTTGTCCCGACAACCCCTGATATATTGACCGTATCGCCTGTCTGATAACCATGCCCTGTTGCCGTAATGCGGATAAGATTAGGCGCCCCACTACTTGCCGCTCCGGTTATGTTCGTGGTTTCCCCGCTGGCCGAACTGTCGACTGATCCGGAGTTAAGATTCATAATCATTGACATTTTATCTGTTTCGGTCGGGGATGATGTAAATGAAGATAATTTTATGTCTGTTAATGATCCCTCATCCTGTCCGGTTATCTCATTTAGTTTCCAACCCTGAACAATATAATTTGCAGGATTTACAAAATTGCCGTCTTTATCGAACCGGAATTCTCCTGCCCTTGAATAATAAACATTGTTGCTGGAAGAATCGTCATCTCTTAAAGTAAAAAAGCCTGATCCGCCTATGGCAAGATCGGTGCTTGAATCTGTGGATTCAAAAGATCCCTGCGAAAAACTGCTTGAAATATCCGCAAGAGAGGTACCGCGTCCCACCTGCGCAGAACCTGTGGTCGTTGCAACTGTCTGGCTCAAAACGTCCTGAAAAGTTACTCTGCTTTCTTTAAAACCTACAGTGTTTACATTGGCAATATTATCGCTTATAACCGTCATTTCGTTTCCCATGGCGTTAAGCCCGCTTATTCCTGAAAAAAGTCCGCTTGATATTGACATACGTTTTCCTCCTTATTGTTTGTTATTATTTTATTTGATTTCCAAAATATTATCCGGTGATACCTTGTTTTCGCCTACCATCAGGTATGGATTGCCGTCCTTATAACTGATGCCGGTTACTTCTCCGGTATTACCATCGCTTGTTATGATTGTTTTACCAATATAATCTAAGATGTTATCATTTTTATTTGACGTTAGAGAACTTTGCATTTCAGAAAGTGTTGAATTCATGTTGGTTAGCTGCTCAAGACTGCTGAACTGCGCCAATTGAGCAGTAAAATCCTGGTTTTGGATAGGGTTTAACGGGTCTTGATACCTAAGCTGGGTAACCAGTAATTTTAAAAAATCATTTTCACCCATTTGCATGTTAGCATTTGCAGACGCCGGCGAATTGTTGCTGGCAGCGCTTGATGGGGCATAGTTTTTTCCTATTGAGTCTAATATCATAACCACCTCTCTTATTTATGTTTTCAGGGTTTTGCTATATTTTATCATGCCGTTAAATCCACTAAATAGTTTTTAACCGCTCTTTTTGTAAAATCAGGAGAAATATCTTCTTTAGCATCAGCGTCTGAAAGCAGGCTGCTGCCGGTTTCCTTATGCTGCTTATATTCCTGACCGAACCCATAGTTTGAATCTGTTAGGGAATGCCCCGAATTAGGATTGACCAGCACATCGAGTCTGTCCAGTTTTATGCCATAATTAGCAAGTACATGTTTCAAATCATTTGAGTTTGTAAGCAGAATTTCCTTTGCTGTAGAAGTTTCTGTCAGCATTCCTATTCGTAATGAATTGTCTTTGATCTCTATTGATAATTTAATGGTGCCAAGCTCAGGAGGAGTTAATTGCAGACTGATAACCTTATCTCCCCTTGCTACAGAGTTTGAAATCTGTTTCCCCAACATTTCTATCGTATTTGCCGGTGGCAGGTTATCGGCAGACCGGATCTTCAATACTGATGACAAAGTTTCAAACTTAATTGAAGAAGCTCCATCATGAATAATATCAGTATTTTTTGCCTTTATATCTTTCGGGTCTTTTTCGGAATTGGCATCCTTTTTATTAGAAGGCGTTTCATTAGCATCTGAAATTTTATTCATACTCTCCCGTCGTGCTAAATCATAATTTCTGATATTCTCATTGCCCTGATCAAAAATTTTCTTCTCGGCTTTTTTTACCGAATCAGTAACGTTGTTGCCTTCAGAATTTTGACCGATGTTATCTATTTTCTTTTCTATCTTTAAATTTCCCGATTTAAGCATTGTAAGAGACGGCCCGATCAATTTGAGTTCAAACTTTTCACCAGGCGCTACCGCTCTTTCTATAATATGGTCTATGGACGTTTTCACATCCATCGGCAATTCATCAGTTCTGCTTTCTATTTTTACCGGTTTTTCAAGCGCTATCTTGGAAACATCTGCTTTAGAGATATTTTCTTTAGCTATCCCATTAAT